>JAUXXQ010000066.1 GCA_030684815.1 Methylobacter sp. | reverse complement strand
AGCGCCATAGTTACATAGGGCTGCAAAGCCTGGGCTGGATTTTATGGCAGTAAAGTCCAACCCTAAGTGGCAAGAAAACCTTTCCAACAAATGCGCATTGAATTTACGGGTTTTCCAACTGGCGATGGAAATGACGTTGCGTCCAGCACCTTCCACGGCGTGGTGCCGGTCTTCCAGACGCAGCAGATTCAGTGCGGTCAGTGAGGCATTGAAATGGAATCCCAGCTTTGCTTCGGAAGTCGCTTGGCAATCGCACAGTCCAGTGTATTGCTTGGCATCGCGGAACACGAACTCAATCTGAAATCTTGCCTTGTAATTGGACTTCAAACCCCAATTCCGAGCCAGGAAATTAATATTTTTTTGCCCATAGTTGCCAATATCCTTAATATAATCAATCAAAGATAGGCGCAAAATATAGCTGCATCAACATAAATATCAACACCTTAGCCAAACGGATAAAATCATTCAAAAAAAAGCCGAGGCAAGTAGACTGTAGCTTTCCCAAACCGCATCCTACAAGCCCTGACCATGAAAGATATTATAAAAGCGTTGAAACCGTTCAACACCTTCGCCAAACAGACAAAATTATTCAAAAAAGCCAGGTCAAGTGTAATCGTTTACCCACCCTCATCACGCAAACGCGCCGTATCAATCACGCTGTCCAGCAAGACAACCACTTGGCTGCCTTGTGCGTTCCCCCCTACCCCATTTCACCACGGTATGGGCCAGTTCCGGCCGTGTCCAATGACTGAGATGCTCCGGCGCAGTATCACCGGTTCTGAGCCGACGTGAATACGCAGTAATTCATAGGGCCGCTGCCGCTGATCGACGCCACCATGAAAACCTGCCTGACGATGCAATTGGTTGGCGGTGAAATAAAGGTAGCCATCCGCTCCTAGCGAGAGTGTGTCTGGCCACAGGATGCTAGGGTCTTGTGCGATGGTCTGCCAATGCCCTTCCGTGTATCGGCGGATCGCGTTGTTTTCATAGTCGCCTGCGTAGATGCGGCCTTGTGTGTCCTCTGCGAGACCGTCCGATGCACCTTTGAGTCCGAGATCACGCACGGCAACCGCAATGGTGTCATCGCTGACCGTTGCATCACGCAACAGTGCAGTGGGCACCGAGTAAAGGTGTCGGCTGGACAGCGGAGAGTAATAAAGCAGCGTACCGTCCGGTGACAGGGCGATGCCGTCACTGGCCACTTGAAAAGGTGTCGGAGAGCCATCGGCTGGGCGATTCATCAAAATTTTGCCTTCAATCGTCGGCACAAAATCAGTATCGGGGCTGACGCTTGCGTGTCCTGACAGGCGACGCAAAGCCTGTTCGCTCGCCAAGTCCACCACAATGATACCGCCACCAGCACTCGTAGAACTGTCAGTGATATAGACGACGCCTGCTTTTCCATGGCGAAGATCGAAGCGCATATCATTGATATAACTGTTCGGTCTTAACGCCTCAGGGCCCAGCAAAATTGTGCGGACGATTTGATTGGTCGCCATGTCTACGGCGACAAGCTTTGCCCCACCGGGGATTGGGTTGGAAAAATTCGGCGCACCCGTGTCGAGTATCCATAAACGGTTAGCACCATCCGCGACCACGCTCTGCACACTGATCAGTGTTTCAGCAGCACGGGCCGGATCACCGTAGTTGACCGCTGCATTGGGATAGGCGAAAACGCGCCCATCCTTGAGTTCGCCCACAGTAAAGGTTGGGTTATCGCCCCAGTGCGGGTAATTGATGAAGATACGGCCATTCTCTGCGACCGTGACTCCGGTGGGCATCGGACCCTCGAAAGTGGCGACACGCTCGACCTGTGCGAGTGATGTTGGTTCAATGTGGACGCAGGCGGTGAGCAGACCGCCAATCAGTGTTGCTGCAAGTAGTTTTTTCATGGTTTCCCGATAAGCTTGGAGTTCAGGCGTTCAGAGGCCGCTACACATGCGCATTGCACTGGCAACGAAAACGCCTTGTTCTGATGGACTTCACTCACTGCGTCCACCGGCCTGTTGAAACGGATAAGACATTTAACCGCCTCAACCAGAGTATCCCAGTTTAAATTCATTATCACAAGCACCCTTTTTTACCCTTTCCGCTTGGAATTCAACGGTACGAAAAGTAAAGCGCCAGGGTAAGTCGATTTGTTGATTAATGGCTCATCAGGAGTAACCGTTCACGTCGCACTACTAAAAAATCCTTAACGGGGTTCCTGATTAGAAAGATTCTTCAGCTTGGCGAAGCCAACAAGCTGAACGAGGCCCTGTGGTGGCCGCAGCGACGAGCAGATGCAACGGAAGTGTCTCAAGATGGAAGCGCCGGTTAAACCGATAAACAAACGCACCGAGATAGCGGGTTCCATATTTGGCGAAATCGAACGCATGGTAGGCACCACCCAAGCTGGTTTTGAGATTACCCAAAACCGTGTTAATCCAGTTGAATTGCGGCAAGTCCTTGGGCTTGAGGCCGCCAGCGATGATGGGCCTATGTTGGCAGCCCGCATCGGTGACCCCGGCAAAACAACCCAAGCCATCGGAAGTGACTATACAACCGGGTGAAAGATCCTCGTTAGCCCAGTTGGCAAGCGCTTTGCGCGTAAAACCCGGAACCGGCGCCATTTTAATATACAACGGTCGGCCTTCGGCACTGAGCGAGATGGCCGCCACAAACGGCACTTTATTCTCGGAGCCACGCCCGGCCTTGCCGCCAGCCAATTCACCGCCGAGGTAAGCGTCATCCACCTGGACATGACCACACAGCTTGTACTGAGCATCCCGCTCAACCATCGTTTGCATCAGCTTCTGCTGTATCAGCCAAGCGGTGGGGTAGCTCACGCCCAGCTGCCGTTTAAGGTCGAGTGAAGACAAGCCGGTCTTGGCTTGACTGACCAGATAAATGGCCAAGAACCAAATGCTCAGCGCTAAGTGAGTGCTTTGGAACAAGGTACCGGCGATCAAGGAGGTCTGCAACCGGCAGCACTTGCATTGGAAGGTCTTAGGGGTTTGAAGTCCAATGGTACGATTATGTTGAGCTTCACATAATCGTACCATTGGACTTCAAACCCCTGTTACTGGCTTTTGAATGCCAACCGCAAGAAAAACGAGCGTTTATCTTGCGGTCAAAAAATCGTCCGTTTGACCAAAAAAGCACAAGAATACTCATTGAGAAAATCAAAACAAGGTTTAATGGCTCGATTTTTCATTTCTTGTGCTGCCAGTTACTCATATAGGGGTTATTACACCAAAAGAACGGTTTGTCCCGAGACCCCTTTGAAACCCATGGTATTCGTGGCTTACAGACGTAATATCGATTTTAAAATCGTCTATAGCATTACTCGTATCCTATTGAATATTAATAATATTACTTAAATGCTAAAATTCATGCCTTTTGTAGGTCGTTACTGGATTTTTACGTTGAACAGGCAAATAAGTCGCAAAAAGCATTAGAAAGCTATACATAGAAGCTTCAGCAACGGGCTGTAAAATTCTGTCACGAAATATAACTCATTGAAATTTAAAATAAAACACCATTAATGAGCGTTATGAATTTGAGTGTTGAGTAAATATACTAAGAATTCAATGCGTTATATAAAATGTCATTAGCAATTCCGAAATCGATATTTCCTTTATAGACCGCTAACGACAAGGGCTCCAGGGGTGTCGTGGGACAAACCGTTCTTTTGGTTCAATAACCCCTACTTATCTCCTGATTTTGAGTGAAACTAAATGGCAGACAATTCATAATCTCATTAACATAGACTGGCTTCTAGTTTTAATAAGCGAGATTTAATTAATATCAGCAATTATCAATTATCAATTATCAATTATCAAAACTTTTTTTAAATTAAATAAATGTGTAAATATTCTTATTTATTTATCTAAAAGTTTCATTAGCTTTGAACTTAATACTAAATTTTCTTCTTTAACATTTTTTCGCTCAAAGTAGGCGTTTGTTAATGCTGGATTATTAAAAAAAATTGTCAAGTCTTGCTGCACCTGTGCGATCCTATCTTCATTAGTCGACACATAGCCAATAGGTAGCGTTAGAGGGTAATAATCATCAATAGTGAAGTGAAAAATGCAAGCGACTAACACATTAGGAATTAGCAATATTTCACACTGAGAATTTCCAGGCATTTTATTAACCCCTTGGAAATTAGCCCCCGTAATCCCGTATCGCTCCTTTTTACTAAAGGCAGATTGCGGACAATCTACTTGACTAACTAAAATAGTTTTTTCTGGCTTTTCCCGTTCATCAAACCTAGACTCAATTGAGCTCATAAAGACTTCTAATTCAGGACCTCTTCCCCATATTTTATCTTCAGGATCGATACACCAGATAGCTCCCTTTGTTGAGACTACATTGTTTTCACCAAACTTATAATCAATCAAAGATTGAATTACATCTTTATTTTTAGGAGTGTACAAGTTGCCTATAAGCATCTTCGTCTCCAAGTCATAAACTCCATTTTTTTGAGAGTACGTATCCATGGCAGCAGAAAAATCAAAGTTCTCACTTCTAAAAAACCTTGCTGAGCTTGGATCTCTACTTATTCTAAGGTATTCTCCGAATGTAATACCGAGATCACACCCAGAGGTTGACACAAAATCCTTTTGAGCACTTACAGCAGCATATAATGACTTATCATCGTCCCACTCATCCATCCATTTATCAGCATATTGGATAGTAGGCTGATTAGGCGAGGTAGAATTTATTACGTATTGAATTTTGATTGGAACTAGTGAGTCACGTTTGTTAAAAACTTGATTGATTTTATAAAGCTCTGTGTTTTCCAAATATATATTAACTTTTTTTACTTTTTCTAAAAAAATATAAAAGTTTTTATCAAATGCTGATTTTGCTTTTTCAGTCAAGTTTCCCATTGCTTCCGAAGGTAATAATATTTCCATATTATTAGGGCTTATCGATCCCGATGGTGTGCCAATAAGTAACTTAAAAGTAAACAAATCAAAAGTTACTGTATCTATTTGATCCGTGACTTCAAAAAATCTTGGCACAGATTTTCCATCGACCTGTTCAAACCTTTCATTAGCGTATGTGGTTAATTTAACATTCCCATCCTCCCATTCAATTAACCTTTCCTCCTGAAGAGCGACTAGCATCACTTGCATTTCCTCAGTGGAAAAACCAAAATACTCAGCTATTTGATCTGGAGATATCTCACGAATTGAATAAAGTAGGCGAATTGTAAACTCTTTAACAACCGCTAACTTCCTCTTCTGGCTCACAGAGTAATCAATAATAAAAGATCTACACGGTAGTGAAAATGTTGCTTCATTGACAATAAAGTCCATTATTCTTCCTTGTTATTGATTTTTATTGCATCCAAGAATGCACAATGTTCATTATTGTCTCGAATATAATTATAAACCACACCAAAAACACTAGAATTATTATTCTCTGACCACATAGTGGATGCTCCAACAATATAAAGTTTTTCCTTGGCTCTTGATAAAGCTACATTGGCACGATTTTCAGATGATAAAAATCCTTCTTTACCTTCCCTATTAAACCTAACTAATGAAAGTATAATTATTTCATTTTCTTTTCCCTGATAGCTATCTACCGTATCAACTTTTATAAATCTTGACTCCAACAAAGATCTAGTCCAAGACAAACTATTTAGCTTTCGTATCAATAGCCTCCTTTGTTCAGAATACATGCAGATAATTCCAATTGGAGAGTCTTCACGATGTACCGAATGCAGCCGTTCAAGCAGTAATTTTTCATTAGTTAATAACTGAATAAGATTTATGATGGTATTAGCTTCATAATCGTTCACAACACTATGATCATTAGAATTTGTGTGGTTAGGTTTTTTGTCATAAGCAGGATACCCTGCTTGAGAGGTATCAACCCAATTGACTGTTTTACCCAAGAAAGAAGGTAGCGTTAAATAAACATCTTCGACACTCTTGCGACCAGTCTCTAATTCCCCCTTATAGAAGCAAGTCGAAACTAAGTCTCCAATAGGTTTGGCCATGCGATATTGAGTCAGCAATTTTTGTCCAACTTTACGGCCATAAAAAGAGTTAAAACTTCTTTCGAAATCGCTTCTTGCAAGTTCATCTGCACTTACATCTGGCAACTTTCGATGTGCAGCCTTAATATGGTCTTTCTCATATGTAGGAGGCAATTGTTGGTGATCCCCAACTAGCAATACACGTCGTCCTATAAGCATAGCAATTGCCATTTCACTAGCTGTAGATCGAGCGGCTTCATCTATAATCACCCAATCGTAAATATTTTCTCCTATACCATAATGATTACGGCCTATTCCTACACAGGTTCCACAAACTAATGTTCTAGTTTTAGTTAAGAAATTTTGGAAATGAGCGTTTCTAGACGACATTACCTCTAGCCACTCACCTGACAATGCGATAATTTGTTGGAAACGATAAATAGCATCAGGAGAATAAACATCATATTCTTTTGCTAGAGCAGAATAAAATACAGCTTTTATTTAAGATAAAGGAAAGCTATCAATTTTAAATTCCTGTATTCCTTTTCTTTCTAACCATCCATATACTTTATTTCTCTGTACATGACAAAAAATATAACTCATTGAAATAGAAAGCATAATCCATATATCCACGTTTTTTTGCCAAGGTGGAAACTGGATATGCAGCAAATAGGGCAGCTCTCGACAGAACTCAACCAAACGTTCAACTGGA
>JAUXXQ010000044.1 GCA_030684815.1 Methylobacter sp. | reverse complement strand
ATTTTCTGGTGATGCCTTGATGTTCGATGCATTCAGCCAAAAGTTTTTTCGCCCGACCGCCAAGTTTTTCAAGTGTATGGGCAGCCGCTATGGCTTCATCTTCGCTTTCGAAGAAAAACAGTTCAATCATTCCCGAGCGATCATCGGGAAAAATTTTGGATATTGTACTTCCAGGATGGCGATTCGCCGTATTGATTGGGGGTGGGATCACTATCTTGCAAAGCAAAATACAAAAAGACCAGAAAACCTAACACTGGAATAGCGGTAATCAAAAACCACACCCCGGAACGCCCGGTGTCATGCAAACGTCTTATCGAAACGCCCAAACCCGGAAGAATCATCACCAGGGTATAAATCGCGCTCAGTAGGCCATAGCCGACATCGAAATTAAAATTCCCCGTTAGCTGATCGATGAGGCAAAATCCCCCGACAGCGAGGATATTGAAAAGTGTGAAGTGCCAGTATTCGCTACGGGTAGCGCGGCCTTTGAAGACGGCGTATTTTTTGAATGTTGAAAAATAGGGGTTCACGAAAGACTCCAATCGATTGTTTCTTTGCCAAGGGTTGCTAAAGCTTGATTTGCACGGCTAAACGGCCTAGAACCGAAAAAGCCTTTATTGCAAGATCCACCCATGGATGACGGGTGGCTCGATTCGATGACGGCATGGCCATTATCCGCAATGAATGGCCGAACCGATTTGGCATGGTTTCCCCAAAGAATGAACACAATGCCGGAATACTGTTGGGACAGGGCGGATACCAATGCCTCTGTTATCAGCTGCCAGCCGAGTTGACTATGCGAAGCTGGTTTGTCTTTTTCGACAGACAGCATTCTGTTGAGAAGAAAAACGCCTTCTTCAACCCAATGAGTAATATCCCCATGCTCAGGTATTGGACAGCCAATGTCCTGATTCAATTCTTTGAAAATATTGCGCAAGGAAGGGGGAATTTTTACACCTTTTGGAACCGAAAAGCTCAGACCCATTGCCTCCGGCACTGATCGTGTTTCTCCAGATTCAAGGCGAATTTTGGCAATGCCGTGATAGGGGTCCTGGGCCACGATTGCGCACTTCACATCTTCTGGGTTGATTGAAAGTGCTTTATACCGGTGGTCAGCAGCTGGCAATATTACTGACTGCCTGGAAAGCTCATCAAGATTTTGTTCGATAACGGCGATGGCATCAAGAATCTCAGGCTTGCCGGCAGCCAATAAAAGATTTGTCCAGGGTGTTGGGATCGTCGTCATTATTTGTGACACCATGCAAACGTGGATGACAGTAAGTATCCGTGTTTTAATTTAATTCCATCAAGCACATTCAAAACAGAATACCCACATGTGGATATTAAAAGATCAATCCATGGTTGGGGAATGTACGTTATATTTTTCAATTTAACTTCCAATTTCAAGCAGTACCATTTGGTCGAATGGCCAGCCTTCGTCAAATTGATGCCCAAAAAGGTTTTCCGGCGTTTTGAATTTCTTTTCGATAACCCAAAATTCTTGATAAGCTTTTTCAACTTCCACAATAGTTACCGGCTTCAGTCCGTACTGCGTGGCTGTGATGTCGACGATATAACCGTTGGCAAGTACAAAACAGTGTTCGTGATTAACGCACAGGAATGACTCGATTCCAACTTTGTTAAAAAGGCGATGCAAATAGCCAGAGGCAATGGCGCACATCCCGGCCAGGTCGTCGCCGCAGTTGAATCTTATGCGGTGGCGCATGGCCCAGCGTCGGGCGGGTCGTGCTGTTTCTAATAGGAATTCAGAAGTCATATAATTGGTCGAAATGAATTGTTAAGCCAATATTGCAACTATCCCACAAGACTAAAAGAAAGCAAGCTGGTTTATGCCACCAACCGCGAATAAAAACTAACCTTTTCCATCTGCCCCAAACTGTTGACACGACATTTTTGCAGGCCTGGATTGGCAACAATGATCGCCAAGGCCTGCGCCCTGGATACCGCGACATTCAGGCGGTTGATGTCGAACAGGAAATCAAGGCCACGACTGCTTTCCTCGACATCGCTGACGGACATGGAAATGATCACCACAGGCGCTTCCTGGCCTTGGAACTTGTCTATCGTGCCAATGGCGATCTGGCCGCCTAAACGCTCTTTGAGCAAATTCACCTGCATGTTGTAAGGCGCCACAACCAAGATATCCTCATCGGCGATTGGGCGGGATTCGCCATTTTTAGCGGTACAACGCCCCATTTTGAGATCGTTGATGAGTCGTTGGATGACATCCACTTCCTCTTCACTGCTTTGCCGGTTGCCATCGTGCTCAACGTTGACCACCATGACGCCATGAGCCTGCTTGATGAGTTTTGAGTCGGGTACCGAGACACATTGGCGGTCGTTGTTTTTGGCAGCCTTGAGCTTGCCGTCGTAAACCACCTCCGATAACGGAAGGCACACGGCGGGGTGCAGGCGGTATGTCCTTTCCAGGAAGATTCCCATATCGTCAGGGATGACACCGTGCCCACCGAGCATGTAATCCAATACTGACAATCCTGAGCTCCCAGGATGACTGCCTTGGATCGGTTGCTCCAACTGATTTTGATCGCCCATCAAAACGATATTCCTGGCACTTCCGGCCACGGCGATCAGATTGGCCAAGGCAACTTGGCTGGCTTCATCCACAAACAGATAATCCAGCGGCGATTCAAAGGCCGTATTCGAGGCAAAGGCATAGGCGGTTGCACCGACGACGGTAAACGAATGATAAGGATCACGCTTAGTGAAGCTCATTGATGGCCGGTAAACATAGCTTGGAAATTCGTCCGGATTGTATTTTTCCTTGAAGGTGTCTTGATTGGAGCCAAAACCGCCTACCTTGGCAATTCTGGCGTGCTCTGTCGGTTCATGTAGCGCATCCACGAGATTCAGGATCGCGGCATGGCTGTTGCTCATCACGCCAACTCTGTTTCCCTTACGGACAAGTGAGGTGATAATGTGTTTGGCCGTAAAGGTCTTGCCGGCGCCGGGTGGGCCTTGAATGCACATCGTGCTGTTATCCATGGCCTCAACCGCCGAGATAATGGCAGCAAGGTATTCGTCGTCCTCGTTGAATCTTGAGCGCGTTATAGGGAGATGCTGCTCTGAATCATTGCTGATTTCGGAATCTGTTTGGAAAACCGGCTTGTCTCGATTCAGAATTCCTTTGATTGCGCCCGGCAGGCGGCCATCAAACAAGGCATCGGCAACTTCGCACAGCCGGGTTTCCAAGGTTTCGGTGTTGATGTAGGGTTCATCGGCGAACAGAGTTATTTTCTCTGCTTCCAATTGTGTTAATTGGGATGGATCGGCAAGAAATTCGATGACGGCGTCCGTTTCAGATTCTGAAAATTTAACGCTTTTGACGCGGATATCGGTGCCACGAATCGAGGCCGTGCCAAACTTGTCTTTCCGGACGGGTTGCTTGATGTCGAATTTGCCCCGGAATAGAACGCCGTCTTCCGTATGAACCTGGTCATTAATGGCCAAGTTGTGAACGCAAGTATCGTCGTCGAATAATTCTTCATCGGGCTTTTCAAGACGCTCAAAATAAGCCCAGATTTTGGGTTTGCGTTCCCGGTTATGAAACCCGAGCAGATCCATGACCAATTGGGCGATGGGATCATTTTTAAGCGATTCATCCGCATCGAAGCGTTCGGACAGACGTTGCTGCCAGTCTCGGAGC
>JAUXXQ010000043.1 GCA_030684815.1 Methylobacter sp. | reverse complement strand
ACCTTACAGCGTTTGCGTCTTAAATTTAGCATAAGGGGAAGAGATAGCTAAAAAGGGTTGATTTTGCTTTAATTTGGCGTATTTTTTGCGCTTTTTGGCATGGAAAAGTATTTCTCAGTACTAAGGCCGACAGGCTCCTAGCTAAATTACTGTTACTGCGAACGTCTGTCCCCTATTATTTCTTGATTCATCCGACCGGCTATCAGGAGTAAATTACCTGTGTGTGCCCCTGTGCATGGCTACGAGGTGCCTTACGAATGACGATCTCAACATCTCGCCCCAAACGGTTGAGACATTCAATCATCTTCGCTTCACTAATTCCCCGGAACTGACCGCGAAGTAAACCTGATAGCTTAGGCTGAGGAATACCCAGAATATCGGCAGCTTGTTGTTGCGTCAGGTGACGATGAAGAATAATGTCCGCTATCTTTGTCGCGAGACGAGCCTTGATGTGCATAGCACCGGCATCAGCCACCTGTAAATCTTCATAGATATTTCCGCTACTGTTTTCAATTTCGATCATGGTGAACTCCTAAGCTGGCCTCAACGGCCTTCAAACGGGATTTAATTAATTCAACTTCATGTTTGGGAGTAGCAATCCCTTGTGTGGATTTTTTCTGGAAGCAATGAAGAACGAACACCTCACTGGCAATACGAACTGTATAGACAGCTCGATATGTATCTCCCTGAAAATCCTCGATGACCTCTAGCACACCTGCACCACCAAATCCTTTGAGCGGTTTAGCGTTGGGGTGTTTCTGCCCCGCCTGCGCCAAATGCAAGGCAAAGCCGAATACATCCCTGACCTCTTCCGGCATTGCCATCAGGTCTTTCTTACTGGAGGCAACCCAGCGCAGTGGTTTGATTAGAGATTGCATGTTTTGATTATACCCATATAGATATAAAGATGTAAACATCGCCCACCCTAAGGCCGGACGGGGCATGTTGCCCCGTCCGAAACGTTTTATGTTCACATCAAAACGTTGCAACGGGGTACATACCCCGTCGCGCGTTCGTTCAAGACCGAACCCTGTCTTCACGTTATTTTTGATGGCACAAGACAGGGTCACGGTCACAAGACAGGGTCAGGTCTTGCATTGTGCATATCTCGTTCCCAAGCCCGGTAGGGTGGGCAGGTTTTTTTGCCCACCGTTTAATATCATCGCATTGTTCCGCGTGGGCACGAACAGCATGTGCCCACCCGGCTATATTTTCCATCTTTTGGATTTCCAAAAAATGGCATACACCCCCGTCGTTCATAAAGGGGTAGCCAAAAATTTAAAAAAATGGAAGCCAAAAAGCTGGGCAACCTAAAAGGCCATTTCGACAGTCTAGGGCCAACCTTTTTCTTTTTCGCTCTGTGTCGATTGCACTGATGAGTTGAATCTAAGAAATATAGATTACATTGCTATCAATATTTGATAGCATTTGCCCTTATGAAAGCCAAACACCTAAAAACCTTGCATTCCGTATTTGCCTTGCCTACACGAGCGTCTATTGTATTTGCCGAGCTTGAGGCACTGCTAATCGCATTGGGCGCCGAAAAGACCGAGCGCGAAGGTTCGCGTGTGAAATTCACGCTACAGGGCATGGAATGGCATGCGCACCGGCCTCACCCAGGAAAGGATGCCAAGAAACATCAGGTTGAGCAATTACGCGAAATGCTGAGCAAATTGGAGATTAAACCATGAACACTATGACTTATAAGGGCTATACAGCCCGCATTGAATTCGATGAGCGCGATGCTATATTCGTGGGTCGGGTACTGGGAGTAAAAGCCATCATCGGTTTTCATGGCGAAACGGTAACCGAATTATGTGCAGACTTCGAGGCCGCCATTGACTTCATGATTGATGATTGCAAGGCGCGCGGCGAGTCGCCGGAAAAGCCTGCCAGCGGCAAGCTGATGCTGCGTGTGCCTCCGGAGGTTCATGCGGCGGCGCTGGTAGCCGCTCAGGCTACCGGCAAAAGCCTTAATCAATGGGCTGCCGAGATACTTGGAAAAGCGGCTCATGTTTAACGGATAAAAGTTGCGTAGCCCGTATACAGCGTAGCGGAATACGAGATGATTGAAGCAAAGAAGTCCCGGATTCCGTGAGCCCCATCCAGGCTGCTTGCTTTTATTTCAGAAGAATGCACAATTCAAGACCTGACCCCGTGTTTCTTGGTACTCTCGCCTCGTGGTGCTTCCACTTGAGCTTCTCCCTTAACATCAGAACGACAGGTTCTCATGTTCCGTATTAAAGCCTGTACTGAGTTCATGCCCCCTCTATGCCGACTGCCGCTTTGCCTGTTATGCCAGTT
>JAUXXQ010000042.1 GCA_030684815.1 Methylobacter sp. | reverse complement strand
ATAAGTGGCTCTCGTTAATAGATTGTCGCTCGGCTTGGCCAAAATACGCTGCTGTTGTCATCTCGGTTTTTTGTAGGGTTGGAATAGGTGCTTATTTTACTCATTTTTTGGTATCTTGGTTTGCGGAAAAGGCCTAAGTATATCCGGCTTAGACGCAAAATAAGAAAAAACAGTGCCTACCTAGCAGATATTGTAATCATGGCCTACAATTTATCCCCATAACTTTTAAGAGCCATCTAATATAAGAGCTATCTAATAGTTGATGCCTACTGCAAAACAAAAAAGTGAAATCGCCATGAAAACCTACCGCAAGCCGCAAACCGCAGGATGCCGCCCCAATAATCTGCCGCCCCACCCCGGTTTAAATAAATCCGCGTTAAGCCTCGCCATTTTAGCGGCGCTCAATCCCGCTTTTGTCCAGGCCAACCCGGACGGCGCGCAAATCGTCAGCGGCCAGGTCAGCATTGACACCGCCACGCCGGGCGTGACCACGGTTACCAACAGCCCCAATGCCATCATTAACTGGCAAAACTTCAGCATCGGCCAAAACGAACTCACCCAGTTTATCCAGCAAAACAGCCAGAGCGCCGTGCTTAACCGCATTATCGGGCAAAATCCCAGCGAGATTCTGGGCCAATTGACCTCCAACGGCAAAGTGTTCCTGATCAACCCGAACGGCATCGTCTTTGGCGCTGGGGCAATGATTGACACCCAAGGCCTGATTGCCTCCAGCCTCAATTTGAGCGACCAGGATTTTCTCAGCGGCAACTACCATTTCATGGCAGGCCCTAGCGCCGGTAACATCGTCAATGAAGACATCATCCGCGCCGGTAAAGACGGCAACGTCATCCTGATTGCCCCGCAGATTGAAAACAACGGCATTATCAGCAGCGACGGAGGCGCTATTACACTAGCCGCCGGACAAGAACTGACCATCACCAACCTAGATGACCCGAACATCCGTTTTCAGGTGCAGGCGCCAAGCAACAGCGTGTTAAATATCGGCCAATTGCTGACCGAAGGCGGCGCGATTAACGTCTTTGCCGGCACCATCAAACACAGCGGCGACATCAGCGCCGACAGCGTCGAGGTGGATGCACAAGGCAACATTCGGCTGGTGGCGCAACAGGACATTACGCTGGAGGCGGGCAGCACAATAAGCGCCAATAACAGCGCCGGTGATGCGGGTGCTATTCATATCGACAGCACAGACGGAACAACTTTGGCGCAGGGCGTGATTGAAGCCCAGGCCAGCCAAACCGGCAAAGGCGGCAAGATTGAATTGCTCGGCGAACGGGTCGGGATGCTGGCGCAAGCGCAAATCGATGCCAGCGGTGAAAAGGGCGGCGGCGAGGTGTTAATCGGCGGCGATTATCAGGGTAAAAATACGGATGTGCATAATGCCAAAGCCGCGTTCATCGGCAGGGATGCGGTGATTAAAGCCGATGCCAAAAGCGCGGGCGACGGCGGCAAGGTGATTGTTTGGTCGGATGATTCTACCCGCGTTCATGGCGACATCAGCGCCAAAGGCGGCGAACAGTCGGGTGATGGTGGTTTTATTGAAACGTCTGGGCATTGGCTGGATACTGCAAGTATTCGGGTTAATGCGTCTGCACCTAATGGTAAAGGCGGTGAGTGGTTGATTGATCCGTTTGATATTACTATTGATGCGGCTGGCTCAACCACAGGGGGAACTTTACCCGATTTTATTGCGGGATCTACTGGCTCGTTTATTAATAATACTGATATAAACACCCAACTTAACAGTGGTACTAGCGTCACCATTTACACCGGTGGCACTGATGGCACTGATGAAGGCAACATCACGGTATCTGCCTCCATCGAAAAAACTGCTGGGAACGATGCCACCCTGCACCTCAAAGCGGACAACGCTATTATCATCGACGACGCCAGCATCATTTCCTTACCTGTTGCCAACAATCTTCATGTCATCCTCAATGCCGATGCTGATGGGAACGGTGCGGGGGGTATTAGTATTAATAATTCACAAATCATCAGCAATGGTGGCAATATCATTATGGGGGGCGGTGTATGTGACGGCAACGGCTGTACACTTGCTGCAGTTGGCGGTATTGGAGGTGTTGTATTGGATCAGGCCACTATCAACTCTGGTAGCGGCAATATTTATCTTAATGGCAGCGGGAATGATCCTAGCTCGGGCATTGATATTAATTTATCTTCACTGACCACCACAGGTGGGAAACTGGATATGACCGGTACAGCGCTGGGTGTTCAAGGCTTTGGCATACGAATTACTAACGCCTCTACTTTAACCAGTGGCGCTGGCGCGATGACTCTGGACGGACGCGGTAGCGCAACCGGTGCGGGATTTTTGTCTGATACGACTACTATTGGTGCAGCAGACCAATTGGGTAATATTACTTTGATAGCCAATTCGGCAGGAGCAGACAGAGACAGCATAGAATGGGGTTGCGGTGATGATTGTTTCAACATTCAAGGCATTGGCACACTAACACTCAAACCGTTAAACAATGCAACTGCCATCGGTCTGGCAAGTGACAACGGCACGTTTAATTTATCTGCGATCGAACTGGGCTATATTCAAAATGGCTTTAGCGCTATCACCATTGGCAATAGTGCAGGCACTGGACAAGTGGACATCGGTATCCCTGGTTGGACAGCGCCCGTTTCAGCTAATCTAACTATTCTCGCATCCGGTACCGACGGCAATATTACGCAAGCGGGCGCACTCACAGTCGGTGAGGGTAAAAATCTGGTTCTTGCCGCTGGTGGCGATTATACCAACACCTTCGACGGCACTGGCGACGCGCTCAACGTTTCCGATGGTGGTCGTTGGCTGGTCTACAGCAACAACTGGACAGTATCCACTGAAAATGGCTTAACCGCCCTCGCAGGATCGACTCGACCACGACTCTATGGCATGACATACGCAGGCAATCCACCTGCCAGTATTGAAGCAGGCAATCATCTCATTTATGCCGCCCAACCCACGTCAACAGTGACCGCCGATGCTAAGACCAAAGTATTCGGTTCGACTGATCCTGCCTTGACTTATACACTTAATGTCACTCCAGTTACGGATGATAATGTCACAGATACAATTACTAATTATTTTACCGGTTCTCTGAGTCGCGAAGCGGGTGAAAATGCGGGTATTTATCCCATTCTACTTGGCTCCTTATCCGGTAACTCTTACGCTATAACCTATAACAGTGCTGACTTTACCATCACTGGCGCACCCATCATAGTCGCCCCCAACCCCACAATCAGCGCCTCATTGACCGGCATCACCACTAAGACCTACGACGGCACCACCAACGCTTTTCTAGTACCCGACAATTTCCTGCTCAGCGGTTTCGTCGACAGCGATTCAGCCACCGTCACCAAAACCACCGGTATTTATGCCAACCCCAATGTCGGCAACAGCATTCTGGTCAGCACGACCTTAGCGCCAGATGATTTCTCACCGGTCGGCAGCACTAACCTGGCCAATTACATCCTGCCCACCGAAGCGTCCGGCTTGATTGGCAGCATCACCCCGGCATCACTCACGGTCACGGCCAATGCTGCCAACAAAATTTACGACGGTTTGGCCTTTAACGGCGGCAATGGCGTCAATTATGCGGGTTTCGTCAACAATGAAAGCGACACGGTATTGGGCGGTGTCCTGGCTTATGGCGGCACGGCGCAAGGCGCAATCAATGCGGGCAGTTATGACATTATTCCCAGTGGCCTGACGGCGGGCAATTATGCAATCAGTTACGTTAATGCTGCGTTGACGGTCAACCCCGCAACGCTGGGCATTACGGTAAACGATGCGACGCGGCTTTACGGCGATGCCAATCCGGTTTTTACCGGCGCGGTGACTTCAGGGCAGTTGGTGGGTGGCGATACGTTGGCGTCTATCGGCCTGAGCTACAGCACCCCGGCGACCACGCTGTCTGATGTGGGGATTTATGCGATTACGCCGCAATTTAGCAGCAGCAATTACACTGTTACCGGCATCAATGGGCAACTCAGCGTAACGCCACGCGCCTTAGCTGTGACCGCGCTAGCCGCTGAAAAGTTTTTTGGCGCGTTTGATCCTGTGTTGGCTTACAACGCCACCGGCCTCATTAACGGGGATCTGTTAAACGGCGCATTAGCGAGGGCGGCGGGCGAAAATGTCGGCATTTATGCGATTAATCAGGGCAGTTTGGCGAACAGTAATTACAGCATTGTTTTTACCGGCGCTAACTTTACCATCAACCCTGCTTTCCTTAACCTGACGGTGACGGCAGCTAATGCGACACGCGTTTACGGCGATGCCAATCCGGTTTTTACCGGCACCATTACGGAGGGCGGTTTAGCCAATGATGATACCTTGGATTCGATTGGCCTGAGTTTTAGCACACCGGCGACACCGTTATCCGATGTTGGCCTTTACGCTATCACGCCACAGATAACCAGCCAAAATTACACCTTTACCGGCATTGACGGCGAGTTAAGTATCACGCCGTTGGCCAGTGTTGCTTGGATCGGCGGCAGCGGTGTTTGGTCGAATGCCGACAACTGGACGAAAGGGATTGTGCCGGTTACCGGCAATGTGCTGGCCGCGACTATTCCGAATGGCGCCAGTGTTACCTACGATGGCAGCGCGGGTAATACCCGCTTGGACAGCGTAAGCAGCCAAGGGCTGTTTCAAATGACGGGCGGCAGTTTGGCGGTGAACGGTCATTTTGACACGGCCCAATACACGCAATCCGGCGGTAATTTATCGGCAGCTAATTTTACCGCCAGCAATGCCTTTACTCAGACTGGCGGGATCCTTTCTGCCGGCAGTGTCATTATCAATGCGCTCGGCAATATTATTCAAAGTGCCGCTGGTACGATTAATGCGGATAGCCTCAGTGCCAACAGCGGTGCCGATGTCAGCTTTGCCGGCACCAATAATATCCGCGATGAGTTGGTGATTGATGCCTTCGGCAATATTTTTTCGCGTAGTCAAGGTAATGCGCAAATCCGCCGCCTGAATGCCGCTAACGGTTCAATTAATGTCGGCAATGTCGGCGGCTTTAACCTGGGGCAGACTACGGGTTTTGGTAATGTTGATATTACGGCGTTTTCGCCGCTGACGGTTGACGGTGCGGTGTCTTCGACGACGGGTAATGTTAATTTAACCGCCAGCAATGGCGGCACGCTGACAATTAATGCGCCGGTGACCGCGCCATTAGGCACTATCGGTCTAGCCGGGGGGTCGTTGGGCGGGACTGAGGCTGCCGGGTTAGCGGCGTTTTTTACTAATAACTCAGGAACAACACCTACACCTACACCTACACCTACGCCTACGCCCACGCCCACGCCCACGCCCACGCCCACGCCCACACCCACGCCCACGCCCACGCCCACGCCCACGCCCACGCCCACACCCACGCCCACGCCCACGCCCACACCCACGCCTACGCCTACGCCCACGCCTACGCCCACGCCGGTAGAAATCATTGATAAAGTGGTGCCGGAAACCTTACAAGGCATTAACCAAGTGGTGCTAGGGACTACACCGCAGTTGGGGCGCTCGCTCACCGATGATTCACTGGATGATGGCACTCTGGCACGGCCTAAAACAACCGCCACGGGATCGCCTGACGCCATAGACGATGAAAAAAGAAAAAACTTTTTACAGTGCCGTTAAATGAATATCCCTTTATTTTTTGTAGATGCCATTATGCCCATGCAACCCGTCCAGTTTATTAAACAGGTTTTAACACCTACGGTGAAGGCGACGCCTTTATGCCCTTTGGGGGTCATGTCGCGGCTAAAAACTAGCCGCCGACTAGCCGCATCCATAAGCTTAACGCTAGGTTTGGCAATCGCCCTACCCGCCCTTGCTGTGCCCCAAGTGGTCGGTCATGTCGATTTTGCCAAGGGCAGCAACGCGGCGCAATTGCCGGGTGACGCGCCACGCATCCTCGGCAAGGATGCGGACATTTTCCAAGGCGACAACATCCAGACCACGGAGAGCAGTTTTGTCGTGGTCGCCTTCACCGATGGCGCTAAGGTGACGGTACGCCCGAACAGTAACTTTAGTATCGACCGCTATGACAGCCAACCCACCAGCAAAGCCGCGCAGATGGTGTTGCATCAGGGCGGCGTCAATACCAGCACCGGTGCGATTGCCCAGGCTAACCCTGCAAATTATCAAATAAAAACGCCAACCGCCACGGTTAAGCCCAATTCCGAAAAAGCTGAATACAGTGTGGCTATTTGCGACAAAGGCTGTGAGGAAAAAGGCCGCCAGGCGGTCGGCAAGACGGTAAGGACCGAACAAAGTGTCGTGGCGCGCGTGGTCGATATTAAAGGCGAGGTGCGGGCAATTAATGCTAGCCATAAGGACGCCACGGAACGCGCCTTGTCACTCGGCAAGCCGTTGTATAACGCCGATACGGTACAGAGCAAAAAAGACAGTTACGCGCTGCTGATTTTTCCTGACGGCGAAAAAATCACGGTGCAAGCGGATAGCGAAATGGCCATCAAGCAATATGATTATCAGATTAAAGACAAAAAAGACCAGATTCTCTACAACTTAGCCACGGGCGGTTTGCGTGCGCTAACCGGCAAGATCGGCAAAGCCAACCCCGCTGCTTTTGCTATGGATACGCCGATTGCCACCATCGGCATCAGAGGCACCGGTACCGACACGATGGTAAAAAAAGCGCCCGCTTATGGCGATTGTGACCCAAATAAAGTTGGCTGTTTTAATCTGGAGCATTCCACGTGGCAAGGGACATCGTTTATCCGCAACCTGGCCGGGGAATTCGATGTGCCGGAAGGCAGCAGCAGTATGCTTTCTGGGCGCAATGCCATTCCGCATATATTTCCGACGCCAGCTGATGCGCCGCAACCGCCGGAACCCAGACCCGACAGCGATAAATCCGACCCTGATAAAGTGTTCGAGGAAAAGCCGCCAGTTCAGGGCGATACCGCCGTTAAGGTGCTAAGGGGCAGCACGAATATCGAGACTGAAGACGGACAAATTGTCATCACGATTGATCAAGGCGAATCGGCCTCGACAAGATCGGACGGCAAAACCACCACATTTAACCAGTCCTATGACACCACATCCGGTACGCCGCCCACGGGCGGCGGGGAACCGCCTGATGATGGCTCCCTGTTCCAGACATCCGGCGATAAAATACCCGCCAACATCCCGCTGGATAATGAAAGCTTGTTTGACCGCGATGCAGGGAAAGCCGATAACACATTTGAAGGTTGTTTTATCTGATGTTTTTTAGCCGCGAGTTAACAGCACACACCAATAAAAGCAAAAAGGTTTCAAAAATGAATAACACTATTCATAGGCCAGGCCGCTTAGTCGGCCTCGCCTTAATCGCAGCCGGTTTATGCTTGCCGCCTGCCCCTTCCTTGGCAGCGGCTCCGCAGGAATTTAAGTTTGAAGTTAAGCATTTTTCGCTGGAAGGCAACTCGCCGTTATCGCCTGCGTTTATTGACGATTATTTCAAGACGCTGGAAAACAAGTCATACACACTGAAACAACTGCAAGAAATCAGCAAGACGCTGGAGCGGGCGATCCACGATCAGGGCTACTCTTTTTACCGGGTGATTGTGCCGCCGCAAACGCTGGCAACCGGCGAAGTCAAATTGCACGTGCTGGCTTTTACGTTGGGCGATATTGACGTCACCGGCAACGAACACTTTAGCCGGGATAATGTTATCGCCAGCTTACCCAGCCTGAAACCTGGGGAATCGCCTAATGCGCAAGCCTTGTCCGAAGCCATTAAAGTGGCGAACAAGCACCCGTCAAAACAACTGCAACTGACGTTTAAGCCGAGTAAAAACCAAGACAAACTCGACGCTACCCTTGCCGTTGCCGAGCGCCGCCCTTTCCAAGCCACATTAATGGCCAATAACTTCGGTACCCCAACTTCAGGCGATTACCGCTTGATTGGCGCATTGCAATACAGCAATTTGTGGGGTCTGGACCATATTGTCAACGGCAGTTACTCCATCGCCCCGGATTATGCCGACACCGTCAAACAATACGGCGGCAGTTACAGCTTGCCGATTTATAAGCTCAAAGGCTGGCTGAGCGCCTATTATGCCAAGTCATCGGTCAATGTGGGCACGGTGGCGACTGATTTGACCGTAACCGGTGCGGGTGAAATGTACGGCATCCATTACCAGCAGTTTTTGCCTAAAATAGGCAAATATGAACACAGCCTGGATTTGGGTATCGACAACCGCTATTTCATCAACGATATCCAGTTCCAGCAGACCCAAGTCGGCGGTAACGTGCGTAGTGCGCCGTTTAGTATTTTGTATAAAGGCGAATATCCGTGGCTGAACACGCTGAGCAGCTATTACGTACAGTGGGTGGCCAACACCGATTTTGGCGGACACAACACCGATGCGTATTATCAGGCCGCACGGCTGGGCGCCAAGCAAAACTGGGATTTGCTGCGCTATGGCGGCAATTTTACCGTCAATGTTAACAACTGGTTGCTGCAAACCACGCTGATTGGACAACATAGCGGCAATCCACTGATTGCCGGTGAACAGCTAGGCATAGGCGGCAGTTTTGACGTGCGCGGCTATGAGCAACGCGAAACCGGTGCCGATAGCGGCCAGATTGTGAAATTTGAAATCACCACGCCCGCTTGGCATAACATCAACCTGTTTACTTTTTACGATTATGGCCATGGCCGTCTGGAAAGCACCTTGCCCGGACAAGCGAAAGACTGGAGTTTGAGCGGTACCGGCATCGGTGCACGTTATCAGTGGCGCGAGTATTTTATAGGCAATATCGCTTTTGCCAATGCGTTGGATACTGCGGAAAACGGCACGACCAAAGCCGGTAACAACCGCATTCATGCCAGCATTATGTTGAGATATTGATAAGGCTGTCAGGCAGGCATTTTTTTTCAGCGCCCTGCTTTGCCCAACTGTTTCAGCAAAGCCTGCTTTTTCTTTTGCGCACGTTCGGCTTTTTCAACCTCTTGTTTTTGTTTGCGCAAACAGCGCGCATCGTAGCGGCGTTTAAACTGTGCTGATTTTTGTGCCTGGTTCAGCTCGGCAGCATTGCCCGGCACAGCTTGCATGACAATGCAATCGACCGGGCAAGGCGCAATGCACAATTCACAACCGGTACATTCGGCGGCGATGACTGTGTGCATGAATTTTGCCGCACCCAATATTGCATCGACCGGACAAACGGCGATACATTTAACGCAGCCGATACAGTCTTGCTCAATGATAAAAGCGACGCTGGCGGGTTTATGTACGCCGAATTCGGTATTCAGCGGCTTGCATGGGACATTTAATAACGCGGCCAAGTCGCGGATACCTTCATCGCCGCCGGGCGGACATTGATTAATATCGGCAGAACCGAAGGCAATGGCTTCAGCATAAGGGCGGCAACCTTGAAAGCTGCATTGGCCGCATTGGGTCTGCGGCAGCAAGGCGTTGATTTGGTCAATCAAGGTGGGATTTTCAGGTGAAACAGGCATGTTCCAGATATTCTCGTCGCGCCGGTTAGGCAAGCAAATTAATATAGTTCCCACGCTCCGGCGTGGGAATTCAGTCCACAACGCTCCAGCGTTGCGAGGACGCTGGAGCGTCTGCTACGGCATTCCCACGCAGGAGCGTGGGAACGATAAATTAACTATCACTTAACCCGCATTCCGGGTTCTGCGCCTTCATCGGGACTCAATACCCAAATATCTTTGCCGCCGGGGCCTGCGGCCAGCACCATGCCTTCGGACAAGCCAAAACGCATTTTTCTCGGCGCAAGGTTGGCAATGACCAGGGTCAATTTGCCTTCCAAATCTTCCGGACTGTAGGCGGATTTAATCCCGGCAAAGATGTTGCGGGTTTCGTCGCCAATATCGACGGTCAATTGCAATAACTTATCGGCGCCTTCGACATGATCGGCCTTGATGATGCGGGCGATACGCAAATCCAGTTTGGCAAAATCGTCAAATTCGATGGTGGGCGCAATCGGCTCGCATTTTTTAGCTTTTACAGGCTCGGCGGTTTTTTCAAGGTGCTCTTTGGACGCTTCGACAATCGCCGCGATTTTATCGGCTTCAACCCGGGTCATTAACGGTGTAAACACGTTAATCGCATGGTTTAATAAAGGTTTGCTATGCACAGGCCAAGCTTGCGCGCCGATGTTTAAAAAGCTTTCCGCATTGCCCGCCAGCACCGGCAACACCGGCTTCAAATAAACCGCCAACAGCCGGAACAAATTGAGCCCCATGGTGCAAACTTCGTGCAGTTCTTGTTCCTTGCCTTCTTCCTTGGCGATCAGCCACGGTTTTTTTTCGTCGATATACTGGTTAGCCTTATCGGCCAACGCCATGATCTCGCGCATAGCTTTGCCGAATTCACGCGCTTCGTAAAGCTCGGCA
Organism: Methylobacter sp.; assembly: GCA_030684815.1. Lineage (GTDB taxonomy): Bacteria > Pseudomonadota > Gammaproteobacteria > Methylococcales > Methylomonadaceae > Methylobacter_A. The sequence continues at coordinate 3,484 of JAUXXQ010000042.1, read as the reverse complement.
ATGTGCACATTGGCGACAACAAATTCATGGAACAGCGCCTGCTCCGAACAGTGTTCGGACAGCTTATTGTCAAAGCGTTTGGCGATAAATCCGCTGCACCGGCTGGCGATGTTGACTACTTTGCCGACTAGGTCGGAATTGACCCGCTGGCTGAAATCATCGAAATTCAAGTCGATGTCATCGACCCCGGCGCTGAGTTTGGCGGCAAAATAATAGCGCAAATACTCAGGGTTCAAATGATCCAAATAAGTCCGGGCTTTGATAAACGTACCGCGCGATTTGGACATTTTTTCGCCGTTCACAGTCAAAAAGCCGTGCGCGAAAATCGCGCTGGGCGTCCGAAAATGCGCGCCGTTCAACATCGCAGGCCAGAATAAGGCGTGGAAATAGATGATGTCTTTGCCGATAAAATGGTACAGCTCGGCGTCGCTGTGTTTGCCCCAAAATTCGTTAAAATCCAGCCCTTGCTTGTCGCACAAGTTTTTAAAGCTGGCCATGTAGCCGATCGGCGCATCCAACCAAACGTAAAAATACTTGCCCGGCGCATCGGGGATTTCAAAGCCGAAATACGGCGCATCGCGGCTGATGTCCCATTGCTGCAAACCGCCGTCCAACCATTCGGCCAGTTTGTTGCTGACTTCGGGTTGCAAATGACCGGCGTGAGTCCATTCGTTCAACATCTCGCTAAAGTTGGCCAGATCGAAAAAGTAATGCACCGAATCTTTATCAATAGGCTTGGCACCTGAAATCGCCGAAACCGCATTTTTCAGTTCGGTCGGCGAATAAGTCGCGCCGCAGACTTCGCAGCCGTCGCCGTATTGGTCGAGCGCACCGCATTTGGGGCATTCGCCTTTGATGAAACGGTCGGATAAAAACATATTTTTTACCGGATCAAAAGCTTGGGTGATGCTGCGCGAGCTAATGTGTCCAGCGTCGCGCAAACGTTCGTAAATCAGCGATGACAGCGCTTTGTTTTCTTCGGAATGGGTGCTGTGGTAATTATCGAAAGCGACGCTAAATTCGGTAAAATCAGCCAGATGTTCCTTGCCGACCTGGGCGATTAGCTGTTCAGGAGTGATGCCTTCGCGATCCGCCCGAAGCATAATCGGCGTGCCGTGGGTGTCGTCGGCGCACACGTAATAACACAGGTTGCCGCGTTGTTTCTGGAAACGTACCCAAATATCGGTCTGGATATATTCAACCAGATGACCGAGATGTATCGGGCCGTTGGCGTAAGGCAGTGCGCTGGTGACGAGAATTTTTCTGGCTGACATAGTGTAAAAAAGGCAAATAATCCGAAGGCAAAAATAGCCTTGTATTATGGCATAAAATAAATGCAACCTGTGATGCTCCGCCCGCTAAAAAGTGCAATAGTCCGTGAGAATCGGTAAAATGATTTATATCTTGAGTTTAATGCTTGGTTATTAATCAGGCGCATTTTTTACAATTATGGAGCGTGAGCATGGCAAGCATTGAAAAATCGGCGGTAGAAGATCTATTGCAAACATTCATCGACCCGCACAATGGTGCCGATTTGATGTCGGCAAAATCGGTAAAAGCGATTGCGCTTGATGGCAACAATGTCAGTGTTAAGCTGGAGCTGGGTTATCCGGCCAAAAGCTATGTGGCGGAACTTAAAGCTGAGGTCGAGGCGCTGCTAAAAACGCTGACGGGTGTCGGCAATGTCAATGTTGAAGTGAGCGTCAACATCGTATCCCATGCGGTGCAGCAGGCGTTAAAACCCTTGCCCAATGTAAAAAACATTATCGCGGTCGCTTCCGGCAAAGGCGGCGTCGGCAAATCGACCACGGCGGTTAATCTGGCGCTGGCGCTGGCTGCAGAAGGCGCTAATGTCGGTATTCTGGATGCGGACATTTACGGCCCGAGTATCCCGATGATGCTGGGGCTTTCGGGCTACCCGGAAAGCAAAGACCAAAAGACCATGATGCCTAAAATCGCTTACGGCATACAGACAATTTCTATCGGCTATCTGGTCGAAGCCGACCAAGCCATGATTTGGCGCGGGCCGATGGTGACGACCGCCTTGCAGCAATTGCTTAAAGACACCAATTGGGACAACTTGGATTATCTGGTTATCGACTTGCCGCCTGGCACCGGCGATATTCAGCTGACGCTGTCGCAACAGATTCCGGTCAGCGGCGCAATTATCGTCACCACGCCGCAGGATATTGCGCTGATTGACGCCCAGCGCGGTTTGGGCATGTTTGAGAAAGTCAACGTGCCGGTGTTGGGCTTGGTCGAAAATATGAGTATGCATATTTGCAGCAATTGCGGCCATGAAGAAGCCATTTTCGGCCACGGCGGCGGTCTGGCGATGGCCGAACGAAACCGGATTGAATTTCTTGGCGCCTTGCCGTTGGACATTAACATCCGCCAATTCGCCGACTCCGGCAGCCCGACCGTCATTGCCGACCCGGATGGACGCTGCGCGCAAATTTACAAACAAATCGCACGTAAAACAGCGGCTAGACTGGCGTTGAAAGCTAAAGACTTTACTACAAAATTCCCCAAAATCGTGGTGCAGAATACGTAGCCACCTCCGTGGAAAAAAGTAATGGAACACGGATTCACTGATTAGACGGATCATGGCTGATTAAAAATCTGTCTTATCCGTGTAATCCGTGTTCCATTTAATTATTTTTAGCAGAGGCTGAGCCGTTACTTTTTAACCTGCTATTACCGCCGCCTATGGGTAATGAGAAGTTCTAACGTTCTGTGTTAAAATCCGCCTTTTTAAATCAATCAGGTAGTAAGACCCCATGAGCATTAAGTCGGACAAATGGATACGCCGCATGGCGGAACAACACGGCATGATAGAACCGTTTGAAAGCGGCCAAGTCAGAGATTCGGAACGCGGCCGGGTCATTTCCTACGGCACCTCCAGTTACGGCTACGATGTCCGCTGTTCAGATGAATTCAAAATTTTCACCAACATCAATTCCGCCATTGTCGATCCTAAAGACTTTGATTCCAATAGCTTTGTCGATGTGAAATCCGATGTCTGCATTATCCCGCCGAATTCGTTTGCGTTGGCCAGAACGGTTGAATTCTTCCGGATTCCTCGCGATGTATTGACAATTTGTCTAGGAAAATCAACGTATGCAAGATGCGGCATAATAGTAAATGTAACGCCTTTGGAGCCGGAATGGGAAGGCCATGTAACCTTGGAGTTTTCCAATACCACTACGCTGCCGGCAAAAATCTATGCTAACGAAGGTGTCGCGCAAATGCTGTTTTTTGGCGGCGACGAAGTGTGCGAAATCTCCTACAAAGACCGGGGCGGCAAATATCAAGGGCAAACCGGCGTTACCTTACCGAAAGCCTAGGAGCCTGTCGGCCTTAGTACTGAGAAATACTTTTCCATGCCAAAAAGCGCAAAAAATACGCCAAATTAAAGCAAAATCAACCCTTTTTAGCTATCTCTTCCCCTTATGCTAAATTTAAGACGCAAACGCTGTAAGGT
>JAUXXQ010000040.1 GCA_030684815.1 Methylobacter sp. | reverse complement strand
TAACAATCAATAAGTTAGACAAAGTTGAATGCTTTTAAAACCACAAAAAACACCTTTTTTACTGATTTATATCCCTAGTTTTTATTTCACCAATCAGTCATTACTATTTGTTTTTATTAATAAAAATTAGTTTTACAAAATCCAAACGAAAAATACCATAAAAATCTATTTCGACAGGCTAGGACAGACCCTAATTAAATCCCTTTATCGTTATACCTAAGTTGTAGGAGCGGCCACCCGGCCGCGAACGCGCAATTGTTCGTTCGGGGCCGGTGACCGCTCCCACAACCTTTCTCGTTCCCAAACTCTAGCTTTATTTAACCGCAGAGTCTCGCAGAGTTAAGCGCAGAGTCTCGCTGAGTTTTGTCTCGTTCCCAAGCTGGAGCTTGGGAACGAGGCGGCTAACCTATTTGACCGCGTAGATATAATGTATCAGGAGAAAGGTCGATCTCATCATTCCACACAACGGTTCCATAGTTTACATGAGCTTTCATAAAAAGATTTTGCTCAGTCAAACTGGAAAATGCAGGGTAAGAGAGTAATGGCTTCATATCAAAAAAACGACGTTCGCCATTTTCAAAAATGGCTTCCAAGCAATAATCCGGTAATGTTTTTACTTCAATCACATCAGGAACCATCACTCGCTCCTTAACGTAAGGGATCAATTTTAAAAGGTGTCTCACCATTAGAGGCAAGAAACCAGTCAGCCATTAAATCATCTTGATGTAGCTCTATCCAAGCCTGGACAAATTTCATCTGCCTGATAGGCAGGGTTCCTTCAAGTACATCGCCGCTTGGAATGGCAATGGATGCTTTAAATTCATTATAACGGACATGAATATGAGGCAAATGGTGCTTTTCCGTATCCAAAATATACATTGAAACAAGAATACCGTAAAACATACTAATAGTTGGCATAGGAGAACCTTTAGCAAAATTAAGAGCAATGATTGTAGTTTAAATCAAGGAAAAGCAACAGAAGCCCCGATAATTGAACATGCCTCGTTCCCAGGCTCCAGCTTTATTTAACCGCAGAGTTAAGCGCAGAGTATCGCTGAGTTTTTTTTAGGGCGCTGCAAGTTAGACCTTCCAGGTTTTTAAAACCTGGAAGGTCTGTGTCTCATTCCCAAGCGCCAGCTTTATTTAACCGCAGAGTCTCGCAGCCGCGTAGCGTTTGCATCGTGGCATCGTTTTCCCGCGCATAAAAAAAACCGCCCATCCCGAAGGAATGAGCGGTTGTTTCAGGTCATCCGTGACCCAGAGTCTTGTCTCGTTCCCAAGCTCCAGCTTGGGAATGCATACCCTCAAGCTCTGCTTGACTAATACAACAAAACAATAGGCAACAAAGTCACTCCCCCAGCATAAGCCCGCGCACTTGAATAACGCCAATGTTCCGGCAAGTCGACATAACCGCGTTTGACAGGATTGTTATGAATATAGGCCAAGCGCTGCATCAGCATCGTGTCATTATTCATTTCTTCCGGATGTGACCCTTCCTGCCAGAATTGATAGTGGCTTTCGGTTTTGTGCTTGCGCTTGTAATAGGCAAAATAGTTAAGCAACGTTGTTGCCTTGCGCTGTTCTAATAAATCGAGAATCTGTCTGGCGGTAAATGATTTGAATTGTTGAATGCGTTTGCTGTGCTCGCTGCTGCTGGCAATAAAATGCAGATGATTTTCCAAGATAACATAGGCATGGAGTCTGAAATCGGTATTTTCTTGCAACCAAATGAAGCTATCGAAAAGGAGTTGCACACTTTCTTGGCGAGTGAAAACGGGCTGCCAACCTGCGACCGTTAAAGTGTGAAAGTAAGGATAGGCTTCATTCAGAATTTTGTAGCGGCTACGTCCCATAACTTGTATTACTTAGCGAGAAAGTGTTCGTCAAGCAGAGCTTGAGGGTAGGCATTCCCAAGCTGGAGCTTGGGAACGAGACAGACCTGACCCTTAGCTCCTCAAAAACTCAAGAGCCGTAGGGCGGTTTCGCGCAGCAAACCGCCACACACGCACCACGCCGATAACATTCTGCCGAAGTTGTGGTGGATTGCCTACGGCGAATCCACCTTACAGCGTTAATTGGCCGTTAACAGTCAAGAGCCTTTTTTGGTATCTAACCATGTATCGTAAGCAAGATAACCCAAAAAAACCACAAAACCAATCATCATCACAGCAAGTAAAATACTATTCATTTTCCAAATCCTCTAATAACTGTTTTATCTGTTTGTAGCTCCAAAACGCAAAAGCCAAACTACAAAAAAAACCTGACGCACATAGGAGCAATATCCAAAAACTAATTGTTAAATAATGCTCTGCAGCCCAACCTACCAAAGCCATAATCACCGCTAAAGCAGCAAAAAACATTTTTTCGTGGAATGAAATTTCAGCTTTAATGCGTTCTATTTTTGACATAATTATTTCATTCACAAAATCGATTAACCGGCTAAATTGTATCACTCCCTAAAGCGCCAAATTCAAAAAAACATTAACAAATTGCTTTAGATTTAACATAGCCGACATTATGCAAAAATTAAGCAGGCATAAAAACAACCGCCCATCCCCGAAGGAATGAGCGGTTGTTTTTCTCGTTCCCAAGCTCCAGCTTGGGAATGCAGTGCTTCAAGCTCTGCTTGATGTTACCCTGCAAGCAGAGCTTGAGGGTAGTCACTCCCAAGCTGGAGCTTGGGAGCGAGACAATTGGGGTCTGTCCCTGATGTATCCGCTGATGTATCCGAAAGAAAGTCGCTCAATGACTTCGCAGGGGATTCAGATTGGCCTGTTTTTTTACAGGCGATTGCCGAGCCTAATAAACAGGCTTGTTTATAGGCTAACATCGCACCGGTCGAGTCATTAAGTGCCTCTAAAGTCTGCGCTTTAGCACGGTAAAATTTTTCTCGTTTTGGCTCCAGCTCAATTGCCTTATTAATATCGTTTAAAGCCAAGTGATATTGCTGTGTTTCCAAATAGACAACGCCCCGGTTATTATAAGCAAAGCTCGAATAATAGCCTTTTAACTCAATAACTTTACTTAAATCCTTAATCGCTTCATCATAATATTTCGCCCTAAGCAACTCTGAACCCCGGTTATAGAAAATCCTGTCCATACCAAAGCGCTTTTCTTCGCTATGCTCAATCAGTGTGGCGGCATCATCCCACAGCAATAATGGATGGGAAAAAGTGGTCAAACGCAACCAAGATAAAGGCATCATCAATACCGCGACAAAGCCTAAAGTCATGGCGGCCTGTTTAGCGTTTAATTTCTGGCACAAAAAAGGCAAGGCAGCAAAAGCACCCGCCATCCACAAATAGCTGCGATAAAGTACAAAAACTTCTTGAATCCTGACCGTTGACAGCTCAGTGGCAAATAACAGCCACGGGCACAACAGGGCAAAGCCCAGCAAGCCTTTTAAGCCGCCTTGCCGCAGCAGACGGGCAGCAATAATCGGATAGACAATAAACCCGACCAAGCCCGCACAAGCCCACCAAGTCCATAAACTTCGGGCAAATACTTGTGGCATATCGACAGCCATCCATGCCGGACTGGGTGCAACCCATACCCACAAATATTTAAAAAACATGAACGACTGCGTCAGTACCGACAAGGGATAAACCAAGCGCGCATTGAAATCATCCCCTAACAAGGACAAATAGCTTTCGGCTACCGGTTCATAGCTTTGCCCTAAAATATGTGCTGCCTTGACCTGAAAAATGACAAAGCCGCCAATCAAAGCATAGAGTACAACAGTTGGCCAAACCAGCATCAGCCGTTGCCGGCTTGACTGCTTGTTAACCAGAAATAACAGCGCAATCGCTACTGCAGGCGTCATAATGGCGTGTTCTTTCGATAATACCGCTAAAAAATAAGTCGCCGCAGAAGCCAGTAACCAACGGGTATTTTCTCTTAGCAAGCCTTCCAGAAACAAGCGCCAAGTCAGCAAGGCAAACAAGGTTGCCATCAGTGTGGAGCGCTGCACTAGATAACCGGCGGCATAAACCGAAGCGGGATGTAAGGCAAAAATCAAAGCGGCAAAAAAAGCCAGCCAGTGCGCTGACAAAGTCTCGTTATCGCTATCAGCCGGAATAATGTGTGCAAATAATCGGCGCAAAAACAGAAACAAGGTGATAGTCGTCGCAAGATGTAAAATCAGGTTACCCAGACGGAACCAAATCAGGTCTAAACCAAACAGCGTGCGCGTCCATTCAAAAGTAGCATAGGGCAACCAGCGCAAGTCAAAGCTGAATGCTTTATCCAGATATTGCCCATGCACCGAGCCATCGAAAAAATAGTCATCATCAAAGACCACTGGATTCCAGAAAAACTGCCCATAAAGCAGTGTCACTGGTAGGCATAAAGCGATTAGGGAAAAAACTGTTTTCATGGCGTGACCTAGTTTTAATTTTGGTTTTATTTTTGTAAGTGATTGTTAGTTATGTAAAAGCGTAACCGTTAAAGTGTGGAAGTAAGGACTATCCCGTTCCCAAGCTCCAGAGGCTTTGAAAGTATTATCAAAATCACTAAAAAATTGTAGAAAATGCGCTGTAAACTATTGATTATTGGTTGTCGAAATTGGCAATTCCGCCTAATTTCAGTGTGCTTTCATAGTTTCTGGAGCTTGGGAGCGAGACAAAGATTTATAGATAACGAAACACAAAAAAACCGCCCCCAGCTTTCCAAGGGCGGTTTTATTTACAACGTCAATCGTGTGAAATGTCGGATTAGCTCAGTAACCCAGACCTATCCGGCTATAAGCCCAAACTTACTCTTTACATAAAGCAGGTGTAGACGTTAAACATCCGCTGCCTGTTTTAGCCCAGGTAAGAGCGCCAACACCAAGTGTTGGTACAAGTACTAAGGTTGCTGCTGCGTTGGTGGTAGCCGTAGGTGTCACAGTAATAGTACCGTTTGTGACAGCAACAGAAGCCACATGTGTTGTTGCTTGTGTGGCTGGAATGCCATTAGAACCAGAGCTACAGCCAGTTACAGTGCCTAATTCTTGTGCACAAACAGCAACGGCTGTTTGATAAGATTTGCCTACAGTGACTACTTCAGAAAATTTTGCTTTGAGCGTGTAATCCTGATAAGCCGGAATCGCAATCGACGCCAAAATACCAATAATCGCCACAACGATCATTAACTCAATCAAAGTAAAACCTTGTTGAGCTTTTTTCATAGATAATGTGTTCATAAATAAATCCTCGTTAAGTTAAAAATAAACTTCAATAAGACTTAAGCAGAAGCCGTGCCATGTCGCGCGTACCCCTGAAATTTAATGATTAGCTTGATTAACAAACCCTATTAAAACAAATTATTAGCCTTTATTTAGATAAAATATAATCGAGATTATTATCAAAAAAAATCGGTCATAAGGTTCAACTCAAGTTATTATTTTATTGAGACTCGCTATAAACCCAATAATGCCCATCAAAAATCTGTGTCAAAATAAAAATGACCATCAAAAAGCTGTGCCAAGATGAAATCGCCCATCAAAAAACTGTGTCAAGATAAAAGTGCCCATCAAAAATCTGTGCCAATTGCCCTAATCATTAGTGAGGACTTAAACATGCAAACTATCAGTATCCAGGCGGTCACAACATTAACAGGGTGGAGTTTGCGCACGATAAGACGCCGCCTTGCCGATGGCACTTTAAGTTGCGTAAACAATGAAGATAGAATTAAGACAATGATTTCTTTTGATTCGATCAAAAATGATATTGGCATTCCTCTTAAATCTGAGGATATTGAACTCATTATGAGTGCAGATACCGGTGATGCTAATGCTCAAAATGATTTAGCTTTGCTTTTTTTAGAGAATAATAAACCGCAAAGTGCCATTTATTGGCTGGAACTGGCGGCCAAGCAAGGCTTTGCTGATGCAATGCAGTTACTAGGGAAATGTTATTTAAAGGGGAACGGTGTAGATAAAGACAATAATATTGCCATGATGTGGGTTGCCAAAGCAGCCTCATTAGGTCATCCCATTGCTTTGGCGCAAATGAAGTCAATACGTCTGCTCAGTGATGATGAAATAGAAAACAGAGTGGATTAAGCGGCTTAAAAAATGTCTCGTTCCGCTTTATCGTTATACATAAGTTGTCCCAATCTCCAGCTTTATTTAACCGCAGAGTCTCGCAGAGTTAAGCGCAGAGTATCGCAGAGTTTCTTTCGGAATGATCTAAACAAACCGCCGCCGGGAAACCGAGGCGGTTTTTTGTTGTGATATACTTTGACTTGGTTTTTTTCGGATTAGGGGACATAAAATGGCGGCGCTTACCTTTGATACATTAAAATTCGTTGAAAGATTAGAAAAGGCCGGCTTACCACGCGAGCAAGCTGCCGCTATTGCAGAAGCGCAGAAAGAGGCTTTTGCCGAAGCGATGGATTCACAGCTTGCGACTAAATCGGATTTGATGGAAATGGAAAACAGGCTGGTCAAGTAGGGCATTGGTCTTGCGTTAGGTCAATTGGCTGTTATTGCTGCGTTAGTTAAATTACTTTGAACAGTCTCTCGTTCCCAAGCTCCAGCTCCTATCGTAAACTTCGGCTAAATTAAACAGGAGATACCGCTATGACTACGATTACCTTCGACACCCAAGAAGCCGTCATTAAGCTAAAAGCGGTTGGTGTATCACAAGAACATGCCGACGCGTTTGTTCGCGCTATTGTCGACTCACAAGATAGCTTAGTCACTAAAGATAGTCTTGAAATAGCTTTATCTCCCATTAAGACTGATCTTGCTATCTTAAAAGCCGATTCAGTCACGCTCAAATGGATGATGGGGGTCACCATTGCCGGTGTGCTATCGATTATCGTCAAGACCTTTTTTTGATTAGGCGTAACCGCCGGAAAAACACCAGGGGGGAAAACAGGGTCAGAAAAACAGCAAAAAACAGGGTCAGGTCTTGCATTGTGCATTTTTTCATTTGTCTTGTTCCCAAACTCCAGATTTATTTAACCGCAGAGTCTCGCAGCCGCGTAGCGTTTGCATCGTGGCATCGTTTTCCCGCGCATAAAAAAACCGCCTATCCCAAAGGAATGAGCGGTTGTTTCAGGTCATCCGTGATTCAGAGCTTTTGTTAAACGCGGATTATGCGTTTATGCGGGTACACCCGAGGGCATAAAGATACGAACTACCGGGCTTTGCCAAAAAAGTCGGTGTCCCTGATTGGTCGATTGGTCTGACCGCATTACAAAAACCTAATCGCAGCGATTACAATCCCGCCAACGGTAAGTGTGGTTGCAAATGACCATACCATAAAGTGATCAATCCGTGTGGTCAGTTGATCAAAGCGCTTCGTCGTTTCAATTTGCATTTGTTCAAAGCGTTTATCCACCTGCTCAAAACGCCTTTCTATTTGCTCAAAACGTTTATCCATTTGTTCAAAGCGTTTCGTCGTTTCAATTTGCATCTGCTCAAAACGCTTATCTACCTGCTCAAAACGCTTATCTACCTGTTCAAAACGCTTATCTATCTGCTCAAAACGCCTTTCTATTTGCTCAAAACGCTTATCCACTTGCTCAAAACGCTTTTCCATTTGCTTGAAACCTTCAACCATCAACTCCCGCTGATGTTTCAATTCTTCTTCCACGCGGATCGTCCTTTCCCGCAAGTCCAACTCATAACGCACATTCGCATTTAATGTCTCAGGCAGCTCCGATAACGTTTTTTTGATGAGCCACTGAATTTGATCAATATCTTCTTGTGCCAAAGCCATTTTTAACAACCTTTTAGATATGTTTGCTGTCATAGGTGCTTGAAACTATAACATAAGCAGTCACAGCATCACTCTTGTATTTTATCTTGTTCCCAAGCTCCTGCTCTTGTCGTTATACACAAAAGCCTGCGAGATACCGTTATTCTGGTAGGGATGCCAGAATTCAGACACATGGATGTGAAAGCTTGGAGACTCAGACACCGGTATGGCGACTCTCGGACAAACTTGTGTATAAAGACGAGAGCTCCAGCTTGGGAACGAGACAAATAACATCCCTTGATGATCATAGGTTGTAAAAGATAAAGTCCACGAAAAGCACGAAAAACACGAAAATTTCGTGGTTTTCGTGCTTTTCGTGGACAATTTTTGATATGTCTTTTTCAGGAAATAGCCTAATCTTTTTACCTATCATTAATGAGAAGTTACACCGCAGAGTATCGCTGAAATTCTTTGTGAAACGCTGTCTCTAACCCGCGTAACTCATATAAGCCCGGTAAGCGGCAAATGTAGACAATACGAGAAAGATGCCCCCGCTGATTTTATGCAGTAATGCCAGCGGAACTTTTTGCAAAAAAGTACGCCCGGCCAGGATGCCTAGCGCGGAGGTAAGCGCTAGTGCGGCAGTGGCGCCTAACCATACGGCAATGGGTGCGGCGGTGCTGCTTAAGCCAACAACGGCCAGTTGGGTTTTGTCGCCGAATTCGGCGACGGTAATTAATAAAAAGGTGGTGAAAAATATGCTGTGGCCGCTTTTTTCTTTGATTGCATTGTTTTCATCTTCCGTTTCTACACGCAAGGAGTGTATACCGAAACAGGCGAATAGTAGGGCGACGATGGCGGCAACGATATATTCCGGCAGCCAGCTGGCAATGGCGACACCGAATACGGTGGCTAGGGTATTTAGAAGGGCAAATGCAGCGATGGCGCCCAGCAATATTGGCATGGGGCGATGCCGGGATGCGAGGGACATGCACACGAGTTGGCTTTTGTCGCCAATTTCGGCGGCTGCAATCAGCACGAAGCTGGTCATGGCGGTGGCTGATATTTCGGCAAAATTACCATTGCTTAGCAGCGATAAAAATAGTTGTACGGCACTTTGCAGGTTTTCGAAAATATGCGCGGTGTTTAGTGATGTTAGCAGATGTTGCAAATAGCTATGCAGATGATCCATGTTGTTTCCTGAGAAGGTTTTTCCTGCGGCTGCTGATTTCTTGTTTCGGTTGTTTGTTAAGGGCGCTGGTTAAGGCTTTGCCGCTTACGGCTGCTTTGTTCGTGGGTAAGGGTACGCACACGGCGTACCCTGGGGGGGCGTTTTATGCGGCGTCTGGGAACGGATAAAAAACCAGCTTTTAGCCCAGCATGTTGTCCAGCACCATCATGATGATGAAGCCGATCATTAAGGCAAAGGTGGCGTAGCGCGAACGGCCATCGGAATGGGTTTCGGGGATGATTTCTTCGCTGATGACAAAGAGCATGGCGCCGGCGGCAAAGCCCATGGCTATCGGGAGCACGGGTTCGAAGACTGTCACCATGGTGATGCCGAGCAGGCCGCCTACGGGTTCGACCAGGCCGGTTAGGGTGGCAATGCCGACTGCCCGCCATTTGTTGTAGCCAAGTCCGACTAAAGGCAGGGCGACGGCCAGGCCTTCGGGGATGTTTTGCAGCGCAATGGCGATGGCCAGCACGATGCCGTTTTTCATGTCGCCGGATCCGAAACTGACGCCAACTGACATGCCTTCGGGAAAATTATGGATGGTGATGGCAATGATGAACAGCCAGACTTTTTTTAGTGAGTTTAGGTGGGCGTCAGAAATGGAATTAAAGTGCACATGCGGCAGTTGGCGGTCGGCGTAATGCAGAAATAGGGCGCCGATTAACATGCCTGCCGATATGATGTAAATGCCTTGCCCCGGCCAGATTTGGTTGCCGTAATTCAGTCCCGGAACCAGCAGGGAAAAGGCGGTGGCGGCGAGCATGACGCCTGCGGCGGCACCCAGCATGCTGTTAAAGAGGTTTTTGGAGATGTCCTTGAAAAACAGGGCGGGCAAGGCGCCAACCCCGGTAGCCAACCCTGCCAGGATGCTGGCAAAAAAGCCTATGACAACAATGCGGCCAAAAACGATGTACAAGAAACCGAACACGATGAGTTGTGATAACAGGAATAACCCCGCTATTGTCGCCCACCGTTTGAGCGGTGGCATCGCCAGCAATTTTTGATAGTTTTCGTTGGCTTTTAGCGCGGCTATTTTGTCCTCAAAATTGCGTTGCCATTGCGTTACTGTTGCTGTTGTTAATGTCATGAGGATTACCCGTATCGGCTTTTGATTTGGAATGTGCGCGGGGCATTATAACCAAATAGCTCATAGGCTGGGTTTGTTTGTAAGGAGAAGGGTGTGGTGGGGCTTTTGTTGTGTTGGTTGTTTGATGGGTTTTAGCGGTCGGGCGGGATATTTCAGGCAATAAAAAGCCCGCATAAAGCGGGCGTGTTGAGTGCTGTTATTGTTATTATTTAGTTGTGATTGTTACAACTCGACCCAAGCAGTGTCACTTATTTTGTTATTATTATCAGCTAGTCTAAAAAGACTAATTCCCCCTCTTAGTCGGTGATTAAACCGGACCCAATCCATCAAGTCGGCGCAAATTTTATGCAAATGGCTGTCCATTGTCTATTTAAAAATAGGGTTTAGCGGTAAAAAAAATAGATTATATAAAATAAATAATAAATACAGTGTGTTATAAAGCTTTAGCGGTTTCTAATGCACGAAAATCCTGGCAGGCAGTGCCTTTCTATTCAGCTGGTATTCAGGTTTTATTGGTTACGCCTCGCTTCTTTTTCCTCACTGATAAAGAAATTTAGCCGCTCATTAAGGATGGATGAGAGTTGGAAGTTGAGGTCTTTTGATTGTTGTGCCAGTTGTATTTGCAGGATGGCGTCTTTGGTTTGTCCGGTTCTATAGTAGTATTCGGCAAGGTAACGGTGGGATTCGGCGGGTTTGTTTAAGTCGCTATACACTTGTGCCAACAGTTGCCAATAAATGGGTTGTTGCTGGTTTTTTGGCTTTAGCAGTAACAAATTTTGCCGTGCGGATTCGGCGCTTCCTGTTTTCAGTAAGGCGCTGATATATTCGAGTTTAATGGCTTGGTTATCGGGGAAGTGTTCAGTCAGTTTTTTATACCGGGCCAATGCGGTGTTGTAATTTTTGGCATCCAATGCGGTGTGGGCAAGGGCGCTTAGGTATTGCGCCTGATTGGGGTATTCTTGGCTCAGCTGTTGAAAAATGCTTTCTGCGGTCTCGAACTTTTGCTGATGTTGTGCCAGTAAGCCAAGCCCGTAGCGGGCAACGGCGCGTTGTTCGGTGGTGCCCTGAGTGGATCGGGATTGGAAATATTTAAGCGTGTCAGCGGTGTCTGGGCTGGTCAGTACCCGAAGTTTTGCTTTAGTCAGTTGGTAGCCCAGTGAGTCGGGATATTGTTTGTAGGGATAGGTTTCGGCGCGGCCTCGGGTGTCGGAAATACGTGAGGCCGTGACCGGGTGGGTCCTTAAAAACTCAGGGGTATTTTGTCCATAATAGCGGCTGGACTGCTGTAGGCGTTCAAAAAAGGTGGGCATGCTGCGCGGGTCGTACTGTGAGCTTGCCAGGGTTTGCATGCCGACACGGTCGGCTTCGGCTTCGTTTTCGCGGGTAAAGTCAATTTGGAATTGCAGGCTGCCGGCTTGTATGGCGATGATGGCGGCTTGGCCCAGTTCTGGCGATTGCGTGCCCAATAAAATCGCGGCCAAGGTTGCGGCGGCGGTGGGGATCGATAAACGGCTGGCGGCTTCGTAAGCGCGGTACAAGTGGCGCTGGGTGACGTGGGCAATTTCGTGCGCCATGACTGAGGCCAGTTCGCTTTCGGCTTCGGTGATTAAGATTAAGCCAGAATTGACGCCGATATAGCCGCCGGGGCCGGCAAACGCGTTGATGTTGTTGTCCAACACGACAAAAAAATGGAACGGGCTACCGGGCGCATCGCTATTGGCAGTCAGTTTTTCGCCGATAGTCTGGATGTATTGCTGGATTTCGGCATCTTGATTAATGGTAATTTGCGAGTGCAGGCTGCGGAAAAAGGCTTCGCCAAATTCTTTTTCTTCGGCGGGTGTGATGAGCGTGCCGGAGGAATCACCCATGTCGGGCAATTCGATCTTGCTATTAAGCTCAAGGGCTTGTTGTTGTGCCGGGAACAGGGCGAGGCTAATAGCCAGTGCGGCAATGGCGGGTTTTACGTTCATACAATGGGGCTGGAGTGGGGTAGCTGGTTTTCAAGCATCCTATTGCAGTACTGGGCAGGTAGGATGGGATAGCTTTATTGTTCCAGATATTCTGTGGTTTCGCAAAGTGAGATCGACACGCACTGGTTGCGGCCTTTTTGCTTGGCCTGATAGAGCGCGGTGTCGGCTTTATTTAGCAGGTTGTCATTCTTTTCCGGGATGCCTGAGCAAACACCGATGCTAATGGTTATTTGATGAAATGAGGGGGATTTTATATGCGGTATGGCGAGGTTAAAAACAGCAGCCCTGAGTTTTTCTGCGAATTTTTCGGCGATGTCTTGGGCTAAATGCGGCATGACCAGCACGAATTCTTCGCCGCCGTAGCGCGCTACGATGTCGGTGGCGCGCGACAGTTGCAACTTTAATGTATTGGCAACCTGTTTGATGACTGCGTCGCCGGCGAGATGCCCGTAATGGTCGTTATAGGGTTTAAAAAAATCGATGTCGACCATGAAGATGGCTAGCGGGTATTTTTGCCTTTTGGCGTCGGCCACTGCTATTTCATAATGGGCGTCGAAAAACCGGCGGTTGCAAATATCGGTCAGGCCGTCTGTGGTGGCTTCTTTTTTGAGTATTTCCGAATGCGAGCGCAGTATTTTCTCACGCTTGATTGACGTGCTGGAGTCGGTGACTTGAATCAGGCAGCAGGGTTCATTGTGTTGCGAACGGAGCGGGGTCATGCTGATCGATTGGTACATGCGGGGTTGTTGTATGCCTAGTTCGAATTCATGGTACAAAGGTAGCGGGGTGCGGTGCAGCGCGGTGGACAAAACGACAGGCAGTTTGTGTGTTAGGCTGTTTTTGAGTGCGGACAGGAATGCGGGCGATATTTGCTCTGAAAACACCTGTTCAAGCGGCTGATTGAGTGCGTCGGTTTCTTTGATGCCACTGTGTTTGCTGATCCAATCATTCCAAAGTAATACCTTGCCTGCTGCGTTAACAACACACAGGCCAATATTAACTGCGTTGGCGATGTCTTCCGTATCAAAATGCTTTACACCCGATTGCGCCGGTGCATATTTTTCCGTATTGTTGCCATTGCCCCGATTCAGCTTGGCGGAGGAGGTAACATGGGGATCATTCATAACAGCTTATTAAGGAATTGGTCGACATGCGAAACAAGATTGGTCAATGATGCGGAGCTGAGCAGGAACACCAGATTACCGGCGGTATGCCGTTTTTCGATGGCAAGGTCAATATGCAGTACCATGACATAGGGCTGGCTGTTATCTTTTCTGAGGCGGGATAATATTTCATTGGCCGAGGCCACAGCGTAATGGGGCAGCGAGCTTTCTAGGGTAAAGCCGAGTATGTCAGCCATGGCCGATAGGCAGGCATTCAGGATGATGTTGCCTAATTCGCACATGGCTTCATGTTCAAACTCTGCCAGTTCTTCAAGGCTCATTTGTGAGCCCATCATGTCGCTGACGATTTTTAAGGCTTGTTCCTCGGTAAATAACAGCATCGCTTCGGCATTAAAGGGGCCGCTAAAATGCTGGTTGACCGCGCCAAATTGGCCGCAGTTTAGTGATAATGTGGCTGGGTTGATGTCTTCTGCGTTGATCAGCTGTACCGAAGGTACGGAAATGCGTACTTCGTCGCCGACAATCTCGCTCAGGCTTAATGCAGCACGGCCAGCGCCGATACTGAAGACTTCCGCCAAGGCGTCAAGGTGAAGTTCGCTGAGGTTATTCATTTAAGCGTTTGCAAGATAATCTAGTGCGAGGGCAATGGATTTTTCTGTGACCGGTTTTGACACCAATGTTGTGCCCAGTGAGCGGGCGCGTTCCTGGTGCGTTTCTTGAATGTTTGCGGAGAAAATTACAATTTTTACTGAGGGGTGTTTGCTTAGTATTTGTTCTGTAGCGTCAGTCCCTGAGATGCCGGGCATGTTGATGTCCATGGTGCAGTAGTCGGGTAAGTCATTATCGACCAATGCGATAGCGTCTTCGCCGCAGGCGGCTTCTGTAATGACCCAGTCCGGGTGTTTAGCCAGAATGTGCGAACGGATTAACATTCTTGATACTTTGCTGTCATCGACGATCAAAAGCTTTTTTGTTGGTTTGTCCATATGCATGGTCAATTTTTCTCAATTTTAAACGTCGGGTATTCTAACCTGAAAAATAATAGCGTGCGAAGGTATTTTTCATGGTCTTTTGTATGGGTATTTACCTGATTTATTGGCTTGGTGTGGGTTTTTCAGGCTTTGGTTTTATCAGCGGATTGCGGCAATAATTCAGGATAATTGTAATTGCCGTAACCGCAATTATAGGGGCGGGCTAGAAGTTGACGTTGCCTTGTATCCAGACTTTTTGGGTGTCGGTAGAGAACGTGTCGGCGTCGTAGTTGGCGTATTTGGCCAGTAGCGAATAATGTTTGCCGAACTTTTTGACGGCCTGAAGATCCCATTCCTTACCATAATGGATGCTGCCGGTGTCGTCGGTAAAGTCGTGATAAATCGCAGAGAGCACAAGGCTGTCGTTTTCCATAAAGTTGGCGCTGAGGGTGGCGAACACATTGCGGATGCCTTCGGCAGGTGTGGTCAAAAATATATCTGCCCAGCCTTGGAATGCGTGGTTGGTGCCCAGAGGTGTGTCAAAAGTCCGGTTGCGGCCGGAACCGTTAAGTTGCTCCATCGCCCCTTGAAAGCTGACGTTATAGGCGGTAAACCCGCCCATCAGATTGAAACGGTGCGCTTGATAAGGGCTTGAATGCAGATAATCTTGTTGATAACTCCATTCGGCGGTGTACAGCAGGCTGTAGTGGCCAAAGAATTTTTTTGGTTTCGCGCTGTTAATGAAGCGCAAACCATAAGTCTGGCTCGATTTTTCAAAATTCTCGCTTTCCGTATAGTCAAGCCAATAGCCATAACCGACTAGGCTGCCGTAGTCGCCGAGGTTATAGTTGATGTTCAGTATTGGCGCGTTGACCCTTTCGGAGGTGGCGGTAAATGTTTGTATATTGCCGATATAACCGACATTGATGGTCAGGTCTTTAACCGATTTGTTGGTGATCAGCACCGAATCGAAAGTGGTTTCCAGCTGCCGCCAGCCGACATTGCCGATAAAACGGTCGTCATCTAGCTTGATGCGTTGCCGCCCACCCTTGATGACAGTGTCAGGGACGCCCGTATAACTGAGCCACAGTTGGTTAAGTTCATTATAGCCGGGGTCGGCAACAACCGAATAGCTGGGCTTGTTGCCACGCCCATTGTTGTAATCCGATTGCAATACATGGATGCCCTCGTATTCTACAAAGCCTTGCAGGCCGTAGAATACCGGCGACAGCAGGCCTAAGCGGGTGCGGATAGTGTTGGCATTGGCGTTTTTTTGCGGCCCCCGGTCTTGGTCAACATGTTCGTAACGGTAAGTGGTGTCCATTTTGACCGCACCGCCATTGCCGAATTTAAGTGCATCTTCAACTGTTTGGGTGATGTCGGCAGATGCCGGGCTGCCCGTAGCGGCCAGTGCCAGCAGAGCTGCCGATAATGCGCCTGATGGTGTTTTTTGTTGTTGCAACATAAGGTGATCTTTACATAAAGGTATGAAAAATAAACTGAGTATAGGCAAAATTGTTATTTTTCATAGGGATGTCAGGTAAATTAGTAACTTCTCATTACCCGCAGGCAACATCCAACATCTCAAACCAACTAAACACTGGCGGATTCACCACGAAGGCCACGGAGGGCACGAAGAATGAAATTTCGTGCCCTCCGTGGTCATACGGCGATTTCCTGAAAAAGACATACTAAAAATTGTCCACGAAAAACACGAAAAGTTCGTGGCTTTCCTGCTAGGCGTGGGCTTTATTTTTTACAGATCATGATTATCAAGGGATGTTATTTTTCGGAAATGGCCTAATCTTTTTACCTGCCATTAATGAGGAGTTACGTGTCTCTGCTAGCTCCCCGGAATCCAGTAAGAGCCAACAGCTTTAGCTGTTTTACCCGCCAATAGCTAAAGCTATTGGACTCCAAAAGAAGGCACTTTAGGCGGCAGCATTTGGTTGACCAATATTTTCCTGGCCGGTCGGGGGATAAGCAGAATCCGTCACTATATTGAAATATCTGTAACGTGGGCAAATTGCGCCTTGAATTGCTGTATAAGGTATTGCGTTAAGCAGCAAGCCTGGTCACAGCCGCTTTGACCAGGCTGCTTAATTCAGAACCGTCTTCCTGGCAATAGCTAATAATCGCTTTACGCATTCTTGGATCCCATGATCTTAAGATGTGGTTTTTTACGCCTTCGGCTGCGATTTCTTTGTCAGGTTCGGAGTTAAAAAAATTGCCTATGTCGTTGGCCATTTTAATCAGTCGTTCTATTTTCATTATTAATCACACGTTTAGTTGCTATGGGTTAGACGTTGTGGATGGGTGTAAACCACATGTTGGTCGTCGCGGGCAAAGCCGATTAAGGTGAGGCCGGTTTCATCAGCCAAGCGTATCGCTAAACCAGTAGGCGCGGAAATTGCGGTTAACATGGTAATGCCGACCCAGGCGGTTTTTTGTACCATTTCATAACTGGCGCGGCTGGTTACAATGACGAAACCGGCCGATAAATCCTTGCCGGTATGCAGTAAAAAGCCGATTAATTTATCCAGTGCGTTATGGCGGCCTACATCTTCCCGTAGTTCTAAAACGCCTTGTCCTGGAACCGCCCAAGCCGCCGCATGTACCGCGCCGGTTAGTTGGTTTAGTTTTTGGTGTTGCTTGATGTTCGTTAAAGCGGCACGCAATTGTTCGGCCGACAGACTTAAATCGCCGCTAACTGCATTCGGTTGGCGGATGGCTTGCTTTAAGGTGCTCGCACCGCACAGGCCGCAACCGGTGCGGCCTGTTAGGTTGCGGCCTTTGTCGGACATGCATTGGAAACGGTTTTCGGGGATTTTAAGTTGGACTTCAATGCCGTTTGAACGGTGATAAACCCGCGCCGATAATAATTCTTTAGGGTTTTTAATAATGCCTTCGGTGATGCTGAAACCCAGCGCGAACTCTTCAAGATTGGTTGGGGTTGCCAGCATGACCACATGCGGAACCCCGTTGTAAATCAGTGAAATAGGCACTTCTTCGACAATGAAGTCTTGCCGCTGTTCATGCAGGCCATCGCGCCAGCGGTCAACGGTGCGCTGTTGATAGCTGGGCCAGCCCAAATCCAATAATAAGGACTCTGCCTGAGCTGCTTGCATTTGTCTTAGCTCCAGAATCCAGAGGTGGCGCAGTTAGTCATGGCTAATACCCTGTTCCAGTAGGTCGAGTTGTTTTTCTGAAAACGCGCTGTATTCCTGCTGCCATTCCGATGGCTGGCTGACTTTGGTGATCTGCACGGCCGTGACTTTGTATTCAGGGCAGTTGGTCGCCCAGTCGGAATTGTCGGTGGTGATGACATTGGCGCCGGATTCAGGGAAATGGAAGGTGGTGTAAACCACACCCGGTTGCACGCGGTCGCTAACCAGTGCGCGCAATACGGTTTCGCCGGCGCGGCTTTTAATGCCGACCCAGTCACCGGTGTTGACACCGCGATCTTCAGCATCGTGCGGATGGATTTCCAGGCGGTCTTCACTGTAAAAAGCCACATTATCAGTGCGCCGAGTTTGTGCGCCGACATTGTATTGCGACAGAATGCGTCCGGTGGTCAAAATCAACGGGAACATAGGTGTGATTTTTTCGATAGTCGGCACATATTCGGTCAGCATGAACAGACCCTTGCCATTGTCGCGCAGGAAATGGTCGGTGTGCATAATCGGTGTGCCTTCAGGTGCTTCGTCATTACAGGGCCATTGTATGCTGCCGAGACGATCAATTTTTTCATAACTGACACCGGAAAAACTAGGTGTAAGCTGTGCTATCTCGTCCATAATCTCTGATGGATGGCTGTAATTCATCGGGAAACCCAACGCATTGGCCAGCATCTGGGTCACTTCCCAGTCCTGATAACCTGCTAATGGCGACATGACTTTGCGCACTGGTGAAATTCGACGTTCGGCATTGGTAAAGGTGCCGTTTTTTTCCAGAAAAGACGAGCCGGGCAGGAAAACGTGGGCAAACTTAGCGGTTTCGTTGAGGAATATGTCCTGCACGATCACGCATTCCATGGCACGTAATGCCGCATGAACGTGTTTGATGTCCGGGTCGGATTGGGCAATGTCTTCACCTTCACAGTACAGCCCCATAAAGCTGCCGTCCAAGGCCGCCTCGAACATGTTAGGAATACGCAGGCCCGGTTCCGAGCTGAGTTTGGCCTGCCATGCGTTTTCAAATAGTTCGTGAGTTGCAGGGTCAGAGACATGGCGATAGCCGGGGAACTCATGCGGGAACGAACCCATGTCGCACGAACCCTGCACGTTATTTTGTCCACGTAGCGGATTGACACCGGCACCGTCGTGACCCAGATTGCCGGTCGCCATAGCTAGGTTGGCAATGCCGATGACAGTGGTGGAGCCTTGGCTGTGCTCGGTTACGCCCAAACCGTAATAAATCGCGGCGTTGCCTGCGGAGGCATAAAGCCTTGCGGCGGCCCTCAGTTCGGCAGCGGGAACACCCGTTATCGCTTCACTGGCTTCCGGCGAATTATGTTCCTGCGCCACAAAAGTTTTCCATTTGGCAAAAGAAGCAACATCGCAACGTTCATTGACAAAAGCCTCGTCAATGAGGTTTTCGGTAACAACAACATGGCCGAGTGCATTGATGACGGCAACATTGGTACTAGGGCGCAGTTTTAAGTGATGGCTGGCTTTGACATGCGGCGACTTGATCAGGTCGATTTCGCGCGGGTCAATAACGATAAGCTTTGCCCCCTGACGCAGGCGTTTTTTCATTTGCGAGCCGAATACCGGATGGCCGTCGGTAGGGTTGGCGCCCATGACTAAAATCACGTCGGCTTTTAACACCGAGTCGAAATCCTGGGTGCCGGATGATTCACCAAAGGTTTGTTTCAATCCGTAACCGGTCGGTGAATGGCAAACCCGGGCACAGGTATCGACATTGTTATTGCCAAAACCAGCGCGTATCAGTTTTTGCATGATGTAGACTTCTTCGTTGGTGCAACGGGAAGATGTGATGCCGCCGATGGAGTCTTTACCGTATTTGGCCTGGATGCGCTGTAATTCCGACGCAGCATGGTTAATGGCTTCTTCCCAGCTAACTTCCTGCCAGGCATCTTTAATGCTGGCGCGGATCATCGGCTTGGTGATGCGGTCTTTGTGGGTAGCATAACCGAACGCAAAACGGCCTTTGACGCAGGAATGGCCGTGATTGGCCTTGCCGTCTTTGGCGGGTACCATGCGGATGACTTGTTCGCCTTTCATTTCCGCCCTGAACGAGCAGCCGACGCCGCAATAAGCGCAGGTGGTCACGATTGCATGTTCCGGCTGGCCGTTGTCGATCACCGATTTTTCCATCAGGGTTGCGGTCGGACAGGCTTGTACGCAAGCGCCGCAGGACACGCATTCCGAATCCATGAAAGCTTGATTCTGGCTTGGCGATACTTTGGAATCGAAGCCGCGTCCGTCGATGGTTAACGCAAAGGTGCCTTGGGTTTCTTCACAGGCTCTGACGCAGCGTGAACACACGATGCATTTGCTGGGATCGAAGCTGAAGTAAGGGTTGCTTTCGTCCTTTACGGCGTTGAGATGCGTTTCAATTGGGTTGTAACGGACTTCGCGCAAACCTACCGCGCCGGCCATGTCTTGCAGTTCGCAATCGCCATTGGCCGAGCAGGTCAAACAATCCAGCGGGTGATCGGAAATATACAGTTCCATGATGCCGCGACGTACATCGGCCAGTTTTTTATTCTGGGTGACGATTTTTAAACCTTCTGCGACCGGCGTGGTGCAGGAGGCCGGCATACCACGACCGCCTTCGATTTGTACGACGCAAAGCCGACAGGAGCCGAACGGTTCGATGCTGTCGGTTGCGCATAATTTGGGGATTTCAATGCCGATGCTTGCCGCCGCACGCATGACCGAGGTTCCAGCCGGAGCCGTTACCTGAAAACCATCAATTTCCAGCGTGACTAAGTTTTCGCTGGTGCTGGTTGGTGTACCAAAATCTTTTTCTTTATTGATGCTCATGATGGTTTCCTCGTGTCACAGGCTTATATCTGGTTGTTGTCGCTTAAGAAGCGGAACACAAAATTTATGCTGCCATTGCTGGTCTTGGTTTCGATGCAGGTTCTGGCGGCTCTCGTCCCATTGCTGTCCATGCTTGCAGCCAAGCACTTATCGCGTCGTTTATTTCTTGTATCGCCTCAATCGGAGTATCTCCAAAGGCGTTGCAACCCGGCAAATCAGGAGCGATAGCGATGTAACCATCGTCATCATCACTCCAGAAAACTTCAATCAAGTATTTATTGCTTGCCATATTTTTTTACCATGTCTCGTAACTGTCGAAGTTGATAGGGCGTGATAGTGCCATTACGATTTTGGAAATTAAGTAGCTTGATTTCATCATCCCTTCCATAAACGGAGTGAGAACCTTGCCCGCCTTTTTGAGAAAAACCAATCAAATCGGCTACTTTGCAAGCATCTTCAAATCTTATCGAAACAGTGGCATTAAAAACTGACTGCAACAACTTGTCGTGTTTTGTCATTTAACAATGCCATATTACGCATTTACCCCGAAATCTTCAGGAAAATGATTTAAAGCGCTCAGTACAGGGTAGGGCGTCATGCCGCCTAATGCACAGAGGGAGCCGTTGAGCAAGGTGTCGCAAAGATCACGTAACAAAGGGATATTTTTATCGAGGTTGCGACCATTGATAATGTCGTCCATGACTTCTACGCCACGGGTGGAGCCAATGCGGCAAGGCGTGCATTTGCCGCAGGATTCGATTTTGCAAAATTCCATGCTGTAGCGCGCCATTTCGGCCATATTGACTGTATCGTCGAAAACGACGATGCCGCCATGCCCGACGACCGCCCAGATGGCGGCAAAGGCTTCATAATCCAAGGGGGTATCAAATTGCGCTTCGGGCAAATAAGCGCCGAGCGGGCCGCCGACTTGCACTGCCTTAATTGGCCTGCCGGAAGCCGAGCCGCCGCCGAAATCGTACAGCAATTCGCGCAAGGTCAGGCCAAAGCCCAATTCGACCAAGCCGGGGCGCTTGATATTGCCGGCCAGTTGCACCGGCAAGGTGCCGCGTGAGCGTCCCATGCCGAAATCGCGGTAATAATCGCCGCCTTTATCCAGAATGACCGGCACTGAAGCCAGGGAAATAACGTTGTTGACGACGGTGGGCTGGCCGAACAAGCCGCTGATGGCAGGCAAGGGCGGTTTAAAGCGCACCAGTCCGCGTTTGCCTTCCAGGCTTTCCATTAATGACGTTTCTTCGCCGCAGACATAAGCGCCTGCGCCCAGTCTGACTTCCAGGTTAAAGGATTTGCCGCTGCCCTGAATGTTATCGCCCAGATAACCTTCCTTGTAAGCAGTTGCAATGGCGGCATTCAGAACCTCGTAAGCATGAGGGTATTCTATGCGCAGATAAATATAACCTTGGGTTGCATCGACGGCCAAACCTGCAATGGTCATGCCTTCGATTAACACGAACGGGTCGCCTTCCATGACCATGCGGTCGGAAAAGGTGCCGGAATCGCCTTCATCGGCATTGCAGATAATGTATTTTTGCAGCGATGCGGTGCTGAGCACCGTCTTCCATTTAATGCCGGTTGGAAAGGCGGCGCCCCCGCGTCCGCGTAAACCAGAATCGGTTACCGCCTGGACGATTTGTTCCTGAGTCATCTCTAGTGCATTTTTTAAGCCGCGATAGCCGTCATTTGCAATGTAGTCAGTTAAGCTGACCGGATCGGTTTTGCCAATGCGGGCAAAGGTCAGGCGTTGTTGTTTTTTGAAATAATCGAGTTCTTCAGTCAGGCCCAAACCTAAAGTATGCGCGCCGCCTTCCGTAAAACTTGCATCGAACAAGCCGGGCACGTCACCGGGTTGAACAGGGCCGTAGGCGACGCGTCCTGTACCTGTTGCCACTTCAACCAGCGGTTCCAGCCAGTACATGCCTCTTGAACCGTTACGGATCAGATTAATATCAATACCGCGTTTTGCGGCTTCCTGAACGATAGCGTTAGCGACGCGATCTGCACCTAATGAAACAGCGCTGGAATCGCAAGGAACATAAATAGTGATGCTCATGCTGATGCCTCTGTATTAGTGATAATGGCGTCAAAACTGTCCGCTGTTACGCGACCGTAAATGTCCTTGCCGATTTGCATGGCAGGTGAGCATGCGCAATTGCCTAAGCAATATACAGGCTCCAGAGAGAATTTGCCGTCTGCGGTGGTTTCGTGAAAATCAATGCCGAGTTTGCTTTTAACATGTTCTTCTAGCTGTTTTCCGCCCATCGCTTGACAGGATTCCGCACGACAAAGGTGGATGGTTTGCTGGCCCGGAGGTGTATCCCTGAAATAATGGTAAAAGCTGATGACACCATGCACTTCGGCGCGGGAAAGGCTGAGCGCCGTTGCGATATCCGGCACGCTGTCCGCCGGAATATAGCCCAAGGCATCTTGTATGCCATGTAGAATAGGTAAAAGTGCGCCGGGCTTGTCTTTAAGGGCGGCGATTATTTCTTGCACGGTTGCTTGCATAGTCCCTGATTCTGTCATGATCGTCTCAACTTAAGGTGAATCCATTCAGATTAAAACAACAGTTGCTCCTAACTGCTGCATTTTTAAGTGTGCCGAATAGAATAGCACAAGATATTTTGGCTGTAAAAATAGCTAAAATAGGTAAGAAATGTAAGCTTTCTGGCGGGTGTTGCTTATGTTCCTATTTATTAATGAATATTTCTCAAATAATACAGCTAAAAACAACCTGCTTGTTTTTGCGTAATAGACTGTTTACGCAGATGTGATGAGGCTTCAGGTTTTGCTTTTGGGTGTCCTGAATTCAAGTAATAGTGCGTATAAATATAAATTGAGTTGCCAACTTTTAACGAAATACGTATTATACGGGGTTCTCTAATAAGTATGTGGCCCGTTGTGGGTAATGTGAAGTGATATGAAACCAGAAATTCATCCAGAATATAAGC
Source organism: Methylobacter sp. (assembly GCA_030684815.1). GTDB lineage: Bacteria > Pseudomonadota > Gammaproteobacteria > Methylococcales > Methylomonadaceae > Methylobacter_A. Next base: position 25,898 of record JAUXXQ010000040.1, on the reverse strand, counting down.
AAATTACCGTGACTTGCGGTTGTGGCAATAAATTTGAGACCGGTTCTGTATTGGGTAAGGATTTGCAAATTGAGGTTTGTTCTTCATGCCATCCTTTTTATACAGGAAAACAGCGTGTTGTTGATACCGCCGGACGTGTCGATAAGTTCCGTAAAAAATATGGCAAATAATCTTTCGTGTTTTTTTTTGGCCTGGGCGGTCGGCTGGTATGCTGAGCCTGGGTTAATTATAGTTTGATTGTATTTTGATGGCAGGGGAAGTGGTCTGCTGTTATATGGTTATAGTAAAAAAAGCCAGTGCGATAAAATCGCACTGGCTTTTTTTATGCCCACAGATAGTCGTGGTATTAGGTGGGTGGATTTTGATGTGGGGCCGCTGGAGCCTTTGTGTTGTTGTGTTAGAGCGAGCTTAAGCCAGAGAGCCCCTCGATAGACCAGTTGGCGGGGTCAAGTATGCCTTCTTGGTCGTCGCCATTTTTGTAATTAATGCGGCAGGCGTATTTTTTTGTGGTTGTGCCTGTCGTGGCGTTGGTGATGTCGACTTCGGCGTTGATTACATATTGGTAGTTTCCCAGGCTCCAGGCGTTAATTGGCTTTTCGGGGAAGTTGGCGGAAGTGTCTGTATCTAGGTTGGCTTTAATATGGCTATTGCAATAGCTAAAGGCGAGGGCTGTTAATGGTGTGGAAATGGCAGACTGGTCGCCTTGGTCTTCGCTGTCAATAAGGAATAAGTCTGATTGGATTGCTTTGTAAACGAAAGGCATGACGACTTCTTTTTGGACTAGGAGCAGCGTTGTCAGTGCGGCGATAAAAATCAGAATGGAATATTTTTTCATGGGGTCAAGGTGGGTTGGTGAATGATTACGGCTAAAATTAATTCTAGCAGGAATCAATATTTTAAGTGTGATGAATTTAATGGGTAAAATTCCTTATATAAGGAAATGCGTTTGATGTTTGTTTTTGACTTGACAAGGCTAATTGAACTGGTAGACTGACGGCTCACTAAATTGACTTGGTGTCACTTGAGTTCTTGGTGTTGTTTCTAAGTGGTCATGTGAGAAAAGGGAGTTGTAACTATAGCTCCCGGCCATAAAAAGCTGGGGATTTGATAATTTTTGGAGGTAGAAATGGCAGCTACAACTGAATCAGTGAGAGCTGATGCTGCGGAAGCACCGCTGTTAAATAAAAGAAATATGATCCTTGGTGGATTATTATATGTAGTCTTTTATGCTTGGGTTCGTTGGTATGAAGGTGTCTACGGCTGGTCAGCTGGTCTGGATTCGTTCGCACCTGAGTTCGAAACATACTGGATGAACTTTCTTTATATTGAGTTTGTTTTAGAAGTGGCAACTGCAGGTATCCTGTGGGGTTATATCTGGAAAACTCGTGATCGTAAAGTGATGTCAATCACGCCAAGAGAAGAGTTGAGAAGACACTTCACACATTGGACTTGGTTGGTAATGTATGCTTTCGCTATTTACTACGGCGCTAGCTACTTCACAGAGCAAGATGGAACATGGCATCAAACTATCGTTCGTGATACTGACTTTACACCAAGTCACATCATCGAATTTTACTTGAGCTACCCAATCTACATCATCACTGGTGGCGCTTGCTTCTTGTATGCAAAAACAAGACTTCCTACTTACCAACAAGGTCTGCACCTTCAGTATATGGTAGCAGTTGTTGGTCCTTTCATGATTCTGCCAAATGTTGGTCTGAATGAGTGGGGTCACACTTTCTGGTTCATGGAAGAATTATTCGTTGCTCCTTTACACTACGGTTTCGTATTCTTCGGATGGGCTGCTTTAGGTGTTTTGGGTGTTGTGAATACAGAAGTTGCAGCTATTGCTAAGCTTTTGAAGAAAGACTTGGCTTAATAATAAGTCTTTGGTTGTAATTACTATCTCCTTGCTGTTTCGCTTTTTTTCAGGGCGAAACAGCTAAGGTCAAGATGGTTAATTAATAAAAATAATTTAAATCCTTTAGGAGGTAAGCTAATGAGCGCATCTCAATCAGCTGTACGTTCACGCGCAGAAGCCGTTAAAGTTTCACGCACGTTCGACTGGCTAATTCTGTTTACATTGTTCTTCGTTGTACTTGGTGGTTATCACATTCACTACATGTTAACCGGTGGTGACTGGGATTTCTGGACTGACTGGAAAGATCGTCGTCTTTGGGTGACTGTAGCTCCAATCGTTTCAATCACTTTTCCTGCTGCCGTTCAAGCTTGCTTGTGGTGGCGTTACCGTTTGCCTTTTGGTGCAGTAATCTGCATCTTAGGTCTGTTGTTAGGTGAGTGGGTCAACAGATATTTGAACTTCTGGGGATGGACTTATTTCCCAGTGAACTTCTGCTTCCCTTCAAACCTGATGCCAGGTGCTATCGTTCTTGATGCTATCTTGATGCTGTCAGGCAGCATGACGTTGACTGCTGTTCTTGGTGGTTTGGCATGGGGTCTGTTGTTCTATCCAGGTAACTGGCCAATCATTGCTCCATTACATGTTCCTGTTGAATACAACGGCATGATGATGACGCTGGCTGATTTACAAGGTTACCACTATGTAAGAACTGGTACTCCTGAGTACATCAGAATGGTTGAAAAAGGTACATTAAGAACTTTCGGTAAAGACGTTGCTCCAGTATCAGCGTTCTTCTCTGGTTTCGTGAGTATCTTGATCTACTTCTTGTGGCATTTCTTCGGTAAATGGTTCGCGGGTACTGGCTTCGTCCAAAGCGCTTAAGAACCTTTGGTTATAGAAATTCACACAAAAAGCCTGGTGTTAGCGGAAAAATATGCTGACACTGGATACTCTGAAAACTATAGATTCTCTATTATAGAGGAGGATATATGAAATTAATAAAAGACAAGGTTGCTAAATTGTCCTTTGTCGCACTGCTGGTAACTGTTACAGCAGCGATGTTTTACACACCAACTGCATCTGCTCATGGTGAAAAGTCGCAAGCCGCTTTCATGCGTATGCGTACAATTCATTGGTTTGACCTGAACTGGTCAAAAGACACTGTAGCTGTTAATGATACGATGACAATTTCCGGTAAATTCCACGTTTTCGCGGGATGGCCTGAAACTGTTGATAAACCAGAAGTATCTTTTTTGAACATTGGTATCCCAGGCCCTGTATTTATTCGTCAAGGTTCATGGATCGGTGGTCAATTGGTTCCACGTTCAGTAACTTTGGAACTGGGCGAAACTTATGAGTTTAAAGTATTGTTGAAAGCACGTCGTCCAGGTGACTGGCACGTACACACAATGATGAACGTTCAAGGCGGTGGTCCAATCATCGGTCCAGGTAAATGGGTAACTGTTACTGGTTCTATGGGATCATTTGTTAACCCAGTAACTACATTGTTGGGCGATACTATTGACTTGGAAACATATAACCTGGGCAACACTTACTTCTGGCATGCTTTCTGGTATGGCTTAGGTCTGGTTTGGTTGGGATATTGGGTTCGTAAACCAGTATTTGTTCCACGTCATCTTGCTGTTGAAGCAGGAAAAGCAGATTCTTTGATTACTGCTACTGACAGAAAAGTTGCAATGGGCTTTGCAGCAGGTACTCTTGCGATAGTTGCTTTCACTATGAGCAGCACAAACGCAGCATACCCTGTTACAACACCACTGCAAGCTGGTTTGTTACGCGGTATGAAGCCAATTGAATTGCCTGCAAGAACTGTTACCGTTAAAGTTGAAGATGCAACTTATCGTGTACCAGGTCGTGCTATGCAAATGACATTGACTATCACTAACAATGGTGATTCTGCTGTACGTTTAGGTGAGTTCAACACTGCTGGTGTTCGTTTCTTGGATCCTGCTGTACATGAAGACGAAACTGGTTACCCAGATGACTTGTTGGCTGAAGAAGGTTTGACTGTTAGCGATAACAGCCCACTGGCTCCAGGTACTTCAAGAACTGTTCAAGTAACTGCTTCTGACGCAGCTTGGGAAGTTTACCGTTTAGCTGACTTGATCTATGATCCAGACAGCCGTTTTGCTGGTTTGTTATTCTTCTTTGATGAAGCAGGCGACCGTCAAATGATCATGGTAGACGCTCCATTAATTCCATCTTTCATTTAATGAAATAATTAATCAGTAACTTTAGGGTTATTGTTTAAGGAATTGAAACCCTCGTCACCTATTTGGTGGCGAGGGTTTTTTTATGGGCTTAGATTTATAATTCATCACTGAGATAAATAATTAGCGTATATCTGTCAGTGCATTTCTCTGCTTAAGCTATATGGTCAAGCTAAATACTCTTAAGGTTGTTCTGCCTTATCCGGTTTCTTATGGCCTCACAAAATGTGTCATGGTAGATTATTGACCCTATCTGTCAAAATACTGCAATCTTTGCTTAAATTTCTTGGTTAGCCTTTTTGCAGTGTGCAAAAGGCGCATAACATAATTACATCATCAGTGCCCCCTATAATAAAAAATAATTCCGGTTCCGAATTAAATTCACATCTACAGTCGTGTGAGTTGGTCAATGGTGGTTTGCGCGCTAAAAATATTTGCAAGCGTTCGCTACCGGGTAAGCCCTTAATTTCGATTATTACCGTGGTGTTTAATGCCGCAGAAACGTTGCAGGACACCATAATAAGTATTTTGAAACAAAGTTATGCCAATATTGAGTACATTGTTATTGATGGCGGCTCCAGCGATGCAACGGTTGATATTTTGAGGCAGTATGATCAGGCTATCGATTATTGGGTTAGCGAAAAAGATAGGGGGGTCTATGATGCGATGAATAAAGGCATAGCCGCTTGTACTGGCGACTATGTGGGCATGTTAAATTCAGATGATATGTTTTCTGATGAGCACGTGGTGCGGGATATAGTGGACAGGTTTTGCCAAACCAAGGTGGATGCTGTTTTTTCATACCTGAATATTGTCGATAAGAATGACATTAAAAAAATACGGCGGAAATATCGGGTTTCCACGTTGAGTCCGGCATTATTAAGGATGGGCGTGATGCCAGCCCATCCTACTTTTTATTGTAAGAGGTCATGTTATGAGCAGGCAGTAATATATAAGACGGATTATAAAATTGCTGCAGATTTTGAGATGCTTGCCCGGTTATTGATTGGGCAGAGAATAGTATGGTCATGTCTTGATAGGGTGACGGTAATAATGCGCTCAGGTGGTTTGAGTGATAGCGGGTTGATGGCTCGTGTTAAACTGAATCGGGAAATTGTTAGGGCGTGTAAAGAGAATGGCTTGTATACCCATTGGTTATTTTTGGCGTTAAAAATTCCTATCCGATTGGTTGAGTTGATACGTTGAATTTGTGCGATAAATTCAACAGTGGTTAAGGCGTCCAGTTTCTTACTGGAATAGCTTTTGTTAAAATGAAACTGTCAACTGATGATGTTTTCGGTATCTGTGTGAGTTTTTTGTGTCTGTTGCGGTTAATGTGGGCGATGAATTGCCTGGATAATCCAGCAACAGTTTTAAAAGTGTAATAAGCGGTTTTCGGTTGTCGCCAATATTCCCTATAGGAACCTGATGTTGAAATGTCCCCATATTTGCTTGAGTTAATATGACGAGTTTGTCTATATGAAAATTTTAATATCAGGTGCCGCCGGATTTGTCGGCAAACCGCTCTGTGCTGCGTTATTTCGACAAGGGCAAGCCGTTCGGGCAGCGGTGCATGTTAAGAGTTTGCCTATCGACAATATTGAGACGGTGGTCATCGGCGAGATAAATGGGGAGACTGATTGGACGGATACCTTGGGCGATATTAATGTGGTGATTCATCTTGCTGCGCGTGTGCATGTGATGAATGATAACGCCGATGACCCGCTGGATGCGTTTCGAAAAATTAATGTTGAGGGGGCTTTTAATTTGGCCAGGCAGGCCAGTGAAGCCGGGGTACGGCGCTTTATTTTCATCAGTTCTATTAAAGTGAATGGCGAAGGGACTTTGTCGGGGCGACCTTATACCGCTGACGATCAGCCGATGCCTGTCGATGCTTATAGTATTTCCAAGCTTGAGGCTGAGGACGCCTTGCGGCAGTTGGCCGCTGAAACCGGTATGGAGGTGGTGATTATTCGCCCGCCATTGGTTTATGGCCCGGGGGCGAAGGCTAATTTTAATAGGATGATGTGCTGGCTGCGGCGGGGGGTGCCTTTGCCTTTAGCGGCAGTGCATAATAAGCGCAGTTTTGTTGCGCTGGATAATTTGATTGATCTAATTGTCACTTGTATCGATCATCCGGCCGCCGCTAACCAGATATTTTTGGCTGGGGACGGTGAGGATATGTCCACGACAGAATTATTACAACGTTTGGGTTATGCCTTGAACAAGCCGGCCAGATTGTTTCCCGTACCTGTTTGGCTGTTAAAAATCGGTGCGTTGTTGTTGGGCAAGCGTGCTGTGGCGCAACGCTTGTGCAATTCGTTGCAAGTCGATATTAGCAAAACCTGCGATCTATTGGGCTGGCAGCCACCCTTGAGTGTTGACGGGGCTTTGAAGAAGGCTGCTGAAGATTTTTTGCGGCGGTCGAATGCGCTTTAATCGCTGGCCGTGTCCATGATTGTTGGCGGTTTTTTTTTGCTGGTCAGTGTTGTGTCTTGGATGCTCACCGGTTATTTGCGCCGCTACGCGTTGGCGCAAAACTTAATCGACATACCTAATGAGCGCAGTTCGCATTCTGCGCCGACACCGCGTGGCGGCGGTGTCGCTATTGTGTTGTCATTTTTGGCAATGTTACTGGCTTTAAACTGGATCGGTTGGCTGCCTAATTCGTTGTGCCTGGCGTTGTCGGGTGCGGGCGGTGTTGTCGCGGCCACTGGTTTTCTCGATGACCATGGGCATATTGCGGCGCGCTGGCGTTTGCTGGTACATTTTTCAGCGGCAGTTTGGGGGCTTTATTGGTTGGGCGGTTTGCCGCCGCTGATTGTTTTTGGTGCCGGGCTTGATTTGGGCTGGCTGGGCTATGTGGGGGCGGCGGTTTATATTGTTTGGCTGCTTAATTTGTATAACTTTATGGATGGCATTGACGGCCTTGCCGGTGTTGAGGCGGTTACGGTCAGTTGCGGCGCAGCCCTTTGTATATCGCTGGTTGTGCCTGATTCAAACGATTGGCTGCTGCCTACATTTTTGGCTGCTGCCGTTTTTGGCTTTTTGGTTTGGAATTTTCCGCCCGCACGTATTTTTATGGGGGATGCCGGCAGCGGTTTTTTGGGTATTATGCTGGCGTTGCTTTCTTTGCAATCGGCATGGCTGGCGCCCCGGTTATTGTGGGTGTGGTTGATTTTATTGGGTGTGTTTATTGTTGATGCCACCGTTACCTTATGCCGCCGTGTTTTGCGCGGGGAAAAATTTTATCAGGCCCATTGCAGTCATGCTTATCAGTATGCGTCCCGCTGTTTCGGCGCGCATCGCTCTGTTACCTTGGCCGTCTGCGCCATTAATATGTTCTGGTTGGCACCCATCGCAGGATTGGTTGCCTTGGAGGCATTGGACGGACTTGTCGGGCTGATGGCCGCATATTTGCCGTTATTGTGTCTGGCATACCGTTATAAAGCGGGTGCGCGGCAGCCCCAAGTCCGGCGATCTGCAGCAGATTAATTACTAGGGTCCACTTATGCAGACGCCTTCACACACTTGGTTTATCGGCCTTTCACGACGAAAGAAAGCCTTTATGCTCATCAGTGCCGATCTGTTTTTTGCCATGCTTGCGCTGTGGGCGGCTTTTTCTTTGCGTTGGGGGGAGTGGTATAGCCCTAAAGGCGACGAGTGGTATCTGTTTGCGGCGGCGCCGATTATTGCGGTGCCGATTTTTGTTAAGCTGGGTTTGTACCGGGCCATTATCCGTTACATGGAAGTCAGGGCGTTATGGACTATTATTCAGGCGACGACGCTTTATGCGTTGGTGTTTGCCTTTGTGTTGTACGAGTCCGGCATCAAAGGTGTGCCCCGGACGGTATTGCCGTTAAATTGGCTGAACATGATGGTGCTGGTTGGCGGCAGCCGTTTTTTTGCGCGTTGGTGGTTGGGCGAGGTTTATTTAAACTTAGGTGGCGCCCGTGCGTTAAAAAGGCGCAGTAAAAAAAATGTGGTGATTTACGGTGCCGGCAGCGCGGGTGTGCAGCTGGCTTCGGCATTAAGCCATGGCCACGAATTCAGACCGGTCGCTTTTCTTGATGATGATGCGTCGCTGCATCGGCAAAAAGTGAATGGCCTTAGGATTTATCCGCTCAGTTCGTTGCGCTATTTGATAGAACGCCATCAGGTGAGCGATGTGCTGCTGGCGATGCCCTCGGCGACTCGTGCACGGAAAAGTGAAATTATCCATTTGCTGGAACCGTTTGCGATTCATGTGCTGTCGATGCCGGGCTTGTCCGATATTGCCCAAGGCAAAGTCACCGTCGATGCGCTGCAGGAAATTGATGTGGCCGATTTGCTCGGACGTGATGCGGTGCCGCCGGATCAATCGCTGTTGCATGCCAATATTGCCGCTAAGGTAGTGATGGTCACCGGCGCAGGCGGCTCTATCGGCGCTGAACTGTGCCGGCAAATTGTCCGCTTGCAGCCGACGTCGCTGATTCTTTTTGAGTTAAGCGAATTTGCATTGTATGCGCTGGAAAAAGACCTGCTGCATCTGTTAAGCAAGCTCAATAATGCCCGGCCAATAACGCTGGTTCCGCTGTTAGGGTCGGTGGTCGATGCCCAGCGTATTGAGAAAGTGTGCAAGGCTTTTAAGGTGCAGACGATTTATCATGCGGCGGCTTATAAGCATGTGCCGATGGTGGAAAAAAATCCCGGCGAGGCGGTTTGGAACAATATTTTTGGCACGCTGTACACGGCGCAGGCGGCGATTAACAGCGGCGTCGAAACCTTTGTGTTGATTTCAACCGATAAGGCAGTCAGGCCAACCAATACCATGGGCGCAACCAAGCGTTTTGCCGAATTGATTTTACAGGCGCTGAGTTTGCAGCAGGACGCAGGTGCCGACACCCGTTTCACCATGGTGCGTTTTGGCAATGTGTTAGGTTCTTCCGGTTCGGTGGTGCCGCTATTTAAAGAGCAGATTGCCCGAGGCGGGCCGGTCACGGTGACCGATGAACGCGTAATCCGCTATTTTATGACCATTCCCGAAGCCGCGCAGTTGGTTATTCAGGCGGGCGCAATGGGGCAGGGCGGCGATGTTTTTGTATTGGACATGGGCGAACCGGTGCGTATTGTCGATTTGGCCAAACGCATGATTCATTTGAGCGGGCTGGAAATTAGGGATGCCGCGAATCCTGACGGCGATATCGAGATTAGTTTTACCGGCTTAAGGCCAGGTGAAAAACTGTATGAGGAGCTGTTGATTGGCGACAATGTGTGCAAAACCGATCATGCCCGCGTGATGCGTGCGCAAGAGCATGTCATCCCGTGGGCGGAACTGGAGCCGATGTTGGCGGTCTTGGCTAAGGCAACTGAAGACGATGATTTTGCGCGGGTTAGGGCGGTTTTAATCGATGCGGTGGCGGGTTTTTCGCCGCAGTGCGGTATTGAAGATTTGTTGTGGAAAAGTAGCGGTTCAGCACTTTCATAAGCGTTTAGGCCATTTCTGAGAAATAACATTTCTTGATGATGATGATCTGTAAAAATAAGATCCACGCTTAGCACGAAAAACACGAAAATTTCGTGGCTTTCGTGTTTTTCGTGGACAATTTTTGATATTTCATTTTCCGCTGAGTAGTTACGTTTATTGTGTGTTTCGTGGCGATAATCTTGCCAGCCTGCCATTAATGAGACGTCAGCTTTTTTCATGGATTTACTCGATTATTAATGAGAAATCAGCCCATTTCCCCTATTATGTAGCTTGAAACTGTGCCCATTAGGCGATGACTCGTAGGCGGATTGTAGAATGGATAAATTGACCAGCATGAATGTTTTTGTCCGCGTGGCCAAGGCCGGAAGTTTTGCCGGGGGCGCACGCGATTTGGATATTTCCAGAGCCATGACCACCAAACATATTATGCACCTTGAGAATGTGTTGGGGACACGCTTGTTCAATCGCACCACGCGTAGTTTAAGCCTGACCGATGTGGGCGCGTCTTATTTGGAGCGCTGTCAGCAGGTGTTGCTTGAAGTTGAGGAAATGGAAGCCGCCGTCACCCATTTACAAACTGAGCCTAGAGGGGTTTTACGGATTAGCGCGCCGCCGGTGATCGGTGCCACACATATTTCTCATGCGGTGTCTGAGTTTTTGAAACTGCATCCCGATTTGACCATTGAAATGATTTTGCAAAGCAGCCTCGGTGATTTGATTGATGAAGGCATCGATATTGCGATTTCCTTGGGCGCGTTAGATGACACCAGCATGATCGCTCGGAAATTGGCCAGTTCGTCGCTGGTGGTTTGTGGGTCGGCTGATTATTTTGCGCGCCATGGCATTCCAGAGACGCCGGAAGATTTGGAAAATCACAGTTGTCTGGTGAATTGGGCCATTGCGCCCAGGAATAAATGGCTGTTTAAAGGGGAGGCGGGTTATACCGGTATCATGGTTTCAGGGCGGATGCAGGCCAATGCGGCCGATCCTATCCGCATCGCCGCCATTAGCGGCTTAGGATTGGTGATGCTGCCGCTGTATATTGTCGGTAGGGATATTGAAAAAGGCCGGCTGAAAGTTGTGTTGGAAGATTACACCTCGCCGCCGTTGGATGTCCATGCAGTCTATCCGCATCGAAAATATTTATCGGCCAAGGTCAGAGGTTTCATGGATTTTTTGCAGGAATGGCTGGCACATCGGGTTTAACCGCTAACGGCTTGGTTTTTTGTGATTGGGTAAGGCCGTACAGACGGGGCTAATGACCTTGTCATGAGTCGATTTCTTGACCGTGGCTTAGGGGATGCGATAATAGCCGACCAAAAACTGTTTTTTCCGCCTTTTGGGCGTGGCAATAAAATGTCGCCTAAGGCGCACAGAGAGATGACAACATGATAGAAAATTTAGATCCGCAGCAAGCGTGGGATTTGTTACAAAATAATTCCGATGCGGTATTGGTGGATGTAAGAAGCAGCGTTGAATATGCTTTTGTCGGTCATCCGCCGGGCGCGCTATTGATTCCCTGGAAGGAAGCGCCCGATTGGCAGGTTAATCCACATTTTGTTGCTAACGTCAAACACGTTGCAGCTAATCCTGCGGCGCCGGTTTTATTGCTGTGCCGTAGCGGACAACGTTCGCTGGATGCGGCAAAAGCATTGGAAGCGGCAGGTTATCAATGGTTAATCAATATTGTCGACGGTTTTGAAGGCGCTTTGGATGCACGCAAACATCGCGGCAATTTGGGCGGTTGGCGTTTTCAAGGTTTGCCTTGGGAGCAAAGTTAAGGCATTTCCAACTTGGACCAAGCAGGGTGTGTCCAACAAAATCTAAACAGCAGTGATGACGGTACGCCGTCCTTTCTTCCCCCCGCACTTAATCCATTAGCGTGCAGCGGCACGCCTCATGCTTAAAAGTCTGCGCGCAACGCAGGCTACATTTGTTTATTTAAACCTAGAGTACATATAAAGTGATCGAAAAATTAAGAAATATTGCAATTATTGCCCACGTTGACCACGGTAAAACGACCTTGGTGGACAAATTATTGCAACAGTCCGGCACCTTTGCCGCTCACACGAAAGTGACTGAGCGCATCATGGATTCCAACGATATTGAAAAAGAACGCGGCATCACCATTTTGGCGAAAAACACCGCGCTGGACTGGAATGGCTACCATATTAATATCGTCGACACCCCAGGCCATGCCGATTTTGGTGGCGAAGTCGAGCGGGTTTTATCGATGGTCGATTCGGTCTTATTGTTAGTTGATGCGGTTGATGGCCCGATGCCACAAACCCGTTTTGTGACTCAAAAAGCCTTTGCTTTGGGGCTGAAGCCTATCGTCGTTATCAATAAAATCGACCGTCCCGGCGCGCGCCCTGATTGGGTTGTCGACCAAACTTTCGATTTATTCGACCGTTTGGGTGCCACCGACGAACAGCTTGATTTTCCTATTGTATTTGCCTCAGCCATCAACGGCTATGCCGGTCTGGAACACACGGTCACCGGTGGCGATATGACACCGTTGTTTGAAACCATTGTGTCTAAAGTGAGTCCGCCGCCGGTTGATATGGACGGGCCTTTCCAAATGCAGGTGACTAGCCTGGATTACAATACCTATACCGGCGTTATCGGTATTGGCCGGATTCAGCGCGGCAGCATTAAGCCTAACCAACCCCTGGTCATCGTCAACCGCGAAGGCGTCGAGCGTAAAGGTCGTATGCTGCAAGTTTACGGTTTTCACGGTTTAGACCGCGTTGAAGTGCAAGAAGCGCGTGCCGGCGACATCATTGCCTTTGCCGGTATTGAAAAGCTGGAAATTTCAGATACGATTTGCCATCCCGATGCGGTCGAAGTGATGACGCCGTTAACGGTTGATGAGCCGACGGTGACGATGACTTTTCAGGTCAATAACTCGCCGTTTGCAGGCCGCGAAGGCAAGTTTGTCACGACCCGCCAAATCCGCGACCGCTTGGACAAAGAATTGCAACATAACGTCGCGCTGAAAGTTGAAGACACGGGAGACCCAGATAAATTTAAAGTATCCGGCCGTGGCGAGTTGCATTTGTCGGTGTTGATTGAAAACATGCGTCGCGAAGGCTTTGAAATGGGTGTATCGCGTCCTGAAGTTATCTTGAAGGAAATCGACGGTAAAAAGTGCGAGCCGTTTGAAATGGTGACTATCGAAGTGGAAGAAATCCACCAAGGCACCATCATGGAAAAATTGGGCGAGCGCAAAGGCGATTTGACCAATATGGTGCCGGATGGCAAAGGTCGTATTCGTTTGGAATACATGATGCCGTCACGCGGTTTGATTGGTTTTCAAACTGAATTTATGACAGCTACGTCAGGTTCCGGTTTGCTCTATCATGTATTCGACCATTACGGCCCGATGAAACCCGGCGAAGTGGGCAACCGTTCGCGTGGCGTGATGATTTCCATGGTGGCCGGTAAAGCGGTGACTTATTCGTTGCATCCGTTACAGGAACGTGGCGAGTTATTGCTGGTCAACGGCGATGAAGTTTATGAAGGCATGTTGGTGGGTCTGCATTCGCGCACCAATGATTTGACCGTTAACCCGACCAAACCAAAACCGCTGACTAACGTGCGCGCCTCGGGTACCGATGAAAGTTTGGTGCTGGCCAGAATCCAAAAAATGACGCTGGAACAGGCGCTGGAATTTATTGCCGAAGATGAATTGGTTGAGGTGACGCCAAAATCGATACGTTTGCGCAAGAAATTGTTGACTGAAAACGAGCGTAAAAGGGCGTCCAAGAACTAAGCTTTAGCTAATCAATCCTATAAAGGTCGGGTTGGTATAACCCGATCTTTTATCGCACCACCTGTCCATTCCCTGAAATTTAACATGAGTTCTGCCGGTTGCGGCAGTTGTTATAAATTGCCACGTCTTGAGGTTTTTTATGAGCCGATACGATCAAAAAACTAACGATAAAAAAAGCTCTGGCTTTATGTTTAAGGCGCTTATTGTGCTGGCTTTAGCGGGAGGCGCTTGGTTTTATCTGCAACAGCAGGCTGGCGTGGACACAGGACTGGACATGCAAACGTTGGCGTTGCCTTCAGTTGAGAAAGATAAGGCGGCAATTGATGCTTTATTGCTCAGTGAAGCGCTTGATGAGCAAGAAGGCGCCAGTACGGATGATATTGTCGAGCTTCAGCAAGAGGCGTCCTTTGTGTTGCCGGTGCTTGAGCACAGTGACGCGCTGTTCCGGGATGAGGTAACGGCAATCGCCCCTGGACTTGCCGGCTGGCTGAATACTGACCAGCTGATTAGGAAATATATGCTGATTGCCAATGATTTTTCGCAGGACTTACGCCTTGAAAAACACCTGCGCTTTCTTAAACTGGGGCAGCCGTTTGCAGTCGTTCAGGCTAATGAAAAGCTGGTGATCGCCAGTGAAAGTTATCGGCGTTATGACAAATTGGCGGCGGCAATTGATGCGCTGGATACCCAGGCGGCACTGGACACCTATAAAAAATTCAGGCCATTATTGTTACAGGTCTTTAGCGAGTTCAGTTACCCGGAAGAATACGGCCTGGAAGATATTTTCACAAAGTCGGTGGCGGTGATTCTGGCCGCGCCGGTTGTGGAGGGCGACATTGCCGTGGTCAAACATGCGGTCAATTATAAATTCGCCGACCCGCAACTGGAGTCGTCAAGCCCGATACATAAACAGATGTTGCGCATGGGGCCTGAAAACACCCGCCTCATCCAAAATAAACTGCGCCAGTTGGTTGAAGGTTTGGTTAACCGGAAAGAATAACGCCTAACGCGTGCCAAATACCACGATAGTCTTGCCGTGCGCAGTGATCAGCTTCTTGTTTTCCAGCTCTTTTAACACGCGTCCGGCCATTTCCCTTGAGCAGCTGACCATACGGCTTATTTCTTGTCGGGAAATATGCAGTTGCATACCGTCAGGATGGGTTATTGCATCCGGGCTTTTGCATAAATCCAGCAAGGTGCGGGCAATACGACCTTCCACATCCATAAACGCTAGGTCGCATAAGTTGCGGCTGGTGGTTAATAGGCGTGACGATAACTGTTCACCGATCATGAAGAAGAGGTCGACGCTATGTTCCTGCAGCTCTTTTCTTAAAATCTGGCGGAACCGGTCATAGCTTATTTCGGCCAAATGGCATTCACTACGCGTTTTGACGCTGACTTTTCGCGGTACAGTGGCTTTGAAAATGCCGATTTCGCCGATAAATTCGTTTTTGTTTAAGTAAGCAAGAATCAGTTCGTGTCCCCCTTCGGCTTCTTCCACGCAAACACTGACCGAGCCGTTGACAATGAAATACAGCCGGTCGCCGGTGTCGCCGGGGCGGATAATGGTGGTTTTGGCGGGATATTTTTTTATATGGCAAAAACGTAAGAGTTGTTCCAACGCTTCTTTATATGGGGTTTTGTGGGCGTTAATCGTCATAGCAGCTATTCATCAGTCATCAGTGCCGTGTTAGGAGACGCCAACAATGCAGGATTTTAGCAAAAAAATCAACATTGCCACTCTGGCAATACCTGTTTTTATCACCAGCCCCGCCGTTCAGGGCGGGAATGTAAGCGGCTCAGTTTCGTATTTCTCATCGTGTTAAATCCTTCCATTGTGTTAAAATCGACTCTTGCTACCAGAGGACGCTATCGGCTCTCTCAATGACGGCAACTTAAGTTTTAAAAGGCTTCAAAATCACAACTCGCGCTTACCAAGCAAACTGTGTGAAGCCTGCATAACCGTTTTAAAAAGTAAGCCAACCGTCGGTCAGACGGGGCTAGTCTGTGAAGTGAACGGTGCAGTAATGCCGTCAGCAGCAGAAACCAGTGGGCAGTAGCGATACAATCCCACTCCTGGTTCACATCAGGAATCCCCGTGCTTTAGCTGGGGAGGATGTCAAGCTACTCTATGGGTCATTTTTAACTGGGAAAAACAATGCAAGTAACAGTCAAATGGGTTGACGGCGTCATGTTTGTCGGCGAAACCGGCAGCGGCCATGCTGTCGTGATGGATGGGCCGCCCGACCATGGCGGTCGCAATATGGGCATGCGCCCAATGGAGATGCTGTTGCTGGGCGTAGGCGGCTGTTCATCTTTTGATGTGGTGCAAATTTTACAAAAAGGCAGGAATGACCTGGTTAAATGTGTTGCGGAGGTCAGCGCCGAACGGGTCGATGCCATTCCGAGCGTATTCAGCAAAATTCATCTGCATTTTATCGTTACCGGCCATGATTTAAAGGCTTCGGCTGTTGAAAGGGCGGTGAAATTATCCGCAGAAAAATATTGTTCTGCGTCTATCATGCTAAGCAAAGCGGTGGAAATCACCCATGATTTTGAAGTTATCGAGGTTTAACTATTTTGAATAAATTGCAATTACACGGCTTTAATAATTTAACAAAGTCGCTCAGTTTCAATATATATGATATTTGCTACGCACCGGCTGAACAGCAGCAGGCTTATATCGAGTATATCGATGAAGCCTATAATGCTGACAAGTTGACTCAAATCCTGAAGGATGTCGCCGAAATTATCGGTGCACAAGTCCTTAATATTGCCCGCCAAGACTATGAGCCGCAAGGCGCCAGCGTCACTATGCTGATTTCCGAAGGCGACGCCCCGCCGCCGCCGAGCATGAACAGCCAGTCGCCCGGCCCGTTGCCGGAAACAGTGCTGGCGCATTTGGATAAGAGCCATATCACCGTGCATACCTATCCCGAAAGCCATCCCGATAACGGCATTAGCACCTTTCGTGCCGATATTGACGTGTCCACCTGCGGCCGGATTTCGCCGTTGAAAGCGCTGAATTACCTGATCCACAGCTTTGAATCCGACGTGGTGACTATGGATTATAAAGTGCGCGGCTTTACCCGCGACATTTCCGGCAGAAAGCATTATATCGACCACAAAATCACCTCCATCCAGGATTATATTGCCTTAGATACGCAAGAAAGTTACCAGATGATTGACGTGAATGTGTACCAAGAGAACATTTTCCACACCAAAATGATGCTCAAGGAAACCGAGCTGGAAAATTATTTGTTCGAAAAGGAATGCGACCTGTCCGCCGAGCAAAAAGCGGAAATAGAAAACAAGCTGCATAAGGAAGTGACCGAGATTTTTTACGGCCACAACTACCGTCAGCGCTATGAGGAAGTTAAAGCCTGATACCTGGTTGAAAAATAAAGGCAGCCTTTTAGATGATTTCCTGAAAAGAACAGCTCCAATAATTGTCCACGAAAGCCACGAAAAAACACAGAAATTTCGTGGCTTTTGTTTTTATGGGCGCTGTTATCAGTGCCTCAATTGCCGCGCGATTAACACAATCGGATGCAGCACTTCCAGCTTAATGCCGCGCTCCCGTAATCCCGCCGCGATATGCAACGCGCAGCCGATATTCGAGCTGAGCAGATATTCCGGCTGCCGTTCCAAAGCCAGCGCCAATAAATCGCCCAACAGCGCTTCCGCCATTTGAGGATGATCCAGCATATAACTGCCAGCCGAACCGCAGCATTGCACCGATACAGGCAGTGGCGTCAGTTTAATGCCGGGGGTTTGTTGCAGCAGCTCTAATGCCCCGTGTTCCTCGCGCATGACGTTTTTCAGCGAGCACGGCGTATGCAGGCACACCGACGCCGCCAATGGCGATAACCGGGCACTGAAATCACAACTTGACTTAATCAAAAACTGGCTAATATCGGTCACCTTTCCGGCAAATTCAGCCTGTTGATATTCCTGCAACTGGCTGCCGCAACCGCTGGCAATGCTGACGATGGCGTCCAGTTTGTTGTAGGCAAAAGCGCTGCAATTGCCTGCCGCCAGTTGCCTGGCCGTTTCAGTATCGCCAGCGTGCAAAGCTAGCGCACCGCAACAGCCTTGCTGCGCGGGTATCGCCACATTAAATCCGGCCGCCGTGAGTACCTTGATGGCCGAAGTGACCGTTTCATAATCCAGCAAAGTGCCCAGACAACCGGTGAACAAGCCGACACTGCCTTTTATTTTGGCGGTGGCCGGATAATACGCTGCCAAAGCTTGCCGCTCACGGTAATCGGGCAACAGGCGCTCAACTTTAGCCAGCCTTAACAAGCTGGGTAATCTGAGCAGGCGCGCCGCCTTTTGCAGGCGCGTGGTCTGATAAAACTTCAACCCGGATTGTGCCAGACGCCCGGCCGCCTTACTGTGTGACACGGTTTTCAGTAGCGACACTGCCAGCGTCGACCCACGATCCGCCGCCATTTGCTCGCGAAAGTTGTTGATCAAGCGGCCATAAGGCATTACCGCCGGACAAACCCGCTCACAGGCGCGGCATAACAGACAGTTGTCGACATGCTCAAGCAGCTTTTTTGAGGCGGCCAAATGACCGCCAGCCCAGGCTTGAATCAAGGCAATACGGCCGCGCGGCGACTCATTTTCATTTTGGGTTTTCGTATAGGTAGGGCAATGCGGCAGACACAGGCCGCATTTCACGCAAAGGTCGGCATCAGTCAAGAGCTTATTCATGTTGTTGTGCGGCGATTGCATCAATAATCTCGACATACTCATCCAGTTTCGGACGGTATAAAAAAAGCCCCAGCGCCGACAACCCGGTGAAGATATATAAGGTGTTGAAACCGTCGCCCAGCACAAACATGACCAGGCCGAAAGCGCCGATCACCTCAACCAGCGACATTGACACGATGACCGTCGCCAGATAGCGCCTTTTGGCGTCTTTCCGGTACCTGTCCTGAGTCCTGTCGAAGGGCGCGGCTTTATTGGAGCGCGGCATGGTTTGGTTCAGGCGTAGCTGGATATGCCGGATCAGGTTGGTCAGCGGCAACGTCACAATGGCCATCGCATAAAACAGCGTCCTGACCAGCACCCGTTGGGTTTCCGGCAACGGCTGCTGCAGCTGTTCGCCCAAGGTGTGGCAAACGATAAGGTAAGCCGCCAGCATTAGCCCCATCATGCCGACAATAAACCAGGGCAGGACAAGATCGGATTTTAAGTGTTCGCGTTCAAACCGGGTGTTCACATGGGTTCCTGTTAAATGAAGAGTGCCGTCTATGATAGCAAACCGCTGTTGTTATCGGGTTTGAATTTAAGGGGCAATTATTCAGTCATTTTTAGTGGCATAGCACTAAGCTCTTTAGCCGCAATCAACAACTCATCCATAAAATGCTGGGTGTATACCGGCAGGTAGTTGTTTTTCAGATAGGCGATCTTGGTTCTTGAACTGGGGATTAGATGCGATAAATCCCGCGCCACCAGATCTTGATCCGCGACCGGGTCGTAAGCCATGCCGGCAATGATGCCGACGCCCATGCCCAAGCGGACATAGGTCTTGATCACATCGGTATCGGCGGCGGCCAGGATAATGTCGAGTTCCATCGCGGTATTTTTAAACGCCGTTTCGATATTCGAGCGCCCGGTAAAACCGAAACTGTAGGTCAGTATCGGGAAAGAGGCCAGCCGTTTAAGCGAAATGTCGCCGACGCTCAGCGGGTGATTTTTCGGCACCACCACCGCATGATGCCATTCGTAGCAAGGGTTAACGATTAAATCGCTATCTTCGCCGACTTTCTCGGTGCAGATCGCAATATCCGCTTTGCGGGTATGCAGCTTATTGATCAATTGCTCCGGCGACGCTTCCACCATATAAATCCTGACGCCGGGATATTTTTCCCTGAACCGCAAAATGGGTTTCGGTAAAAAATACTTGGCCTGGGTGTGCGTAGTCGCAATGTGCAGCACGCCCTGATTGCTGTCGATAAAGTCGGCGGCGATGGTCTGGATATTGTTCTTGGCCATGTTGATGATGGCGACCTCGGCCATGATGCGCCGCCCCAACGCGGTCAAGCCGATCAGTTTCTTGCCTTGCCGTTCGTAAATCGGGGAACCTAGTTCGGCCTCAAACAGCTGTAATTGCCGACTGACCGCCGACTGCACAATGTGCATTTTTTCCGCCGCCCGTGACAGGCTGAACTCATTTTCCTGAAGTATGCGTAGCAGTTCGATTTGGCTTAAATTCATGTTTAGGGATATTCCATTGTTTAATCGGCTTGATAGAACCTGCTTGGACACAAGCTATATTATCTATTTAATAGATAATATATTCTAATAATATCGTTTTATTAAAAGAAAAATACACCTAAATTACTGTCAACCCCAATAATACGCCTTAAAAAATACGGCGTTTTTTGATGTTGTTGTCTGTACCTCCTCTATAGCAGGGATCGTTTTTTTGGCGGGTTTCGACCCGCTTTTTTTACTGGGCGACAATGCGCTGTTGCAAAAATTACGGGCATTAAAGGAGCAGGTCGATTCCGTCGGCAGGCAAACGATATTACAGCAAATCGATGAAAAAAAATTCGATTTATTGGCACGGAACATTGGTTTTGATGGGGTGCAAGGCAGTTATTATGAACGCCTTTCGGTTCAGGTATTGTTGCCGGAGTCACTGGACGCCCGGCTAAGTGCTAATCGCTAGCCCCGTCTTGGTGCCCAAGGCTTACCCTTGCTGAAGGATTTCTATGGCATTACCGTCGGGATCGCGGCAAAACAAGGCTTTGCGCCCTGATTTGCTCATGCTGTAGGTCACGCCTTTTTCATCTAAAACCTCGCGAATCGGCACCAGTTCCTGTACGGTTAAGGCAACATGCCGGTCGCGGCCGCCATGTTCGGGACGGCCGGTGGTGGGGTCTGGATTGTTCAGTTCCAGCAAATGAATCTGTTGGGCGCCGAGCTGAAACCAGGCGCCGGGAAAACCCAAGTCAGGCCGTTCGGTTTGCTGCATACCGAGAATATCACGGTAAAAAGCCACCGATGTTTCAGTGTCGGTGACAATCAGGCTGGCATGATGCAAGGTGTAATTAAATGTAGGCATTAAGGTTATAAGCCTTTGACGGTTGTTAACACGTCCTGCGCATGACCTTCGGGATTGACGCAGTAAGCGGCTTCAATCAATACGCCTTGTTTGTCGATGATGAAGGTGGAGCGAAGAATGGCCATGCTTTTAACGCCGTTCTTTTCGCGCTCTTGCCAGACGCCATAGCTTTCGCAGAGTTCGCCATCGACATCGGCCAGTAAATCTAATTTCAGGCTGAATTTTTTAATGAAATCGCCGTGGCTGGCGCAAGAATCTTTGCTGACACCGATTACCACGGTGTCGGCTTTGGCAAACTCTTCGGCAAGTTGGGTGAATTGGTTGGCTTCTAGGGTGCAGCCCGGGGTGTCGTCCTTGGGATAAAAATACAACACAACATTCTTTTTGCCCAGATAATCTGACAGGTTAACGGTTTCGTTGTCTTGGTTTTTTGAGTTGAATTGCGGTGCGGGTTGGTTTTTTTCTAGCATGGGAAGCTCCTTGAAACAGGGGGATTGAAACTTGTGGGAGCGGCCACCCGGCCGCGAACTGCATAATTGTTCGCGGCCGGGTGGCCGCCCCCACTGTCATTACGATTAAGCTTTATTTTCGCCGCCAAACAGCTCCAGCAAACGCGGGACAAAATTAGCCAGTTCCAGCGACATGATGGAAAAATCCACATCAAAGCGCTCGGCTTCAGAATCGCTATCAGTATCAGCCACCTGATCCTGAATCAAATCAAGAAATTTCAGGCGCTTAACGGCCAAGTTTTCATCGATAATGAACGACAGGCGGTCTGCCCAGTTTACCGCCAGTTTGATGACTTCCTTGCCGATATCCAGATGATTTTTGATTTCCGGCAGGCTCAGATCATGGCGTTTACAGCGGATAATGCCGCCTTCCTCTTCCGGCGCGCGCAATTCGCATTCGTCTTCAATGGTGATGTCGTCCGGTGCCTTGTTGTTGACCAGCCATTCAGTCATGACTTTGACCGGCTTTTCGATGGTGTTCAACGGCACGGCCGGCAACGAGCCTAATGTTTTACGCAAATTGCTCAACAAATCTTCGGCTTTTTTAGCCGATGCCGAATCGATAATCAGCCAGCCGCCTTTAGGGTCGATGTAGGCGTAAGTTTTGTTGGAGAAAGTGAACGCCCGTGGCAGCAATTCGAAGATCAGTTCATCCTTGATTTCGGTGCGTTCTTTTTTGGAGAGCTTGCGTCCTTGTTGCTCTTCGGTTTCGGCAATTTTTTCCTGCATCATTTCGTTGACGACTGAGGCAGGCAACACGCGTTCTTCTTTTTTTCCGCAAACCATCAAAAAGCCGTTCGCGCTATGCACCAATTGTTCGGACGATTTGCCAATCGGCGACGTCCAGCCAAAGGTAAATTCTTCATGGCTGCCGCAAGGGCGAAACGCCATTTGTTCGAGTTTTAGTTCCAGGTCGGCTGGAGCCAAAGTGAATTCTTCAGTAAGACGAAAAATGCTTAAATTTTTAAACCACATGTGTAACGGAACCCCGGTAATTAAAATGACTGCGTATTATCGCAAATTTGGCGGAACAAAAATGCTTCAATCCACACTCGACCTCATCTGCCAAATGATTTGTCTTACGACACCCCATCGACAGATGAAGGCCGGTGGATTGCCTCGCCGCAAACGACGAGGTTACCTCAGAGGATAACGATGCTAAAGCATCGTTGTCAACGTTTAACAAATCTCCCTGAAGGGAGCGGTCTCAAACCAACAAGAAAATTTGATGAAATTTAAATAATGGAACGCGGATGACACGGATGGGGCGGATTTACGGTTTTTTAATCAGTGTCATCCGTGTTCTATTCCTGCCGATTAAAACCAGATCAACTTCGCTGCCATCACAAACAGCAGCAGCGAGAAATAGCGTTTTAATTGTTTCGCAGGCAGTTTATGCGCCAGTTTTGCGCCTATCGGTGCGGTATACATGCTGGTCATAACGATGCCGATAAAAGCAGGGGCATAGATATAACCGATGCTCCAGTCAGGCAGTTGCAAGGCGGCTTTGCCGAGGACGGCATAACCCACTGTTCCGACTAGGGCTATCGGCAAACCGCAAGCGCTGGCGATGGCGACGGCATTGCGCATCGGCGTTTGGAAATGCACCAAAAAAGGCACGGTCAGCGTGCCGCCGCCGATGCCTAATAATGTCGACAGCAAACCGATGATGCCCGCCGCGATAAAATCCAGCTGCTTTGACGGCGGTTGCTGTCCCGGATGAGGTTTTAATTCCAGAGCCATTTGCACGCCCACGCCGAGCAGATAAATGATAAAGATAAAGCGCAATAAGCCGCCCGACAGATAATCCGCAATCACTGTGCCGACAGCCGCGCCAAGCATAATACCCGGCGCTAAAATCTGTACTTTGGGCCATAACACCGCGTCCAGACGGTGGTGTGCCAGCACCGAGGCGACCGAGGTAAAAACGATGGTCGCCAGCGAGGTTGCGATCGACATAATCATGATCAATTCGGCGGGGAATCCTTGCGCCGCGAACAGCATGGCTAACATCGGCACGATGACCAGACCGCCGCCGATGCCAAAAAGTCCGGCAGTTAAGCCGCTGATACCGCCCAATAAAAGGCTGGCCAAAAAAATTGTTATCACGTTATTCCCCTGTTTATGAGCGGCCGCCATTATGCCTTTTTTTGCCTGACGCTGTGCTATTCTAGGGCACTTTTTTAAACAGCGTGGTTTGTGTAGTGGACATATATCTTGTAGGCGGCGCGGTGCGCGATCAATTGCTTGGACTTCCGGTCACCGAGCGGGATTGGGTGGTGGTTGGCGAAACCGCAGAATCGATGGTGCAGCAGGGGTTCAGGCCGGTGGGCAAGGATTTTCCGGTGTTTCTGCATCCAAAAACACATGAGGAATATGCGCTGGCCAGAACCGAGCGCAAAACCGCGCCGGGTTATAAAGGCTTTATTGTACACGCCGCGCCGGAAGTCAGTCTGGAACAGGATTTGATCCGCCGCGATTTGACTATCAATGCGATGGCGATGACGCCTAAAGGGCGGCTGATTGATCCTTACGGCGGACAAGCCGATCTTGAACGGCGCATTTTCCGGCATATTTCCCCGGCCTTTGCTGAAGATCCGGTGCGCATTTTGCGTGTCGCCCGTTTTGCGGCGCGTTATGCCCATCTTGGTTTTACCGTGGCTGAAGAAACCCGCGCTTTAATGCAGGCGATGGTGGCGGCAGGAGAAGCCGACCATCTGGTATCCGAGCGGGTGTGGGCGGAACTGTTTAAGGCGCTTAACGAAAAATCGCCCAGTGCGTTTTTTTATAATTTGAAAGAGTGCGCCGCGCTGGCGATCTTGTTCCCGGAAATAAATGGCTTATTTGGTGTACCGCAGCCGGAAAAATATCACCCTGAAATCGACACCGGCCTGCATACTCTGCTCTGTCTGGAGCAGGCGGCGTTGTTGTCATCCAGTCCCGAAGTTCGCTTTGCCGCGCTAGTCCACGATCTTGGCAAGGGTGCTTCGCCCAAAGCGAATTGGCCGCATCATTACGGCCATGAAACGCAGGGTCTGCCCATTTTGGAGCAGCTATGCCAACGTCTGCGCGTGCCGAATGCGTTTAAAACCCTAGCCATGCAGGTCATGCAATACCACACGCATTGCCACCGAGTCTTTGAATTACGCGCCTCGACTATCACCGATATGCTGGCGGCTTTGGGTGCTTTTAAACCGACGCATAAATTAGCCGAATTTTTGCTGGCCTGTGAAGCCGATGCCAAAGGCCGAACCGGCCTGGAGCAGGTACCTTATCCGCAAGCCGAACTGCTGCTAGGTGCCGCGAAAGCTGCGGCTGCAGTTGATACCTCGGTTATTTTGCACAGCGAACTTAAAGGCGCGCATATTGGCGAGGCGATACGCCGCCTGCGCATCAAGGCGGTTGCCGAGTTTATACAAGCCCAACCAGCGAGGGCTGAAAGTTGAATAATCGGGCAAAGATCATTATAGTTAAAGGCCTTTTTGCCACTGTTTAATCTGATTACCATGCCTTCTTTTGACATTATTTCCGAATTCGATAAACACGAAATTAAAAACGCCGTTGACCAAGCCAACAAGGAAGTGACCACCCGCTTTGATTTTAAAGGTACCGACTCCAGCTTTGAATTGAATGACGATAAGGTCATCATGGTCTCCCAATCGACGTTTCAGTTGCAGCAAATGTTTAGTGTTATTTGCGCAAAACTCACGCGGCGCGGCATAGATATAGCCTGCATGGAAACCGGCGAGCCAAAGCCAAGCGGTAAGGGAATGCGCCAGGAAATCACGATGAAGCAGGGTGTGGATAAGGAACTGGCCAAGAAAATAGTTAAATTGATTAAGGACAAAAAATTGAAAGTCCAGGCCGCGATTCAGGGCGATCAAGTGCGCGTGACCGGTAAAAACCGCGATGATTTACAGGATGTTATCAAGATGTTGCGCGAAGAAAAACTGGAAATGCCGTTGCAGTTTGAAAATTTCAGGGATTGATTATTTTAAACCGGCTTATTAGTCGGGTTGAATGTCCATGATTTAGGGCAATGCCCCGTAACTTCTCTGCGGGTAATGAGAAGTTACCTCGTATTAATTTATTTTGCTTAATGCCTTGGTACAGCTTGCGAAACTTGGTTGTTGGGGTTCGTGTACCCGTTATGGTTTCCGCCGTGCCGCATTAATGTACAACCAAGTTCGGCTAGTTTTTAGCAAATTTTTTTCATTAGGCAACCATTAATGTTTCGGTTTTCCTGATATACGGTATTTCATTGCTTTCAAGTCAGTTAAACGATTGGAAATGCAAGTATAATGCCAGCTCTTCCCGATCAGCGATAACTTAAATGATCTATAAATAAAAAAATTCAGATTTACTGTGTAAAATACAGATAACTTTATTTAAAAATCAATTAGATAGGTCAATAAATCGAGACAAAACCTTTGATTCAGAGAGATTAACGAACTAATGAAAAGATTCTTTTTAATGATGCTGTCGATCTGGCGTCAACACATAAGCTTTTATATCATAGCCACTGTAACCGGGGCACTCATCGGTGTTTTTGTGCTCGCGCCCAGTTACAACTATATCAGCGCCTATGAACAGGGTACCGATTCGGGATCGTCAATCGGCTATATATTTAGTCAGATTCAGAACATACTCACGGGAAAAAGCTCCCACGATAGTTTTGAATTGATTATTTTTTATGCAGAAATCGGCGCGATACTTGGGCTGTTGGCTATGATTCTATATAAGTTTATACATGAACGCTTGTTAGATATAGATTACTTGAAAACGGAACTGGATAAGGATTTAGCTTCTATTATCAGGCAAGGCGAAGGGCCTTAGTGTGTCATGAAGAAAGGTGAAAACCTTTCATGCTGTATTAAAGATGAGAGTAGGTCTCTCAGTTTCGGCGACCAGAAGTCGGGACTAAACCACCCAATGCGGCTTTTGTTAAGAGCACTGGTCGTGAGCGATTGTGGA
>JAUXXQ010000037.1 GCA_030684815.1 Methylobacter sp. | reverse complement strand
GCATCATGATGCAATGCTTATATGGGACGGTGAGTGGATGTTAATTTACACGATATCTTTGGGTATCTTCGGAATGTCAGGCGCTATTGACTGGGCACGTTGGCACTGTTGCATAAAAATAGTTTCCATGGCGGCCAACGTATGTTTTTCGGTGCCGACTTGCAATAGTTGGGGCAACAAAATCGGCCATGTTTTAACGATTGTATTGGCCAAATGGTTCAGTTCACGACTGATCAGCTTGGGATTTAAACGGCATTCAGAGGCTAATTGCGCCCAATCATAAGCAGTGAGGGCGGTCGCCTCAAAGTTATCGCCGATGGCCATTGCCAATGTGTCGCTAATTCGCTCACCCGTATAAATCAGACAACAGACTAAATCGTAAGCAGGCGCTATACCAAGACCGCCAGGAGCAATAAAAAATGATAGGTTTTTGCCGTGTGCATCGGTATTGCCAATCAACACTTGAAATATTGCCCAACGCAATAGGACTAACCGGTCAACGGCCGGTTTAGCGCTGTTCTGGTCGAGCAACGCGAATAATTTAGGCAATGAGACACCGTCGCGAATATGCTGTACGTCGCGGCCATCGCCATAAGGGCGTTCGTATTTCATTGCAACGCCTAACCCCAAAGCCTGGCAACCATCAATGCAATGCAGTCGATGGACACGATTGCTTCTCACCGCACGATCGAAACGCCGGATCAGTACAATAGGCTCAGGAATCCTCTCCAGTCGAACTTCCGCCACCGGTAAGCCCACGGATTTAGCCAGTAACATACAAGCCAACTCGTTGCTGGTCATGTGTTGCAAACGTTTACTTAATGGCTCTGGTTTAATAATGTGTGTCGAAGCCAAACCCTCCCCATCAACCAGATACCATTGGTTGTTTTCTTCCAGTACAGCAATCTTGTCTTGGTGGCCGGCAATCGATAGCCGTACTTTACCATCCCAAACGGTAAAGGCCTCGTCGGGGCGGGATCGAATACGTGCTGATAATTCTTCCCGGATAAGCAAGCGCTTGTTGGGCTGATAGCCTGATTGAGAAGTGTGGCCATCAGGCAAGCTAATGACCAAAGCCCCTGCCGTTTCCTGGCCTAATGCAACCAGCAAGCCCATTAAGTTAGCTTTCGACACCTTGATGGCTTGAGCCGCATCGTCCAGTGCCTGACCTTCCGGCAATAGGTTCTGGAAAAACCGCCGGACCGCCTCACTGTGCTTCTCGGCGGAAGGTGTAGGATGATCCAGCGGTAAGCTCGGACTTAACGGAAAACGAACGTCTTGGGCTAACCAGCCGGGCGAATAGCCAAAGGCAAACAAGCCACTCTGGTTGTCGAAGCTCAGCCAGCCGACGAGTTGTTGATTGGCCTTAACGCTTAACTTCATAGCGGCGGTTGGGTTAAATCGGCCAAACGCCGACGGGCCACATCGCATTGCGATTTAGGGAGTACCAACAAGGATACGCCCAGGCCTTGAGCCACTTGCAAAATTTTACCGATACTCACGCCCGGCTTGCCGGCTTCAATATCGACCAAGGTTTGTAAGGCCACACCAATGCAGAGTGCGGCGTCTTCCTGGCGCAAACTGGCTTGCGTTCTCGCAGCACGAATCGCAGCCCCTAATGTGACAGGGCTATCAAGGCAGGGGTCTGCTGGAAATTCAGTAGGGATAACGCGTTTCATAAAATTCTCCTATAATAGATTTATAGGAGAATTAGGGTGGCACGTCAATATAAATCTGCTAATGTAGAATTTTTAGTGCGGTTGATGAGAGGCGAACCTATCATTATGCCAAGGCAGATTTAATAGGCTGCGATCCTTCATCAGCGCGTCAGTAAGTCAATGTACGCCTGATAACTGTAACTACGGTTTTTTTTCTGCCCGGTAAATTCCAGCACGATACCTAAATCTTCCAGCACTTTAACTGCCGCCGTGGCAGTTGGGAAGGTGGTTTTCAGCTTCTGGCGCACCTGTTCAATGCTGAAACGTGGCATCATCGGCAGCATCTCAAACAAACGGTAACTGGCCGGACCGACCTTCGCCGCGCTCAGCAGACGACGACGATCTGCTGCCACCAGGCTGGCAATTGCCACAATACTGCGTTCGGCATCGTTTGCGGCCACCGCCACCGCTTCCAAAAAGAAAGACACCCAGCTTTCCCAATCACCCTCTGTACGGATCGCCGACAAGCGTCGGTAATACTCGCCCTGGTGTTTCTTTAAGTAACCGCTGACATACATCAATGGTTCAGGCAATAATCCCCAGTGCTCCATCAATGCCGCGATCAGCAAGCGGCCAATCCGGCCGTTGCCATCCAGAAACGGGTGGATGGTTTCGAATTGAGCATGGATTAGAGCAATCTTCACCAAGGTTGGCAAGTCATCGGACGCTCTGGTGTGTATAAAGCGCTCCACATCGGCTAGCAAATCCGCTACTTGCTCCACTGGTGGTGGGACAAATGCCGCATTGCCTGGGCGCGTCCCCCCTATCCAGTTTTGCGAACAGCGCAATTCACCGGGTTGCTTACCACAGCCTCTCGCCCCATTCAGCAGTAAGTGATGAGCATTACACAGCAAGCGGACGCTGATCGGTGAACCATCGGGGGCTCGCAAGTTATCCTGAACCAGACGGAAGGCTTTTAGATAATTGGTTACTTCCTCCACATCATCGGCATTACTAACAGCAAAGCCGGCTTCCTCATCGAACAAGTCAGTCAGCGTCGCTTGAATACCTTCGATCTGCGAGGTCAACAACGCCTCTTTGCGGATCGCGCTGTACAGCAACCCATCCACCGATGGAACCAATCCCGACACGCCGGACAATCGAGCCAACCCCAGCTCGGCGGCATGGTTGAGCGTGGCATAGCTCTCAACGGCCAAAGCTGGATTGATGGGTGGCAATGGATGCGGAACAAACGCCCGCACCGGCTCACCCAAAGTCGTGGAAATAAGGT
>JAUXXQ010000036.1 GCA_030684815.1 Methylobacter sp. | reverse complement strand
ATTTATTTTCAGTTTACAGATTTGAGGAATTGCCATGACCATCCAATTTAACATCAACAACTTTAACATCGAAAACTTAACCGCTGTCGTTGACTACCAAACTCACCGCAGCTTAACCCATGGAACTGAGTTTCAGAAGTCCATGGTTATACTGGCACTGCTCAACCGAATGCTGATGGATGTCCACAAAGAAGAGCTTGAAAGCCTAAATTTGTCCGCCAAGGCGCATCAAGAGGCGCTTGATAAGATTGATATTTTTTGTAAGATCATTTTGAAGGACAACCCGCTGCCTGGGATAGACCCGGATGCCTTAGAAATTTTCTGCGGTTAGTGCGCAAGAATGCCTTTGTGACATCAGATATTAACCGGTGTCTGTGTGCCTTTTCGGATATCGATAAATGCGCCTTGATAATCCAGGCCGCCCTGCCTTAACAGCGACCAGACCAGTTGCATGGCCACATTGGCTATGGCACGGTTGATCGGCAAGTCTTGATGGGCCAAGGCTTCTTCCATGCTGCATGACGGCGTATTATTGTCCACCATGCCATCCAGTTCCGGATAGAAATCAAATACCGAAGGCAGCTTGACAGGATTTTCATTGGCATGGCCAAGCCTGCCCAATATGACTTGCCCGGTACTTTCCCCATTTCCAGTATCAAGCCACAGACAGCTTGTATATCGACTTGCTTTCTTCGCCAAATCAGCCCGGAATTGCGCGACATCGACACAAGTGACCAGCAGATTATAATTATACGACTCAAATTCGGCATGGATGTCGAACATACGGGGCATGGCCACCCAATCACGCCCGTACAGGTAATTGATCCGTTGGAATGGAAACCAGTGCCTTATTGTGGCCCAGATCGGCAGGATAGAAGGCTTGGCGGCCTATATTGGGCCTTTCAACCACATCGCCATCCCAAGCTGTCACATGCAACCCTGGATGCCCCAGTTCCCGGATGGCGTAATCAATTCTGGCCAGACTGGCCAAGACTTCGGAACCGGTGCCGCCGACACCGATCAAGCAGATTTTGACGGGCTTACGCAGCCAGTGGGCGGGAGTGGGGAATTTGAAGGGTTTAACGCGTTGGGTATCCATGAGCCACCATTAAAAAATCGGTTAAAGTCCCCCTCTTTTAACATGGATGCATCATGATGCAATGCTTATATGGGACGGTGAGTGGATGTTAATTTACACGATATCTTTGGGTATCTTCGGAATGTCAGGCGCTATTGACTGGGCACGTTGGCACTGTTGCATAAAAATAGTTTCCATGGCGGCCAACGT
>JAUXXQ010000034.1 GCA_030684815.1 Methylobacter sp. | reverse complement strand
TAGGACTTACGCATTGACGGAATGCCTAAATTGTGGATTGAGATTTTTTATTTCAGGCATGAGTGTCGCGATAGAATTTGCTACCACAGTATTAAATAACTCACGCTGGAGCTCGTAACAGTTACTGATAAGCTCAGCGATACACATCTTTTGTAATTGCACATAGCCTAAAATTGAAGCGAAAATATGGTTTCGTATCGCCGTTTCTGTTCTGACTTGGAAGTGTTCCACATGACAGACCTGTTTTATAGCCCTATGATATTGCTCAATTTTCCAATGTTTGTCGTGAATTTCACAAAAATCAGCGCGATTAAAGTCTGTCAATGCGTTTTCATCGGGTAAGTGAACGGCATAGTGGCGATGCTCGTCTTTTAGCAACGTCCGGAAAACTTTCACTCGCCCAAAATCTCGCAACCACACCTCTATCCCTTCGTCTGGAATTTCAAGGCTCTGTATTTGAACAAATTTACCTTTTTGTATAGAGACCAAGCGATTGCTTTTTAGTGCAAAACAAAATCCAAATCCATTGTTTCTTATGGTTTTCAGGTTATTTTCACTACTGTACCAGCTATCACCTGTGACAAAAGCAGGATCAACACCCCACGTCATTGCCTCTGCTAGCATATCCATAAAATAGTCATTTTTCGTCTTCCCGTCAGCTTTGTCGTAAATTCTATAGTTGATAGGTAAATTATGTCCATATTTATCAGTATAATACAGCGTAATCAGGTTAATGCCTTTCACGCTACGATGATGTTTGCCTGACCAAAAATAGCCGACTAAGGCCATATGCCGGCTATAAGGTTTATCTAAAACGCTATCATCTACACTGACCACCCCACCTTTCAGATCAAGCTGTAACTCAGCCTGTTTGAATAAATCATGGGGCGTAAATTGTTCACGCAGTAAAAAGCGATTAGCACTATCATGCGAGATACCTACAATTTCTGCCAAATGACAGCAACTTGGCGACTTTGGTTCGCTAAGCAGAAAGCTTATGTACATTGACATAACACAGCGGGCTGTTGGGGGGCGTGTAATTTCTCTCATGGCGGGTGTCCCATTTGTTTTTACTAGCTATGTCACTTTGATCTCGCTTTTGTTAATTTGTCAATGCGTAAGTCCTA
>JAUXXQ010000033.1 GCA_030684815.1 Methylobacter sp. | reverse complement strand
TCCAGTTGAACGTTTGGTTGAGTTCTGTCGAGAGCTGCCCTATTTGCTGCATATCCAGTTTCCACCTTGGCAAAAAAACGTGGATATATGGATTATGCTTTCTATTTCAATGAGTTATATTTTTTGTCATGTACAGAGGTTGTCTACTTAAACTAACAAAGGTAAGATAGTAAAATCCATTTAATAACTTGAATTGTAGGTAAGCCATGTCCAATGTTGATGAACAAGATGAAAGAATTGCCAAAATTCTTCTTGATACAATTCCTCTTGATTTAGATGTCGAGGATATTCCAGAAGTTTGTCCTGAATCATTAGAAAGGTATTTTGCGTATCTAAAATCTAACCTAAAGCTTCCCTGTTTTCTTACAGGCATTGAAGGCTTTACTTGGGAAGAACGTTACTTTTTCGGTTATGGCAGTGAAGCAGAGTATGAAAAGCAGAGAAAGACACAACCCTCTTACAAAGATACGTTTAATTTGCTAAGCTTGGACGAAGAAATTAACGAAGATTACGGATTATTTGTTGATGTGAAGCGTACTTCTGATAACAAAAATTTTACCTTACCGCTAGCCGATTTGAAAGCTAGCGACGAACATTCAAATAATTATCAACTGCTTGATGATTATTCTGTATGGTTTGTGAATAACAGGTAGCTTATTGGGTTAATTTTATTAAGTTAGCCAATGATAGAAAAAAAACTCCCGCTTGTTCTCACTACATAGATTATAAAAAGGTAAATAGTTAAAGAATTACAATGAGTAAAAATTCTTTATTCGTACCTATTCGTTACTTCGCTAAAATAACCTTAATATTAAAATGAAAGATTCACCTGTCATAAGTTTCACCAAAGCACCAATTAAAATAAAAATAGATGATCATATTGATTTTGAAGTTGGTTTTAATCTATCTGACCGTGAAGTAGGTTACGATGATGATATACGATTTACAATTAATGAAACAGGAGACAGGAAAATGAAAATATTAAAGGGGGATAGAACAAGTTTACTCTTAACACAGGAACAAGCCGTGCAATTAGCTCAAGCTTTAATACAAGCAACTGAGGAAAGTAGAAGTATTCCCCGTAAGAAGTAAAGTTATACTTTATCAGCAATTGATACAGAAATTGATAAAGGGACATAAAAAACCGTATTAGCTAGGCATTACCTTTATTTACAGGCGATCTATGTACCTTTATTACTGCTGGTATCTATATTGGTGAACTTGTCAGCCACCGTAAAACGTTGCGACTGGGTACACACCCACGTCGCGTGTTCGACCGTTTTTTTAATATGAATGGCTATTTTTTTCTATATTTTTCTACTGGAAAAATTTTTGCGCCGTACTTATTTAATTTTTCTTTTAAATCAGGAGAAGGATCCGATTCCGTGCAACCACTCTTCATTTCTACATCAAGAAAGCCACCTTTTTCTAGTGGATTTCTACCCAATGAAATTAGTAGATCTCTTGGAGTGAGAATCCCTTGTCCACACAAATAACAATTTTTCTGACTATCAAACCATTCTCTGCCTGCAACACGTTTAGCGAGAAATGCTTGACCACCTAAGCCCTTCTTATCAGAACTCGTTCTATTTCTTGCTGGTGAAAAAGAACTCCAGAATTGACCGGTAAGTTCATGTGCAATTTTAAATGCGTCATCAGTGGTTTGAGGCTTTTCAAAACTAGGATAAGTAATATTTTCATCTTGCATAATTCTTCCTCTAAAAATATCAAAAAATATGGACATTATCCAACTGAATGGATAAAACTTAACCCGTTCTGGTTCTAGCGATGAATCTTTATTTTCAAAACATCTCCATCAGCACTGTAGACAATTACGTGTACTTCGATATATGAGTAAATTGGCTCAGACTAATCTACACGACCGCTCCAAGTAAGGTGCTGTGAGATGTATTTTGTAGTATTCATATTAACGTCAACACAATTTTTACACCACACTTATATTGCAACCTTCATAGTATTGAGCGTCAAAAAACAATTGATCAAAAAAATCTGGCAATTGATAAGCGATAGCAACTGATTTACCTATTTTTGGGCGGAGATTTACACAAAAAAATTTATTAAGTCCGGATACTTTGGCAAATTTCGAACTAAGCATCAAGTGGGAATCAGTAATAATAGAAAACGCGCAAGAATCTTCATCTAATATGTAGATAACAGATGTAAAATCGATAGAAGAATATTCTCGTTTAGAAAGATTGATTATGTCTAAATTTAATAACCAAATATTGGAATTAATATCAATTTCATCTAGTTTTTCAGGATTATCAACTTCGCTCATATCAATTTTTGAAAAGCTTGTCGGTCTAAATTGAAACGATCTTTTTGGATCACCCTCGACATCGACACGCAACCAAGAACCTGTTTCAATAATCTCATTTAATGGAAACATTATATTTATCCTTCTTGTGTAAAATCACATATATCAATAGCTTCGTTTGCATAATTCTCACTACACCAAACCCATTGTTCACAGCGTTTTTCAAGTGTTAGTGTATTAATAGGGTCTTGAATTATTTTAATTTCAAGTGGATCGCTATTAACAACAATAGCAAATAAATAGGCTTTACCATGTAGATGAGCTGTTGAATGCTCATTATTCGTTATACGAATAGCATCACCCAAACGTTTTACCGATTTCACTTCAACATAATAACATTTACCATTTTTTAGCATGATTTCCAAATCATAACCTACATTAGCTTTAGAGACATCCTTGGCAGTCAACACATTTTCTAAAGCCGAAAACCATGCCAAGGCATTTTGCTCTGCACTTCGCCATTGCTTAATTGCTGGTGTTGTTATTGCTGTAGAGCTACCTGATGATTTTGATGATGTACCTTGTGAAGATGTACTGGGTGATGGTGTAAGTTTAGGTGTTGCGCTATTTTTAGCAGCGTCTAAACCTAATATGGATTCAATCCCCAATCGCCGAAATAAGAACCGTATGTCCTCAATATCTGCTGCTTGTTTTAAAAAAGTGAGTGCCACTAAATCAAGATCGCCTGTTGTATATTGGCTAATTGGAATTATGCTATTTTGCAAGGGCAATATTTGACATGATTTTAATAGATGCAACAGATCTTCTGTCATAGTGAAGCGATATTGATGCGCGAATCGGCATAACAATTGGGCTACCCACTTAAAACGGGACAAAACGCAGAACTAGCCACGGTATATCTGTATCATTAGTTAATGACAAAAAAAACAGAACGACACAAGCTATACGCGCGGCTAGCAGAAGCATTGTCACTGAGATTGGCAAAATTGG
>JAUXXQ010000032.1 GCA_030684815.1 Methylobacter sp. | reverse complement strand
ATATTTGGAGCATCATTTTGAGCCTAATCCGAACGATGAATTTAAGATGGAGCCTCCATAAGACGCGTCGTTAAGTCGACGCGTATCCGGACTTCCAGTCCGTAACTCAAACCCACCAGCTTTAGCTGGTGGTTGTTTAGTTACGGCTCAATCCGATTTAAGCCAGAGGAGATTATTTACTCTCGGTGCCTGCTTTGTTTTTTCGTATCGTGCCGCGTCGCTGAATTAACTAATTTTGCCAATATCAACTATGCTTAGCGTCTTTATTCATTCAATTTTACCGACGCCATGAATATCATCGAAATAGCAAGAACTATTCTGGAGCAAGAGGGCAAAGAGCTGCATTTTAGCAGCAATTCTCATTATAAAAATATATGTTAATCAAAGTATTATGAATTAAATTCCCTGATTTGTTTTTCATTTTACAGAATTCTATTTTTCATAGGTGTTGCAAAGTCTTATAGAACAAGGGGTTTGATATTACTACCCATTCGACTCTTCGCTTACCTTGCGAGTATTGCGGTAGAACGCGTTCGAATTTTAAAAATAAAATCAGTATCTATTTGATTTTATTTTAATTTTAATTTTAATTTTAATTCTCATAATGAGAATTGCTGGCAGGAAGCCTGGGCAGGATTGCGTGATTTTTTCCCGTTCTACAATAATGAACATTTCCACCAGTCTCTGGATTACCGGACTCCCGCCCAAGTCTATTTGGATATGCCTGAGGATAAACCGGATGAACAAGAAAAGACCGGTTTTTATCAACACGCCTCTATCTTAAATTTTGTAGGATTTTGGTCTTGACAATGGGGAGTGCTTTAAAGTGAGTTGTTTGCTGACGGTATCAATCGATTGTACGTTGATAGCACGGTTGTTTCCTAAGTATCGGTTCTAAAAGGTGAAGGGTGTTTTTTAGACAGGAAAAGAGTATTATTCGGCTTCGTCTCAAAATAATAATATAAAAATTTAGGAGGAGAAATCATGGGTGACGTTACTGGTTTGTTTATCGTTATGATACTGATTGCGGCGTTTGCGTTTGCACCGTTAGGTTATTTTATTTACCGTTTTACTAAAATGAGCGACACCCCTTTGGGTGATCTTGAGCCGCATGGCGACAGTCCTTCGGTGGTTAATGATTTTGCCGAAAAAGCCATTAAGTTCGTTCAGGATAAGCTGGCTAAAAAGTAATAGTCTGTTGATGTTGGGGCATCCAGACGATGCTATGTGTCTGTATGTCCCAACATTACACGCCGCAAGTTGCGCAGTCAGGGTTTTTCCGCAGTTTCATCGTATTCCATTCCATTGTTAAGCCATCCAGCAGCAATAACCGCCCGGTTAGCGCTTCGCCAATATCTATAATCAATTTCATTGCTTCCAGCGCCTGAATGCTGCCTATGATGCCGGTAAGCGGCGCGATAACGCCGTTAGTGGCGCAATTTTGCAGTTCTTCGCCGTCGCTGTGGTACAGACAGTTGTAGCATGGGCTGTTATTTTTGCCCGGCGTAAACACGGCGACCTGTCCCTCAAAGCGAATCGCCGCGCCTGAAACCAGCGGCGTTTGCTGTTTGACGCAGGCGCTGTTGATGGCAAAACGGGTGGTGAAATTGTCGCTACAGTCCAGCACTACATCGGCCCGCATGACTTCGTAATCAAGTTGTTCACCTTCCAGGCGCTGTTTAATCGCCCTTATTTTGACTTCGGGATTTAGCTGATTCAGCGTTTGCCGGGTTGAAATTACCTTATCAGTCCCAATATCGGGCGTGTGATGAGTAATCTGCCTTTGTAAGTTGGACAAGTCCACGGTGTCGTTATCGTAAATGGTTAATGTGCCAACGCCTGCGGCAGCAAGATATAGGGCTGCCGGGGAACCTAATCCGCCGGCGCCGACAATCAGCACATTGGCGTCGAGAAGTTTTTGTTGGCCCTCAATATCGATCTGAGGCAGCATGATTTGACGGCTGTAGCGCAGTAATTGGTTGTCATTCATAGGTCATGTTGTGGCTGTATTGTGATGGCAAATGATGCCAAAGAACTTGACACAGTGCAAAAGCTCATTATCATTAGCACTCATTACTAGCGAGTGCTAATAACTAAGATTTACCCTTTAATTTTAATGTTTAGGAGATATTGATGAAAATACGTCCGTTACACGACAGAGTGATAGTCAAACGTGTTGAAGAAGAAACCACAACCCCAGGCGGTATTGTATTGCCGGGTTCTGCAGCAGAAAAACCAAGCCAAGGCGTGGTTTTAGCAGTTGGCAACGGCAAGCAACTGGACAACGGCACTGTACGCGCTTTGGAAGTCAAGGTTGGCGATAAAGTGTTGTTTGGCAAATATTCCGGCAACGAAGTGAAAGTTGACGGCGATGAACTCATCGTTATGCGTGAAGAAGACATCATGGGCATTTTGGGTTAAGCCCGAAATACCGCAATCACATTCACAGACAAAATTAGATAAGGAATAAAAATGGCAGCAAAAGACGTATTATTCGGTGATGACGCTCGTATCCGCATGGCGCGAGGCGTAAATATTTTAGCAAACGCAGTAAAAGTAACTTTAGGCCCTAAAGGCCGCAACGCGATTTTGGACAAAAGCTTCGGCGCGCCAACCATCACTAAAGACGGTGTATCGGTAGCAAAAGAAATCGAATTGCAAGACAAATTCGAAAACATGGGCGCGCAAATGGTCAAAGAAGTGGCCTCGCACACGTCTGATGTGGCCGGTGACGGAACTACGACAGCAACCGTATTGGCGCAATCCATCGTTAACGAAGGCTTAAAAGCCGTTGCTGCCGGCATGAATCCTATGGATTTAAAACGCGGCATCGATTTGGCGGTAACCAAAGCGGTTGAAGCGATTGTGGCTTCAGCGACACCTTGCGTTGACAACAAAGCGATTGCCCAAGTCGGTACTATCTCTGCAAACTCTGACGAGTCAGTCGGCAAAATCATTGCTGAAGCAATGGAAAAAGTCGGCAAAGAAGGCGTCATCACGGTTGAAGAAGGTTCAGGCCTTGACAACTCGCTGGACGTAGTTGAAGGGATGCAGTTCGACCGTGGCTATTTGTCACCTTACTTCATCAACAAACAAGAAAATATGAGCGTCGAATTAGACGATCCATTGATTCTGATTTACGACAAAAAAATCTCCAATATCCGCGACATGCTGCCTATTCTGGAAGGCGTTGCGAAAGCCGGCCGTCCGTTATTGATCGTTGCTGAAGATGTTGAAGGCGAAGCGCTGGCGACATTGGTGGTCAACACGATTCGCGGCATCGTTAAAGTCGCTGCGGTTAAAGCGCCTGGTTTCGGCGATCGTCGTAAAGCCATGTTGGAAGACATCGCGGTATTGACCGGCGGCGTGGTTATTTCTGAAGAAGTCGGTTTGAGCCTGGAAAAAGCGGAATTGTCGCAACTGGGTACAGCCAAAAAAGTGCAAATCACCAAAGAAAACACCACTATCATCGATGGTGCGGGTTCTGAAGAGCAAATCAAAAGCCGTGTTGCACAAATTCGCGCACAAGCTGACGATGCAACATCCGACTATGACAAAGAAAAACTGCAAGAGCGTCTGGCTAAATTAGCCGGTGGCGTTGCGGTTATTAAAGTCGGCGCGGCCACTGAAATCGAAATGAAAGAAAAGAAAGCCCGCGTTGAAGATGCGTTGCATTCAACTCGCGCTGCGGTTGAAGAAGGCGTTGTCGCAGGTGGCGGTTCAGCATTGGTTCGCGCTATTTCGGCTCTGGACAATCTGGAAGGCATTAACCACGACCAAACCGTTGGTATCAACATCCTGCGTCGTGCAATGGAAGAGCCTTTGCGTCAAATCGTTGCCAATGCAGGCGACGAGCCTTCAGTGGTCTTTAACGAAGTGCAAAAAGGCACAGGTAACTTCGGTTACAACGCGGCAACCGGAGAATACGGCGATATGATCGAAATGGGTATTTTAGACCCTGCGAAAGTAACCCGTACTGCGCTGCAAAATGCAGCATCTGTTGCCGGTTTGATGCTGACCACTGAAGTGATGATTGCCGATGCGCCGAGCGACGATAAAGGCGGTCATGGCGGCCACGATATGGGCGGCATGGGCGGAATGGGTGGTATGGGCGGCATGATGTAATCATGCTGTCTTAAAGCCCCGTTGCTTTAAGCCTAATCAAAGCCCCGGCTGTTAAGCAGCCGGGGCTTTTTTATGGCGGCTGTTTTATGCCCAAAAATAGCAAGGGTTATTTTGTGTTAGCTTTGTATAATAACCAAAATGGTTGCGGCAACCTTGTTGGAATAATAAGAGGCATTATCTATGAACCTGGAAAATCGAATTACCTATAATCCGCTTCAGTGCGGAGGAAAGCCTTGTGTTCGTGGCATGAGAATTCGAGTCAGCGATATTTTGCAAATGCTGGCTGAAGGTGTCAGCAGTGAGGAGATTTTGCAGGATTTCCCTGATTTAGAGCAGCAGGATATTCAGGCATGTCTGTTGTATGCCGCGCGCAGGGTAAATTTGGAGCGGTTGGCGGCGTGATTTTTTGGGTCGATGCACAACTAAACAATAAATGAATTCATCAACAAGCACATTACTAAAGCTCCCCGATGCGATAGTATGCGCAACGGCATTGCTTGAACAGGCGGTGCTACTGACGAATGATAAAAAATTACATGAAATTAACGGTCTGCAATGCAGGGCTTTAGAGCTGAGAATTTAATGATTAAACAAGAAAAGATTTTAATAATGACGATAGTGCCGAGCTGTAATTTATGATCTTACAAGGAAATTTTGAACAACTGCCGTTAAAGGATTTTACCGAAAAAGCCTACCTGGATTATTCCATGTATGTGATTTTGGATCGGGCTTTGCCGCATATTGCCGATGGCTTAAAACCGGTGCAACGGCGCATTGTTTATGCCATGTCCGAGCTGGGCTTGACCGCGACGGCCAAGTTTAAGAAATCGGCCCGGACTGTCGGTGACGTGCTGGGTAAATATCATCCGCACGGCGATTCCGCCTGTTATGAAGCCATGGTGTTGATGGCGCAGAATTTTTCTTACCGTTATCCGCTGGTGGACGGGCAGGGCAACTGGGGTTCGCCCGACGATCCCAAATCGTTTGCCGCGATGCGTTACACCGAATCGCGCCTGACCGCTTATGCGCAAACCTTGTTGAGCGAATTGGGGCAGGGCACGGTGGACTGGTCGGATAATTTCGACGCCACACTGAAAGAGCCGGTGCTGTTGCCGGCGCGGCTGCCGAATATCTTGCTGAATGGCACGATGGGCATCGCGGTGGGCATGGCAACTGACATACCGCCGCATAATTTGCGTGAAGTCGCCCACGCCTGCATACAATTATTGGACGACCCGAACAGCACACTGGAAACGCTGTTTACCCATATCCAAGGCCCCGATTACCCGACCGATGCGGAAATCATCACCT
Source organism: Methylobacter sp. (assembly GCA_030684815.1). GTDB lineage: Bacteria > Pseudomonadota > Gammaproteobacteria > Methylococcales > Methylomonadaceae > Methylobacter_A. Next base: position 4,327 of record JAUXXQ010000032.1, on the reverse strand, counting down.
CGGCTGAAGACATACAAAAAATGTACATCAGCGGCGGCGGTTCGATCAAAATGCGCGCCAAATACGAGCTGGAAGACGGCAATATCGTCATTACCGCGTTGCCGCATCAGGTGTCCGGCGCTAAATTGATGGAGCAGATTGCCGCGCAAATGCTGGCGAAAAAACTGCCGATGATTGAAGATTTGCGCGACGAATCGGATCACGAAAATCCGACCCGCTTGCTGGTGATTCCCCGCTCCAAACGCATTGACGCCGATGAAGTGATGTCGCATTTGTTTGCCACCACCGATCTGGAAAAAAGCTACCGCGTCAATATGAACATGATCGGCTTGGACGGGCGGCCTAAAGTGAAAGGGCTGCGGGACATCCTGGTCGAATGGCTGGCGTTCCGCACCGAAACCGTGCGCAAACGCCTGCAATACCGCTTGGACAAGGTGCTGGCGCGGCTGCATATTCTCGACGGCCTGCTGATTGCCTATCTGAATATCGATGAAGTGATCGCGATTATCCGCAACGAAGACCAGCCTAAACCGGTGTTAATGGAGCGGTTCGGACTGACTGATACTCAGGCCGAAGCGATACTGGAATTGAAGTTGCGGCATCTGGCCAAGCTCGAAGAAATGAAAATTCGCGGCGAACAAGATGAGCTGGAAAAAGAACGGAAGGGGCTGGAAAAAACGCTGGGTTCGCCGCGTTTGCTCAATCGCCTGATTAGGGATGAGCTGGAGCGCGATGCGGAAAAATACGGCGATGAGCGCCGCTCGCCGATTGTGGCCAGAGTCGCCGCGCAAGCCTTGGAAACGACGGCGCTAATCAGCAACGAGCCGTTGACCGTTATCCTGTCGGAAAAAGGCTGGATCAGGTCGGCGAAAGGCCATGACATTGATGTGGCGAGTTTAAATTACCGTTCCGGCGACAGCTTTTTGGATGCGGTCAAATGCCGCTCCACGCAGCCGGTGTATATTCTGGATTCTACCGGCCGCGCTTACAGCACCGCGACCCATGATTTGCCGTCAGCCAGGACGCAGGGCGAACCGCTGACCGGACGACTTAATCCGCCGCCCGGCTCGTTATTTATGCATCTGTTGGCGGGACAGCCTGACGATTGGTACGTGCTGGCCAGTCATTTCGGTTATGGCTTTCGGGTTCAGTTGAAAGAATTGTTAAGCAAAAACAAAGCAGGTAAGTTGTTGATTAATTTGCCTGAAGGCGCGAAAGTATTAAAACCGGTAGCGATACGCAATGAAACCGATGCGCTGGCGGTAGTGACCTTACAAGGCCGTTTGTTGATTTTTCCGTCCACCGAATTGCCTGCGCTGGCCAAAGGCAAAGGCAATAAATTGATTAATATTCCAAGCGCTGACTTAAGTGCCGGTAGTGATTATGTTGTCGCTGCGGCAGCACTGCCTGAAAACGGGCAATTGAAAATCCTCGCCGGTAAACGGCAATTGACCTTGAAAGGCACGGATATTGAGCATTATTCCGGTACCCGCGCCAAACGCGGCTTAGCCTTGCCCCGTGGCTTTCAGCGCGTTGACAGTTTGGAGTGCGGGGTAGTATGAAGCGCTTAAATTGTTATTGTGCGGTAGGTTAATAAATGCACTTTCAGAGGTGGTGTGTGTGGAAAAGATAATTAAAGACATAATCAGCGATCCTCGGTTTGTCGAAGGCATTGCTTGGAAACGTTGGAATTTTGCTGCCAATGAAGTTATCGTCAAGGAAGGTGATGTGGCCAAAACGATGTTCTTTATCGAAGATGGCCAGTTACGGGTATCTGTGCATGTTGAGCTAGAGGCGCGTGAAAATGTAAAAACCGGTGTCTGCGATTTGACTAAAGGCGATATTTTTGGCGATACCTGCCTTCATGAAACCAGCGTCAGGACTGCTTCGGTTACCGCCATTACCGAGGGCTGTTTGCTGGAAATAAGCGGCGCTAAGCTAAGCGAATATCTGGATGCCTATCCCGTTAAAGGCTATATATTTTATAAGAAGTTATTTGAAATACTGTTTAAGCGCCTGAATGATGGCAACCGCAAAATTGAATATCTGTTGGCTTGGGGGCTTAAGGCACGGCGCTCCCCCGAAAAATCAATTCCGGTTTTTCGAAAAGTCTGATGTTGATGGTTTGTACAAACAGTTGCAGTTAATCGGCAGCGGGTTAAAAATGGCGGCATAAGCGTCAATAAAACACTTGTGAAGTAGCAATTAAAATAACAACAAACTAAATGAGGCCTAATTTTATGTCAGAAGAAGATACTCTCATCACCGAAAAAAGAAGATTCCACATCGAAGAAGCCATCTTGATCCTATTGTTGATTTTGTCGCTGGTCGGTATCGGCATCATGGATTATTCACCGGCTGACGGCTATACCTACTGGCTTATTATGGTTTTTGTATTCTGCCTGTTTGCGATTATTCTCGGCTGGTTGCAATCCAAGCACAGTAGCGAGGATTTCAAACTGGTTTTTCGCGAGCAGTCGATACATTGGGCTACATCGTTACTGGTTGTTGGCGGTGTGTTTTTAATCCATCAAGCCGGGCGAATAACCCAATATGATGTCGGTCTGGTGGTACTGCTGATTTTGTCGCTGTCAACTATGCTTGATGGCCTGCGCGTAGGTTGGCGTTTTAGTCTGGTCGGGCTTTTTCTGGGAGCTGCGGCGGTTGTTTCCATTTACACCTCGCATTTTCTTTGGATGGAAATAGTGATCGCCATTGTCATTGTCGGGGTAACCTTTTTATGGGAATTATGGCAGGAAAAAAGGACAGTATCATGAGCCTAATTGACCGCTACGCCGTATTTGGACACCCTATCAAACACAGCAAGTCGCCGCGTATCCATGGCCTTTTTGCCGAGCAGACCGAGCAGGTGCTGGAATATACCGCGCAGGATGTGCCTGCTGAACACTTCTCGACTGTTGCCGAAAAGTTTTTTCATGACGGCGGCAAAGGCTTAAATTGCACCGTGCCGCTCAAGGAACTGGCCTGGAGCTATGCCGACTATAGAACCGAACGCGCCCAGCTCAGTAAAGCCGTTAATACCTTGGCGCTGCAAACGGACGGCGCCATATTGGGCGATAATACCGACGGCGTCGGTTTGGTGACGGATTTGACCACTAATAATGCCATCAGCTTATTCGGCATCCGTATACTGGTTTTGGGTGCCGGCGGTGCCAGTCGCGGCATTCTGACGCCAATCCTTGGACAATCTCCGAAAACCCTGGTTATAGCCAACCGTACCGCCGACAAAGCAGTTAAGTTGGCCGCCGAATTTCACGCTAACGGCCCTGTTACCGGCTGCGGTTTCGATGCGTTGGAAAATCAGCAATTCGACTTGATTTTAAACGCCACTTCAGCCAGTTTGAGCGGCCAACTGCCGCCATTACCGGCGGGTTTGTTGGCAGAAGGGGGGAATTGTTACGACCTTGCCTACGGCAACGAACCGACCGCTTTTGTGCGCTGGGGTCTGGAAAACCATGCGGTAAAAAGTCTGGACGGGCTGGGGATGTTGGTAGAGCAGGCGGCGGAAGCCTTTTTTATCTGGCGCGGCGTGCGCCCACGAACCCAACCGGTGATAGAGCTGTTAAATTCGGAAAGGCCGTTTTAAAGGGCAGAAGGTGAGCCTTTCAAATACTCATTTTTCAGCTGGATATATTGTCGGGATGAATATTCCAGAAATTCCTTTTCAGACGCCTTTAACGGTCTGGCCTGTTTTGCGGGCACACCGACATAAAGATAGCCGCCTTCCAGCTTTTTTCCCGGCGACACCAGCGCACCCGCACCGAGCATCACATAATCTTCAAGCACCGCGCCATCCATAACAATGGCGCCTATCCCGATCAGGCAATAATCGCCGACAGTGCAGGCATGAACCACCGCCCTATGGCCAATGGTGACGCCCTTGCCGATGGTTAACGGATAACCTTGCGCGGTATATTTTCCGGCATGTGTCACATGCAGCACCGAGCCGTCTTGCACATTAGTGCCCTCGCCGATGATGACGCGCTCGACATCGCCCCTGATCACCGTTGTCGGCCATACCGACACATCATCACCTAAGCTAACATCGCCAATGACCACCGCGCTGTCATCGATAAAGACGGCCTTGCCGATTTTTGGCTGCTTGTTGTTAAAATCTCTGATCGCCATTACATGCCTTCTTGGGTTCTTTGGATTGGATGCATTTTTAGGCTACCCACTTAAAACGGGACAAAACGCAGAACTAGCCACGGTATATCTGTATCATTAGTTAATGACAAAAAAAACAGAACGACACAAGCTATACGCGCGGCTAGCAGAAGCATTGTCACTGAGATTGGCAAAATTG
>JAUXXQ010000031.1 GCA_030684815.1 Methylobacter sp. | reverse complement strand
CGTCACCCTGACCAAGCAGGCCATGGCAGACATCGAGGCACGCTTGCTACGCAATCCTTTATTGCCTAACTGGGACATCCTCATTCGACCCGCCTAAAGATAGGCCATGGCTGGTATTTTTTATTTCGGAATTAGCCCTATGGCTGGAAAGCGACGAGGTTCGGAATAAATCATCAATGCCGCTCCATCCTCAGCATTTGCCGGAAAAACCTTGTTTAGAGTTTTTAAAAAGTGAGTTAGCGGTCAATCCTATTGAAGGAGGGCAGGGGGCATTAGTCTCGCTACTTTTTCCTACGTCTGAGGGGTTTGAAGTCCAATGGTACGAAAACGTACGTTAGCGTCTAAAGTAATTCTAATTTAAAAAATAACATCCCTCTTCATTCTAGAATTATTTTTTGCCGACTTCATTTAGCAATTTGTACACTGTTGATCGGCCTATGCCAATTTGCTTAGCAATACTTGTGGCTCCTAATCCTTTCTCACGCAGTTCCACTACCTTTTTCCGGTCAATGGTAGGTTTACGACCAAATTTCACTCCTTTGGCTTTGGCTTCAATGCGGCCTTCATTGGTACGTTCAAGAATGCGTTGGCGCTCTGCCTGTGCTACGGCGGACAGAATGGTGACAATCATTTTACCCATGGTTCCTTCGGTGCTAATACCATCATCCAAAAAACGAACCGCAACCCCCATATGATCGAATTCCTTGATCAAGGCGATCATGTCCGCCGTATCTCGACCCAGACGATCCAGTTTTTTGACCAGGATCACGTCACCTTCTTCGATTTTAACTCGTAACAGGCTTAATCCATCCCTCTGCACATGGCTGCCGGAGATTTTATCAGTAAAAATTCGGCTGGCTTTGACCCCGGCTTCTTTAAGCGCCTTGACCTGAATATCTAGTGACTGTTGGCTCGTGGATACCCGAGCATAACCAAAGAGTCTCATCGTCTAAAATTGTCTCCTAAATCGATTAATGGACGATGTGTCTATGAATGTACTGAAAAACGATTTAATAGACGGTTTATTCCAGAGTAAATATACTGTCCACAAACTTATTAAGTTTGTAGACACTACAGCTTTATATTTCATTCGATTTTACCTCTGGTCTGGAGCAATGGATGTCCGTCGATTTTTTAACCGCAGAACAGAAGGCCCAGTACGGGCAGTTTGCCGACGATCCTAATGAAATCCAACTGGCAAGGTACTTTCACCTTGATGAAGCAGACCTGACATTCATATTAAATCGTCGTGGCGATCAAAATAAATTTGGCTTTGCACTGCAATTAACTGCCGCCAGGTTTTTAGGATGCTTCCTATCGGATCTGACGTTGGTGCCTGCCAACGTCCAAGCCTTTGTGGCCGGGCAACTGTCGATTGGTGATGTGGCCATTTTGGCGGATTATGCTCAAAGGGAGACCACCAAACGTGAACACACCGCGCTGATCCGCGAACACTATGGCTACCACGAATTTAACGATCCACCCTGGGCATTTCGCCTTAGCCGATTACTTTATACCCTTGCCTGGATCAGCAACGAAAGACCCAGCTTAATGTTCGACTTTGCTACCGCCTGGCTGAACCAAAACAAGGTGCTATTACCAGGCGCCACAACTTTATCACGGTTGATTTCCGAAATCAGGGAAAGGGCGGTTAACCGATTGTGGCGGCGATTAGCCGCTTTACCAACACTTGAGCAAAAGGCCAAATTGGAAACTTTACTCAAAGTGCCAGACGGCACACGTTCATCGGCTTTTGACCGCTATCAGAAAGGCCCGGTAACCATCAGCGGGCCAGCCTTTAATGCATCCGTTGAACGCTATCTTGAATTAAAGGCATTGGGTATGCAAGAAATCGATTTTTCCCATATTCCACCGGTTCGCTTGAAGAACCTCGCCCGCCATGCCGGTGTCATCACCGTGCCTAAAATAGGCTACCCACTTAAAACGGGACAAAACGCAGAACTAGCCACGGTATATCTGTATCATTAGTTAATGACAAAAAAAACAGAACGACACAAGCTATACGCGCGGCTAGCAGAAGCATTGTCACTGAGATTGGCAAAATTGG
>JAUXXQ010000028.1 GCA_030684815.1 Methylobacter sp. | reverse complement strand
CAATATGGCGCGGGCGTTTATGCTTAGTTGACATTATAAAAAATCAGCACCCGTTTGACGGACTTATAACTAATTGAATAATAATATTTTTAGTTTTATTGGTTACCGGATTTTACGCTAATTACACAACCTTGACGTTAGTATTAACGGATTTTGTATGCCGCCAATATATAACTGATTGTTTTAAATCGCTTTATAAGACTGACAGACTCCTAGGCAAGGCAAGGACGATACTCAACCTGAACGGCAGCGTTATGGCTGCAAAGGGTGTCAGCGTAAATTTGACGATTTAACCGATACGGTTTTTGCCGGACATCATCAGCCGCTAAAAATCTGGGTGCTTTGCTTGTATTTTATGGGCTTAAACTTAAAATCGCCCATGAGTTGGATTTAAATGAAGATGATGTCCAGCAAATGACCCAACAATTACGTTCCGGCATTGTCGCCAAAAAAACAGCGGTTATTCTGGAAGGCGAAGTCGAATGTGATGAAGTCTATGTTGTTGCCGGCCATAAAGGCCAACCCGATGCCGTTAAGAAAAAAGGCCGGAAGAGTCGGCGAAACCGGTTAAAAGGAGCGCGGGGGCGGGGTACCTTGGAAAAAGAACAGCCGCCGATCTTTGGCATGATCCAGCGCGGTGGCCAAGTGGTCATCCACATGCTGAAAAATGTTCAGCAAGCCACGATCAAGCCTTTCATTCAAAGTACGATAGCGCCTGGAACGCTGATTTATACCGATGAATAGGCTATGGCGAATTCAACCCATGAATGCAACACCGAGCAAATTATCGGTATCAAGCCCGGCCATCTTACAAAACACCTCCCAAGGTGTTTTGTAGTTTAAGGCTTTTCTAGGAGCCTATCCGAGAATAGAAACGCAAAAATAATCTGCCGGGATATTTTTCCGGCCGATTCTCAAGGGAACCCGGGAAATTGCGGGGCGAACCAATAAATTAAGCAATATAAACAATGGGATATGTTATAATAACGTAACTTCTCATTACTCACAGGCAACATCTTAAAAATCGGTTAAAATAACGGCATGGATTCCCTCGAGCCACCCTTACCCAAAATCAGCGATGAAGACCGCACGCCGCTAATCGATGTGCTGTTGGAGTTGCTTGCGTGGCAGCAACAGCAGATAGACAAGCTGGAGCAGGAAATACTC
>JAUXXQ010000004.1 GCA_030684815.1 Methylobacter sp. | reverse complement strand
TCGCTGAGCTTATCAGTAACTGTTACGAGCTCCAGCGTGAGTTATTTAATACTGTGGTAGCAAATTCTATCGCGACACTCATGCCTGAAATAAAAAATCTCAATCCACAATTTAGGCATTCCGTCAATGCGTAAGTCCTATCATTATACAAATTAACTCGACAGTCGTAACTTCTCCCCACTTCATCCACCCATAGCAATCCCTGACAACCCCATTAACCGATTGCCACAACTCACTGATTATTCAGTTTTTTAGCCGTCGAAAGCGAATAATTGGCATGGTTCAAATTCCCAAAACGTTACGCGGTAACGCATGTAAAATGCCATAATTGTGATATAAAATGGGAATAGAGGGAATGGCAAAAAGTAGTAAAGAACGGCAACAAAATTACCGCGATCGTCAACGTCTTGGTAATGCCGATCGAAAACTGAATTTGTGGATAAGTTCTCAGTCATACTGTGCCTTAGAACGACTAACCGATCACTTCAAAATTACAAAAAGAGAGGTAATCGAGCAGCTGATCATCATACTGGATAAAGACGTTACTGAAATAAAAAAACTAGACCCAAGTCAGTGGGATGAGTATTTCAATGAAATTGCGTTACGCAGTAACTAATCAATTTATTGAACCACGCCGTTTTCTGGTGGCGGTATTGATGGCTTTACGGACTTTCAAGCTATGTGGCAGCTTATGCCAAGGCGGCGCCGCCCTTAATATCCCCAACTGTTGACCTTCTAGCGTTGATGCCTGTGCGACTCGTGCGTCATCTTCCAGGTGATTGACCACCCACACATAGTTACCGACCAAGTCAAAACGCTGTTGGAGTATTTCGTTAGTGTAGCGGGCACCCTCGAAATGAACATAGGGCTTGCGTCCTTGCTTCAGGTCGCCATTAACCCGGCATTTTTTTCGGTAACTTAGCAGCCCTTGGACCGTATTCGGGTCTGCGTAACGCAAAACCGTTCCGGGGCTGGCACAAACAAAGCGCAGATATTCAAGCGGCGACCTGTAGCCAAGGTCAGTATGTGGCATGGCGTTATAATTTGCGATCAAAACATCCAGAAGCTCTTCGGCATATTCCAATTGAAACTGGCTGGTCAGTGCCATTTCATCAGGGTTCCGGCTTTGCTTTTCTTCCGGCTTAGAACCGGTCGTGTTTGATAGCTTTTGAAACCCGTAGGTGCCCAATGTGCGGAAAAACGCTTCGATAAAGGGACGGTCATCTTTACTTCGGCGGGACGAAAATCCCATTTTGGGGGTGATGAGCACCGAACCGACCGTATCTCTCAAGGCACTTTCAACGTGTTGACAGGTCTCCGCCAAAGCCCCGTCAACACGGGTTTCATCCCAACAAACGCCGATATAGTCATCCGACACACCGGAAGGCAAACCGCCCCCGTCATGGTAAGCCTTGTCACTGAATGTCAGATTACGGCGTTGCCAGCGGGTCAGCGCCATCTTTAGGGTGCGCATGACATCATCCTTAGATACCTCTCTCCCCAAGCTTAGGTAATAGCCTAAAACTGCACGGGAAAATACGTCGATAATGACAATAACCCAAATTCGGTGGATTATTTTGGGGATATGCTCGCCCGTGAGTGAGGGCATCATCACACAAAACCGCCCGTCAATTTTGTGGGCGTCCATCTCGACACGTTGGAACGCCTTGGTGACTGGCCTGTCGACTCCATCGCCAGCGATCAGCTTTTTAGCGGCATCTCTGCCGCCCAGCACCCGCGCCGCTTGTTTGGGGTTGGCATCCAAAACAGCATTCATATAATTGCAAACGCTCACATAACCGTTATTTTGGGTATTGAACGGCCATTTGTTCTGTTGCTCGTAGCCTAATTTTCGTAACTCGTCGAGAAACCACTTCCAATGCGCCTGCCTGGGCCGCTTTACGGCCCCCAACTTATTTTGCGGGCAACTGGCCAAGATGCGTTTCTCAAAAGCTTTGCGCAACGCCGGATGTAAATCAAGCACCGCTTGCAAGGCGCCTGATGCGCCATGGCCGGATTCATCCGGCTTCACAGGCCGTTGACGCCGATAAGGCCTGATGTGGACATGTGGCACCAACGCCCGCCACCCATAAATCAAGCCGTCAGGATGGGGGCAAAGACAGCGCTCGGTTATCAGCCGATAAACATGGCTGAGCGTAAAGCCGCAATTGTCCACTATCGTTTTTGCCGAACTGCCGCTAACATACAATTTGACCGCATTTTTCCGGTTCAGATAGAGAACCCTATGGTCTTCGGCTAACGCCCCTTCGTCAGGGCGCGGCCAGTTATCCAGGTCTGCCCTTTCCGTATCGGAAAGGCCTTTTATTTTACGGCCAGCCTTGACTGAAGTGTCGGGTAACCCCGATTCGGATTCCATACACACCCTATAATATAGCGTTGGTTTGTCATTTTCTGGCAAGCTTGCCACAAGTACGAATATTTTTTTTACATTATTACTTTAACCTGCGTTTATTTTACACTTTTAATTTAAATAATTTAAAGTAAAATTGTAAACATCTGGTTCTATTTGTCTGTTTTGTAGAGTACTGGTTTTTTTACAACTTTAGTTTAATGAACGATCACCCAGCCCCCTGATGGCACTGACCCGGAGCCCCATGACGGCCTTACTCGACCTAGAACAACAAATGCTCATCCGTGCCTGGATTCAGGGCGTGCCGCTGGCCGCCCTGGACCTCGACCCGGACTACCCTGCCCTAGCCGAATTGGCCGAATGCCGCACCCGGCTCCATCTTAAGGCACTGCGTCTGGATTGGCCCGACCCTGGCCTCTGGTTACAGCGCCGTACGGGGCCGGATTGGCAACGCACCGCATTGCACCAGCTCGATCTTCTGCTCCGCCATACCGACCTGCTACCGCAGACTGACCAACCGCTGCGCTTCTGGGTGGCACCGGAAATGGCCGAATGTTTAGCGCCGGCACAACTGGCAACGATCGGCGATGTGCTGTTGCGTTGCCAACGTGATGGTAAAGCTTGGTGGAAAACCATCACCGGATTGGGCAGAACCGGTGCCCGACGCCTTGAAGCCGGTCTGGAACAGCTCTTCCCCGGCAAACTGGCCAAAGCAGCCCGGCAAAGCCTATTGCCTTATGAAACCGGATTAGTGCCGCTGGAGCGCCTGTTAGTGCCGGACAATCTGGATGGCAGCCAGGGCCGCAACCGTGCCCCGGCAACGCCGTTTATCCCAATGCCCCACGACCTGGCCGCGATCCAGGCCTGGCTGGCACTGTTCGACCCCGGCAGCCACACCCACCGCAGCTACCAGCGCGAAGCCGAACGGCTGCTGCTCTGGGCCATCCTGGACCGGCATAAGGCCCTGTCCTCACTGGACGCCACCGACCTGGCCGACTACCGGCGCTTTTTGCAAGACCCCCAACCGGCCGAGGTATGGGTCGGGCCGCCGCAGCACAAAAGCCACCGCCACTGGAAGCCGTTCACCGGCCCGCTGTCCCGGCGCAGCGCCAAGCATGCCGAAACCCTGCTCAACAGCCTGTTCACGTTTTTACTGCAACAACGTTACCTGCAGCACAACCCGCTGTCGGCCTTGCCCAAACTCAAGGACCCCGACGCCCGGTCGGCAATCGGCACCCACCGTGCCTTTACCCCGGCGCAGTGGGCGGCCATCACCACCGCCATTGAGGGCTTGGTGCGCGACAGCAGCGGCCAGGAACGCCGCAAATGGCTCAGGACTCGGCTCACCCTGCACCTGGGCTATGCCACCGGCCTGCGCCTGCACGAACTGGCTCAGGCCCGTATCGGCGACCTGGCCGCCATCAGCCGGGGCGAACAAACCCAACACTGGCTCAACGTGCTGGGCAAAGGTCAAAAACGCCGGCAGGTACCGCTGCCGCCTGCGGTGTTCAGCTTCATCGGCCGCACCTATCAACAACTGGCCGGGCGGGAATTGCTGCGGCAAGACCCGGCCTTCCCGTTGCTGCCCGACCTGAATGACAACGGTAAGGCCGTGACTCCACTGGCCATCCATAAAGTGATGAAAGATTTTTTTGGCCGGGTGGCCGACCAGACCCGAGCCGACAACCCGGAAACCGCCGCGCATTTGGCCAGGGCCAGCAGCCATTGGCTGCGCCATACCCACGGTACCGTGGCAGTTGACAGCGCGATCCCACTGACTGCGGTACGCGACAACATGGGCCACGCCAGCATTAGCACCACCTCGCATTATTCGCACAGCGACGCCGATGCTCGTTATGACGCCTTCCGGCATTTTGCCGAACCGCCGCCTGTACATAACCCTGACTTAACCGCCGACCATGTCGGCAACGAGAAGCCCTGATGCCCAAAATGACCGACACCTATGTCTTGGCCTACGCCTGCTGTGAGACCATCCTGAAAGAACTCAGCCGCTTCCCGACCATTGACCTTATCCGCGAGCGCATTGGCGTCAACAGCCCGAATACCATCAAAAAGGCGATGAATGACTGGACCGAGGCTTTCGCCAAACAGTACATAGAACAGCAACATTCCGCCTTGGACTGCCCTGGGGTACCAAGCGTATTGACCGGAGCCCTGACCCAACTGTGGCAAACCACCGTGGCCGAAGCCCAACTCAATTATGCCGAACAGGCGGCCGCACTCCAGACCGAATTGGACCAGTTACAACACACCGTTGACCAACAACAGGACGTACTGACGGCGGCGGACCAGGCACTTACCCAGGCCGGGTTGAAACAGGACGCCTTATCCGCACACATCGCCAGCCTGACGGCCGAGCAAGTAAACTTGCAAGCGGAACTGCGCACCGCGCAGCAACGGGAACACGACTTAAGTAAAGCCCTGGAACAACAACAGCAGCGGGAAACGGACTTGCTGGAACAGCAGCAACACCGCCTTGAGCAGGAACAGGCCTGGATGCAACGCCGGATTTTGGAAGAGCGGGAACTGGCCGCCGCCAAGGCGCAGGACAAACAGCTGCAACTGGAGGAAAGGCTCACCTTTTTAAAGGCGGGTTATGAGCAGTCCATTCAAGCGCAACGCGCCGTACAGCGTCAAAACCAGCAACTCCTGACCGAGAACGCCCAATTAAACACGCAACTGGAAAAACTGACGTCACCGGCCGTGCCGGCGCACCGTTTTCAACGTCAACGCGCTAAACGTTGACGTTACACCTTGATAGAAATCACAAATCACCTTTACCAAAATAAGGGCTCTGCCGTATTTCGCGGGGCCAAATCCAGGCATGCGGAGTAGCGTCATAAAAACCGTTGTAACAGCCAGCCACCAACACATTGAATTAGAATGAAAATTATATCAACATCACTTCCGCTATGGGGGGAGTTGCCGCCGGATTAGGGCGGGTGATGGGAACACCAGATCTGCTGTTGCATATTGATCAAGCTGTGTTTAAATAAAAATAAATGCAGGAAGCAAATTAGCAAGCCCGCGTCTACCAAGGCTTGCGCGGGTATATGCCCTTTTTGGTCACTTATCGTGCTATGACTTTTTTATCGACTAAGATAAATTACTCCAAAAATTTTATTGGCTAAGTGGAAGCGGCATTTTTCGCCGGTTATATCGCTGCCCCATCAAAAGGCACCCTAAAAACGACTCCTTTTGATCGTACAATTTTGGTTAATCTGTGCATAATTAAATTTGTGGCCTGAAATTGAGCAATTTTAGGGGGCACCCATGGCTTTTTAAGTTTTTATCAAAAACCAACTAACCAACCAGTAAAAATAGGAGTTTCTTGTGCGCAGTTGTAGTTGTTTTTTTTGTTTTAATTGTTTTAATTGTTTTAGTGGCGTTTTTTGTCATATAAATCAAGTTGTTACGTCAATAACTACAACATTTTTGCTGTGAACTACAACATTTTTGCTGTGAACTACAACATTTTTGCTGTGAACTACAACATTTTTGCCGTACAGCTGTCATAAGTTGTTGTTTTATAGATACCCGATGCTTGGATAGTAAACTATGTTAGTTTTTTTGAAGGCATTTTTTAAATTTATTTTTTTAAAAAAACTTAATAATAAACAATATCTTAATTATTAAACTACAACATTTTTGCTGTTGTTTATGGTTAGTTTTTTAAACCAGGATTTTTGCATGGCTAAGATAAAGAAAAAATCATTACCATCCTCACTAATTGTTACTCAGTCTAACAAGTTGATAGAGGCACGTTACAACCTGACGTTAGGTGAACAGCGTTTAATTCTAACTATGATCTCAAGAATTCAGCCGGATGATGAGGACTTCAAGGAGTATCGAATTAACGTTGGGGAATTTGCGGATTTTCTAGGGATTGATAAAAACTCAGTTTATAGGGAATTTCATAAAATACAGAAAAGCATTGTATCTCGGATATTGGTGTTTTACGAAGAGGATGGGCCACTTGTTATTGGCTGGGTGTCATCAGCAAAATATCTTGAAAAAGAAGGGGCTGTTTTATTATCTTTTGATCCAAAATTGAAGCCTTATTTGTTGCAACTAAAGGGGTGTTTTACTTCCTGTAACCTTGAGATGTTGTTATGTTTTAAGAGCCAGTACACCATGAGAGTTTATATGCTATTAAAACAATATGATAGATTAAAGGCGCGTGAAATTGAGCTACAGCAACTTCGTGAAATGTTGGGAATTGGAAAAGATCAATATAACTCCCCATTCGCTCTTAAAAATAAGACTATCCTGAATTTGTCAGTAGACCATAAGCGCCGTCCAAGCCGAGACCGTTAAGAATAGTTTGTTGCACCACCGTTAAGGGCGACAGCCAGCGTAGCACCTCATTGCCGTTGGCATCTTGGATGATGGTTAAGGTGATGCCGTCAAACGCTTTAAGAATGCGCTCCGCCGTCGGTTTGTCGGTTTCCTTGCGCTGATTTTCAGGATGCAGCCCAGGCAATTTGACCTTGTCGGTCTGCAAGGATTGACGGACGACATACTCGGTTAGGGTGAGTACGCGTACCCCTAAACTCAGCAGATGGCACAAGCCTTCAATTTGATCATTGCGTTTCACGAACAACGGGGCGATATTCAAGCGACTTTTGAGACGGTTGAATATCCGCTCAATACGGTATTCCTTGCGGTAGCACAACACGGCGTCGCTGAGCGATAGCGCTGAGCTGGCGATATTAGTCACAAAGGCTTTCCAGCCCAAGCGCTGTTTGGTGGCAACGATAGCGGCGTCATCACGCTGCACGGCGGTGATTTGGTAGCGGATCTTTTCTGTTGTCCGTTGTTCACGGCTGCTTGAGCCTCGGCCTTTACCAATATAGCGGGTTTGACTTGCTCTCTGCTTTTCGTAGCTGATCTTGAGCAAGCCGTCTACGCGCTGTTTTTTCAGAATGGCCATGATGGCCGTACTTAGTTTTTGTTCTTCGCTAATTTGCCGCTTGCCTTTGCTAACTGCGGGCGTCAGTGCCTCAATCTGTTGTTGTGCCGTCGTTAAGCGTTGCTCCAAGCCTTGTGCTTGGCGTTCTGCATGCGCCGGTGAGTGAACGATGATGACACGCTCTTGCCAGCTGACGGTTTCTTCGCCGACTTGCTGCTCAGTCCGTTCAAAGGCGTAGGCGCTGGCGATCAGCTTTTTTTCACCCGACTCATTCTGCCGAAAGACCGCTTCCAGCTCACCGTCGCGGGCTTTATCAAGCCCTATGTTGATCCATTCGGGCATGTCTTTGGCGGTACTGCCGATTTTTGGCAACGGTGACAAGTAAAAATGGCTACCCAAGACGATGTGTAGTCGGGTGGCCAATGCACTCATCTTGCAATCGCCAACAAAAACTAAACCGGGCTTGTTGAGTGCGGCATTGACCTGATCAATAAGCCCGATATATAAAGGATCATCGGCGTGTTCGCCCGATACCGTTTCAACGACTAAGGGCATCCCCAGTGGATCCAATGAGGCGACAGACAGCTTTATTTGCGGCAGGGTCGGATCATCTTTACTGTTGCCAAATTGCATTAAGCCGCCTTCCTCGACGGCATGAAAGCCTGAGACGGTGGTCATGTCGAAACGGACAAGGTCGGTCGGTAGTTGATAGACCGTTATGCTTTGCTTGTTTAAGTCCCGCTCTATCGCATTCCAGGTCTTTTTTTTGCTCAGGTGTTTAAGCAGGTGCGACAGGCGATCATCATCAAAATCAAGCACCTCTACGGCCTGTCCTATCACTCGCCCCAAGGTATTGTGCATTCCCGCAATATACTGGGCCACGGACACTTTACGATGATCGCCTTCAGTTAATAGGTAGGCCAACCAAATAGTCGCCGTCCATCCCCAACTCAGCTTCCGTTGGCAACCGCGCCGAGGGATATGCTTATCCAACACCTGCGGCAGCCCCATCCTTATCATCTGGGCAATTAACAGGACTACATCATCTACCCGTTCGGTGATAATGACCAGTTCTGGTATCCCCAGAACGTGTTGTGCTTCTTTGTTTAAAGTGGCTATCATGGCAATGACCTAGGGTTGTTGTGCTTCCCTTTAGATAGGGTCAACTTTTTGCATTAAAAAGCCTTTTGCGATATAAAAATTAATTAATAATTTCCGCTTCGGATATAGCGAATGGTGAGATATAAGTTTTACAATAATTTCAAAGAACGCGTACTTGAACCAGTTCAAAAAGAACTCAAAGCCAAGTCAGATCTATATTTTGAATTTGATGAGATCAAGTATGGTCGTAAGGTAGATGCAATTCGTTTTCACATAACTAGGAATAAACGTATAGAAGTTGTCCCAGCTGATGTTGTAGCTAATGTTTTCCAAATAACTTCTGAATTATCGTCGCCAGACATCAAAATAAGCAACTCACTCGTCGAACTATTGTTGCTGATACCAGAGCAGCATAAGTCCAAGAAAACGGTGCTGTCAGCACTGGATTTCTATGAAAGCAAACATGGTTTTGACTATGTGAAGCGGAACATTCTGTACAGCAACGCCAAGGCAGCTAAATCTTATGCCGGATACCTGAACAATGCACTCAAAGGGGACTGGGGGCATGACTGGGAACTTGAGCAAAAGGAAGTTCCTGTGAAGAAAAAAGTACCTGAAGTTTGGGAGCGCCAAGGATTTACCAGTGAAAAAGAATACGATAATTTCATGTACGAAAAGCAGATGGAAGCTTATCGGAAATAATTAAAATGGGATTATCCGCTATGTCCTATTTCAATACTTCGGACAGTTTTACTTTGATTAAAAAATAGTATGGAAGCCTCCAGCGTGGGAAGATGTAGTCATCGACGAAAACAGCCCAACGCGCCAAAGGCCTCCATGCACTTAATAGAACCGATTCTGCAACAAATGTCCAGCATGGCGAAGCCACAGCGTAAGTTCATGTTTATCTTGCTAACAGCCATGACGTATCTGCCGGGGCGAGTAAATTTCCGGAACCTTGGCCGTTATACCTCGCTGAATGAAAAAACCTTTTCGAGATGGTTTCGTCGCCCGTTCGATTTTGTTACCTTCAATCTGCTGAGCTTGAAGGGCTTGCCCGATAATGGCGAATGGGTGGCAGCAATCGATGCCAGTTTTTCACCCAAAAGCGGGCGCACCAGTTACGGACTGGACTGGTTTTGGAACGGTTCACAGGGTCAGGCGGAACGCGGACTGGAAATTTCATTGCTGGCCTTGGTGGATGTGACACACAACACGGCCTATACGCTGTCGGCTTACCAAACCCCTGCTTTGCCCAAAGCACCCAAAGCACCTAAAGTAGCCACAGAGTCGGCCGCCAATACCGAAGATAAGGTTGCTCAAGATGCCGACAAAAAAACCAAGACCAAAGCCACTAAAACGCCTAAAGAAACCCGGACCACCCGGATAGATATTTACCTTGATCACGTCAAACGCGATACCAAGCGACTGTTGGGGAAAATCCGTTACTTGGTCGCTGACAGTTTTTACGCCAAGACCAAGTTTATTAATGGCGTGGTGGAACATGGCATGCATGTAGTCAGTAAGTTACGGCATGATGCCGATCTGCGCTGGTTATATACCGGTGAACAAAAAGCCAAAGGCCGACCACGCCAGTACGCAGGCAAAGTTTGTTTTGATGATTTATCACGCTTTGAACTGGCAGGGGACATTGATGGGCAGCATGTCTATACCGCTGTCGTCAATGCGCCGACGTTCAAATGTAATGTGCGGATTGTCTATGTCGTGCGGGAAGAAAAAGGCAAAACCTATACGGCATTATTATTCTGCACCGACATTGACTGTGCGGCCATGGACATTCTGCGCTATTACAAGGCAAGATTTCAGATTGAGTTCGTGTTCCGCGATGCCAAGCAATACACTGGACTGTGCGATTGCCAAGCGACTTCCGAAGCAAAGCTGGGATTCCATTTCAATGCCTCACTGGCCGCACTGAATCTGCTGCGTCTGGAAGACCGGCACCACGCCGTGGAAGGTGCTGGCCGCAACGTCATTTCCATCGCCAGTTGGAAAACCCGTAAATTCAATGCGCATTTGTTGGAAAGGTTTTCTTGCCACTTAGGGTTGGACTTTACTGCCATAAAATCCAGCCCAGGCTTTGCAGCCCTATGTAACTATGGCGCT
>JAUXXQ010000225.1 GCA_030684815.1 Methylobacter sp. | reverse complement strand
ATACAAGCAAAGCACCCAGATTTTTAGCGGCTGATGATGTCCGGCAAAAACCGTATCGGTTAAATCGTCAAATTTACGCTGACACCCTTTGCAGCCATAACGCTGCCGTTCAGGTTGAGTATCGTCCTTGCCTTGCCTAGTGATCTGATCCGACCCGCAATGAGGGCAGTTAACAGCTTCGGGCCAACGCAGGGCACGAACAGTTTCAAAGCATTTGGCATTATCTAATAGCTGATGTATTGTAATCATCTGCTCTATCTGGGGATTGTAGACTTCAAATTCAACAGGGTCTAACGTGTCTCTGCTAGCTCCCTGGAATCCAGTAAGAGCCTCAAGCCTAAAGTACTTGCTGCCATTTTGATGTACAAGTAAGTACATTCCTTTTTCATTAGGCATCTTATAAGCCTTATCTGTAGTGGGTTTGGCATTTTTTATGGCGGTATCGGATAGTGGCATGGCGGTACATGCTCCGGTGATTTTTGATATACCGCCACTTATACCGCCATAAATGACAGTATGCCAATGAGCCTTGTTGTGTTTTGTTGGGCAATAAAAAACCCGCTAAGCCTTATGACTTGCGGGTTTTTGTACTTCGTTGGGGCTTGTTGAATCCCCGGCGGGCGCTACCACAATTACAATGCAAGTATTTGATAATAAAATATTTTAGTGAAAAATAATTTAGAGTTACCCCAATAGTTACCCCATATAAATTACAGCTTCCCAAATTTACTGCTCATTAATCGCCTGCTCAATCAAAGCCAAAGCCTGCTCCCTTAACTGATCCATATCCATATCGGTAATGCCCAAAAAACTCCGGGCTGGCAGGTTAATTTCCCATGATTCTTTCGGGCCACCGCGTAGCACCCGCAAAATAATGCTCGCCTTGGCTATGGTCAAATTTTCGGTGATCCATTTTATTGATGGGGTTCTAAGGCCACGGAAATTTCCCCATCTCGCTTTATAACCCGCGTCAATTAAAGCCCTGGCTTGTCTACGCGTGGCCAGTGACTCGGTGTCCGGCTCACCGGCCACGCTCAACTGCTTTTTGGTCATTGTCCTGCGGTCGCCGGTGTGCTGCACTCTGGCCATGCCTGCGTAACGGCCATTATTCCAGCCGACTGTCACACCGGTTTCGGTGATGTCTTTAACGACCAAGTGCTTAGCTAGGCCGGATAGCATTTTTCCCATTTTTGGCGGCCTCGGTTTCTTCCGCGCTGCAAAGGCCTGGCCGTCCAGGTCGGTTTGCGCGGTCACGCGTTTTTTGCTGTTCATGCGTGCGGTCATGCCCAATTTTCGCAAAAATGCGTTTTCGGGTAATGGGTGAGTTTATGGCCGCAAGTTTGCGCTGCAATTCTTCCGCGCCTTCCATTGTAATGTGAATCATAAAATTTCCTGTGTTGTTGAACCAAAACGCCAATAGTAAAAACACTTAGCCTTTGTTTTTTAAGGTGTTTTATACAGCACTCGGTTGGGTTGGAAAAAATAATAATCGGCGCAACATCCAATAAATACTATATAAATCAATATCTTGTTATTTTTTACGCCTAAATTTTAGTGCAATTCTTTGGAAAATAATTTCAATTTTTGCATTTTTGTTTCAATTCGTGCGTACCAAAAAAACCGGTAAAAATCGGCTGATAACAGCCTGAATGCCGCGTATCCCGTGGCAATTTAAAAAAAATAATTGATAATTTTTTATTTCATTGATGAAAAAATGGCGAAAAATGCGCGGGGGAAGGATGAGTGCTTTTGATGTCAAGTCCTTGTGTTTCATGGCCTGTAGCCTGTTTACTGACTGAAAAACTCGCTTGCTGTTCGTTTTGGTGCGTTAAGGTTCGACAAAGTGCGCCAATTTAACCGCACTCGCTGCGGTCGTTTTTGCCATTTTGCCAATTATTTTTAAACAATGAAGCCGGGGTTATTCCGGCTCCATTGCTCGAAAGGTTATAACGATCCAACGTACACGCCGCACTCTTGAGGCGCTTGCCTGCCCCGGTTGTCGATCTCGTTGGGGTGGATGATCTCCATGTATTGGGTGAACCGCGCCGCGAGGTCATCAACTACATACCCAGGCTTTGATAGCGTGTGTGTGACAATATCGCCCATGCCGCACAACTCAACCGCGCGCTTGGCATTGCCTGCGCCGCGTGCGCTCCAGACAATAATCTGCTTGCCTTCGTTATGCTGCCGCCTTGCCCAGGTGACCAAGTCATGGTTAACCCTATCATCAACCAACAGCGTACCGTCTACGTCGATATAAACCACATCCGGTACGTTATAATCTTGATACTCACGCATGTTCCTGACCCATCGCTTCAATCATCGCCGTGACCTTTTGTTGTGCCTCCCTCAATCGGGGGATGCCGAAGTCGGCAACGTCAAGGTTTATCAAGGCTTCGGTATAAACCGCTTCACCCAGACTGGCAAACAGGTGGCGGCGATATTCGATTTTCCCCTGGTTCGTGTGCTGCGATTCTTTGTTGATCCTGGTAACCAAGCAGGCGATCAAATTATTCAGCGACTGCCCGGCCGCCCTGGCCACCACCGCCGCCTGCTGTTTTACCAATTGATCCGACAACACAACCTTGATGTTGCTTACCCGGCGTTTGCATTCGTTGATCTGCGCTTGCAGAAAAACAATGTGCTCTTTTAACTCCTTTGCTTGAAACAAAAGAACCTCCAACGCCTCTTCCTTGTCATCCAGCGCCCATTTCATTTTCTTAAACTCTGCCGGTGCAAGCCGGCCGCGCTTGCGTTCCACATCGGCTTTACTCAACGCAACGGAATCATCATTGATAACCGACCTGGCCGCCTGTATCGCAGCATCCAGCTCAAGTGCTTTTGCCCGGGCGGGTGCGATTTCTTCATCTAGCCGGGCGCGTTCTGTAGAAAAGTGTGTATGACTGTCCAATAAATCTTTTTTTTCCATTTTAAGTGGCTCCTAAAATTAAGGGAGCCGCCGCCCGGAATTGAGCGGCGGCGATTGTGTTAAAGATAACCCTCCAAATTTTCTCCCGCCGCCAGCGTGTAGGCCTCGGTAACTACCAATTCCAACTCTTCAAACTCATCGAACAAATCGCCGGTATTGCCTGAGTTGGCAAATGCCGCCACCTCGCTGCGCAAGGTTTCCAGACCTTGCTCGATGACGGCAAAATTTGCGTCTTTGCGTTTCATTTGACTCATAAAGCCGCGTAATTGTTGACCAAACCGGGTGGCCGCTTGTGCTGCAGTTTCCATAAAATGTTCCTTTTTAAATTAAAAGTGCGCCGTTGAATTCGGCAAGGATGGCGTCTTTAGCGCCTATGGGCTTAGCGCCCAACTCCGCTCGAACTTCATCCGGAAGTTGGAATAAAAAATAACCCTGGCCGACTCGTGTTGTCGAAAAGCGGAAAGCATCGGCCAGGTAGCCCAGCGGGTCGCGCTTTTTAGAGTAATGAGCCTCGAGGTTCATCTCATCGACGATTTCGATTAAATTCGAGTTAACAAAACTTAAAATTGCCGGGGTGATTTTCTGTTTCGGAAAAACCGCCAGGCGGCAACGGTCGAAGTCAACATCGACGCCTTGCGCCCTCAATGCCGCCAGTGGCGTGTCCTTGTTGATGCTTGTTAGCAGTGTAGTCATAAGTCCTCCTAAAAATTAAATGTGCTGATTAAAAAAACCAGCGTTTCTCCCCAAGCCCCGCCAATCAAAACCGCTTTGCCTCCTTTTTCAACTTATTAAAAATCTCATCGAGCTTCACCAAGCGCGTGGCAAATTCCACGACCGGCGGATCCTGCGCACCACCGGATTTGGCCAACGCCAGCACATCTTTTTGCAGCTGAATCAGCGCCCGTTCAATGCCGGGGAGCATTTCCTGCTGCCCGGATTGGGCTGCTATCATGACCCCGCCGCCAATCGCCTTAAGCCGCACCTCAAAATCTTCGACCTTCCTTTTTCTGTCCACTATCAAGTTAATGCCCACACTCGTTCCTCCTTAAAAAAATTACAAACCTCCCAAGCCCTGTCCGATCAACCCCGCTTTATCCGCTCAAAAATATCGCAAACCCCCTGCATCAATTGACTGAAGTGAGAAATCTCCGGATCCCGCGCCGGATTTTCCTTGATGAACTCCGAAAAGTTCTGGCGCAATTCATCAAGAGCCTCGTCTATCGCTTGGATCATCCATCGACATTCCGGCATCGCTGCCCGAAAAACACCAATGCCGATAACCTGAAGATCCAACTTCAGAAGGTTTAACTCTGCCAATCTATATTCAAAATCCATTAGACTTTCCTATTTTGTTAACAATTACTTTCGTTGCCTCCTCAAGCCCCGATCCCTTTGTTACCAAAAAAAAATCTGCAAAATCACCTGTTTTTTTGCATTTTCTGCAAAAAATAACCTGCCTTTCCGTACCGCCTATACCAAGGCTACAGGCCGCGCCATTAGCGGCCTAAGCCTTGTTGTGCATGAAAAAACAGCGCCATTATTTGGATTTTTCATAACCCAAAAAACACCAAAAAAACACCTAAAAACAAGCCTAAACTATTGATATTCATATAAAACACCTGTTTTTTCAGAAAAATAAGTAAAAAACAGCACTTTTACCTGTACCACCTACACCAACCGCCGCCATGCCGCGCCCGTTGTGGCCTGTAGCTGGGGTAGGTAGTTTTTTTGGGGTGGTTATAAAAAAAACCACCTACCCCGAACCAATTAAAATGCTTTTTAATCAATACTTTAGCTGGTACAGGTCAAAACCACACAGACCGGCTAAAAAATCATCCATCCAGCTCGTTTTCCGGAATATCGAGTAAGGCGGCGAAGGCCTGCATCAACTCGGCACGTTCCGGCAAGTCGTAATATTTCCCGTTATCACGGTCTGAGCGCCCTTGGACGGGGATCTTAAGTTTTTCCATCATCTTACCCACTAGGCTCCTGGCCGCCGGTGTGCTGATTTTGGAGTCATCCTTAATACTCCACTCGGTAAACTCATCGACCAAGCCGCCGGCATAAACCCTGGCTCGACCTCCGAACGGTTCAGGTTTCATGATTTCATCATAAAAAAAGCGGTTGACGCTGCTTAGGTTGGCCAACTTTTCAGCAATCAAGGCCTTGGTTTGTGGGCACTTGTACGGATTAAATTCGGAAATATCGACTTTCAATAAATAGTGCAGCAACTTGGCCGCCCCGCCGTCATTAATCCACGCCCAAAGCTTGCTAAAATACGCCTGATCCTGCGCTTTCTCGTCCGAAGGCTCCAAGACCAAGTAGCGGCGCTCACGGATACCGGCATTTAAAACGCGGGTGTGGTTACTGGCAAAAATCAGGCGGCAATAATTCGGCAACGGCTCAATTTCCAGGCCTTTCCGTTCGAGGTTGACCGTGGTTTCAGAAATGATGCCTTTCAGCCGGTCGGCCACATGCTTGTCGGTTAAATCGACTTCATCGGCGAAGATAAGCAACCGTCCGGCCAGGGTTCCATTGAACCGGCTGGCAATGGCATAAGCGCCATTCGTTTTGTTGCCATGCGGGCCCAGCATTATCAGCAAAGGCTCGGCCATGGTTCCCTTGCCCGTGCCTTCCACCGACTTCAAAACAACGGCAACACTCGGCTTAAC
Source organism: Methylobacter sp. (assembly GCA_030684815.1). Classification (GTDB taxonomy): domain Bacteria; phylum Pseudomonadota; class Gammaproteobacteria; order Methylococcales; family Methylomonadaceae; genus Methylobacter_A. Next base: position 1,712 of record JAUXXQ010000225.1, on the reverse strand, counting down.
GTCTGGTTGTTGGATGATGTGCGCCATCCAGCCGACTAAATAACGGTAAGCCGCTTCATCGCCTGCGCACATGACGTCCTTCAAATGATTCAAATAAATAGAACAATCGCCTTCAACCGGCTGCACTTGAAAACCGCGAAAAAGATTAAACGTATCCGGCGGGCATTTCCTAGGATCCGGATAAAAACCGACTCCGCCCGGCTTATAATTTTTGTCCTGCCATTCCAGCCATGCTTGGCCCTGTTGCTTTTTCTTATCACCATCGCCCATTAAAGGCCGATGCAAAAATTTCTTTTTAAATTCATCAAGAAGCTCAAAGCTGTAAACGCTGCCTTGCACTTGACAGGTTCGCTGGCCAACAACAACATTTTTTCCGCCTAAAATAGTGTGTGCGTATTCAGTGTTAAGCCTCTTCAAAATTGCTACGTCTGCAGGTGTTAATGCAATGCCCCCGGGCAGTCTTTTGCTGTACTTTTTCGGCGCGGCCTGGGTGGTTTTCTTTGCTGTAGCCGTCCCGGTTTGGGGCTTTTTGGCTGCGTCATCCCCCGCCGGTTTTGTCGGTACAGTCATCGGCAAAATGCTTTCACCACTACATACAAAGCCATCGGCATCAACCGTAAAATCAACCGGCTTCATGGCTGCCCCCTTGCTTCCAAGCCCGGCGGTTGAAGGCTTCCACCGTCATCCCGTTAACCTTCCAATTCCGGGCAATGTCCAACAAAGCGGCATCAAATGCGCCGCCGTGCTCCAATATTCTGAAGCAGTCAAAGGCATCATGCGCCCGGCCATCGGCCAGGGGATCATTGCCGCCGTGGGAAAAAACACGCTCCACGCCGTCAATGCAGTTCTTGCACACTTGAACACCTGCAACACCAGACTGGCTAAGCGGATGTAACAGTCGGTTGCCTTTGGCCTTGTAGCCCTGACTCAATAAATACGTCACCGGCGATTTCCAATAGCTGTTAAAAAGCCCTATCGGATCAACCTGATTTTTGCTTGATTTGAGCCGTGGTGCGGCTGATTTTTCCGCCTTGGGTTCGGTCGGTGCCGGATGCTTTGCCAGGTAATCGGCGCACAGTTGGCCGGCGTCTAACACCTTGCCATCAAGATAACTGTATGACCTAAACAAATGCAGCCGATCTTCGGGGCATCGGGGGAAATACCACGCTTGCGCCCAAGAGCGATTTTCAGGCACGTTGAACAACATCACCCCGGCGGCGTGTAGTGCCTCGTGAATGTAATCGAGCAAGGTGGGCAATTGTTCGCGGTTATATCTCCCGGGAATAACCACGCGGTATTTATGATAATCTGCGCCGTGTTTGCCGTTCGAGTAGCTGCTGTAAATGGTGTGGGAAATATCCAGGGCTTTTAACGCGTCATGCACCAAGGCCGGATCCGGCGCACCGTCTAACACTTCGCCGGTATCGCGGTCGATACGGCTATCACCGTCTATCATTAAAATTTCCGCGTTGTCGGCGGTATCGGCGTTGGTGCGCTTGCTGCCAGTGCAGCGGATGTAATAAGGCTAATTCCGAAATAAAAAATACCAGCCATGGCCTATCTTTAGGCGGATCGAATGAGGATGTCCCAGTTAGGCAATAAAGGATTGCGTAGCAAGCGTGCCTCGATGTCTGCCATGGCCTGCTTGGTCAGGGTGACGCCTTTTTCATAGACAGCCTTGCTCAATGTCACCACCGGATGCAGGCCTTTCC
>JAUXXQ010000211.1 GCA_030684815.1 Methylobacter sp. | reverse complement strand
AAAAAAACAGAACGACACAAGCTATACGCGCGGCTAGCAGAAGCATTGTCACTGAGATTGGCAAAATTGGCAAACAAAGTGTTCGGGTGCTGGGTGAAACCATTGGCCGCTCCAAAAGCAGCGCCCATCGCCTGCTCCAGGCAAAAAAGAAGCGTGACCTGCATCCGGAATCTTCGCATTGGGAAACTGAAGCAGGCTATGCTTGGTTAAGGTTGATGGTCTTCGCGGCTTTGTACCAGTTCGGTCTGAAATCCGGCGTTGGCGCGGAGGCCTTGTCGCAGTTTTTTAAAACGATCCGGATTGACAAGCATGTCGGCGTATCGCCGTCGGTATTGCGTGACCAGATCACTAAAATGGAGGTCCTGCTACCCCAGTTCCAGACGGAGTGCGAAAACAGCACCAAAAAGCAGACACGAAAAATAGTGGCGGGGTTGGACGAAACATTTTTTGGCGATTTTATAATTTTGGTTTTGATGGACTTGCGCTCCGGCTACTTAGTGCTGGAAGAGATAACCGAGGATAGATGTTTTAACACCTGGTACGCAAAAACAACCCCACGCCTGGAATCGTTGGGTATTGAAGTCAGCCATGCGATCAGCGACCGTGCTAAGGCACTGATAAAGATGGCTGTGACCGGCTTCGGCTGTGAATCAGGCGCAGATGTTTTCCACGCCCAGCAGGATGCCAGCCGTTGGTTGGGAGCCAGGCTTGGGAAACGTGTCACTCAGGCAGAGAAAGGCCTGGCAGCCGTGCAAGCCGCAGAAGATAAGGCTGCAAAGAGGGCGGATGAGGCAGCGTTAGTTAGCCGCCAAGCGGAGAGGATAACCGCTGAAAAAACGCTGGAAACCGCCAGGAAAAGTCAACAGGACTACCACGAAAACCTGCAAGGAATCAGCGATGAGGTACACCCGTTTTCAGTGGCAGACAACAGTGTCAACGATGCCGAAAAAGTGGTGCAACGGCTCGAAGGCAGGGCGCAGGCCTTTGAGGCTCTCGCAGAAGACCAAGACATTACGGATAACAAAAATACCCTAAAAAAACTGCGCAACCAGTTTGGGGCTTTGGCGGTTTCGGTTAGTTTCTGGTGGTTATGGGTGAATGAGACGCTGCTCAGTTTAGGGGTGGAAGACACCGAACTGGAGCAGTGGTTAACGACGACACTGTTGCCTGTGGTTTATTGGCACCATAAAATGCGGCAAACCAAAAGCCGCAAAGCCAGGGACAAATACCGAAAGGCCTGGGAATCTGCATCGGCTGCTTTTAAAGCGCATCACTTGACCGCAACGTTGCCGACCAGCGAAATACAACGCTGGCTGCTGTGGGCGGAGAACATGGCAAGGCAGTTCCAGCGCAGTTCATCTGCAGTTGAAGGGCGCAATGGTTGCTTGTCCCAGATGGTTCACAATGGCCGTGGGTTAAGCGGAAAACGCTTAAAAGCATTGACTGTGATTCATAACTACGGCATTGAACGTGAAGATGGAACCACAGCCGCCATGCGGTTGTTTAATACTGACTTTCCAGACCTATTTTTATGGGTGCTTGATAAGATGGGGGAGTTACCCTTGCCTCGAAAAGGCCGTGAGCGACTGAATTCTAACTCATTGAAGTTACTGGATGTCCCGTCTTAAGTTGGTAGCCAGGTTTTTAAAACCTGGGAGGTCTAACATGCAACGTTTTAAATAGGCGGGATGTTGTAGTCTCCCGGCTTACTTCGAGCTGCCTATAACGATGAGCGCACCAGCGTAAGAATTTCAGTAATACATGCACCCCGAACTGATAAAACTGGAAAAAACCTTCTCGCCGTCGATTCTAACAAAAATTGATGATCCGCTGCTCGCATCGCAGCGCATTGAACTATGGATGAAGCGCGATGATTTATTGCATCCGGTCATTTCCGGCAACAAATGGCGCAAGCTTAAATATATTATCGACCACGCCCTATCGCTAAGCGCTGACACACTGGTCAGTATGGGCGGCGCTTATTCCAACCATCTGCATGCCTTGGCTTATGTGGGCAAGGTATTAGGATTAAAAACGATCGGCTTGGTTCGCGGCGAGCAGCCGCCCATGTTGACGCCGACGTTACGGGACATGCAGGCTTGGGGTATGGCGTTAAAATTTGTCTCCCGCAGCGATTACCGCTTGCTCAGGCACTATAAAAGCTGGCATGATTTGCCTGGCTTGAAACCCGGGCAATACTGGCTGCCGGAAGGCGGGGCGCAACGCCTGGCCTTGAAAGGCGTGGCGGAACTGGTCGCCGAAATAGACCTCCGCTACGACACGATTTGCCTACCCTGCGGCACCGGAACAACGTTGGCGGGCATTGTTGAGCCAGCACCGGAACAGGTGTCGGTATTGGGCTTTGCCGCCTTAAAAAATGCCGGATTCTTAGCCGCAGACGTTGCAGCACTGCTGCCACAATGCCGTAATAACTGGCAGATAAACTTGGATTACCCTTTCGGCGGCTTTGCCAAAACCAATACCGAATTAACTGCATTCATTGAAGACTTTGAATTAAAAACTAGAATTCCTCTTGAGCCGGTTTATACCGGAAAAATGATGTATGCCCTCTACGATCTCATTAAAAAACACCACTTCAAACCCGGTACACGTATTATCACGATACATACCGGCGGTTTGCAGGGAAAAAGACACTAAATTAAACCGACTTTAAATCTGAGCGCAACATGGATATAAACGAAAATACAACCGAAACCGAACAACCCATCGACCTGCAAAAACCGGAACTTTATATTAACCGCGAATTAAGCCTGCTGGAATTTAACAAGCGGGTTTTAGCGCAGGCAAAAGATGAAACAGTACCGCTGCTAGAGCGGCTTAATTATTTGTGCATTTCCTGCTCTAACCTTGATGAATTTTTTGAGGTGCGCGTTGCCAGTGTCATACAAATGGCGGCGATGGACCCTAAAGCGATCGGCCCCGACGGCCTGACGCCTGCCGAGCAACTGGAACTGATTGCGGTTCACTCACATCAGCTGGTTGACGAACAATATCAAGTCCTTAACGAGATTCTTATCCCTAAACTGGCAGAAGAGAATATCCGTTTTATTCGCCGCAAGGAATGGTCTGAAGCGCAGCACAAATGGCTGGAGGCTTATTTTAACAATGAATTGCTACCGATTTTAACGCCGGTCGGCCTGGATTCTGCCCATCCTTTTCCGCGCATACTCAACAAGAGCCTAAATTTTATTATTTCCCTAACCGGAAAAGATGCCTTCGGCCGAAACAGCGGCCGGGCTATTTTACAGGCGCCCCGAGCCTTGCCGCGTATTATTCAGCTACCGACCGAGGAGACTGCTAGCGGGGCGGCGGATTTTGTCTTTTTGTCATCGATTATTCATGCGTTTGTCGGCCAGTTATTTAACGGCATGAATGTCAAAGGCTGCTATCAATTTCGGGTCACACGGAATAGCGACTTTTTTGTCGACGACGATGCCATTGACGATTTATTGCTGGCCGTCGAAGGCGAGCTGGCGATGCGCAATTACGGCGACGAAGTACGTTTGGAAATTGACGCCAAGTGCCCAGACGAAACGGTGACCTTTTTGCTGGACCGTTTTGAAATGAACCGTGACCGTTTATTTTTGGTTAATGGGCCGGTCAACCTGAACCGAATTCAGGAAATCAACAACCTGATCGGCCGACCCGACCTTAAATTCACCCCGTTCAAACCGGCGGTTCCGCAGCAACTGGAACGCAGCAAAGATATATTTGCCGCCATTAAACGCCACGATATTTTATTGCATCATCCATTCGAGTCATTTTCCCCGGTCGTTGAATTTATCCGTCAGGCGGCGGTTTCGCCCGACGTGCTGGCAATCAAACAAACGCTATATCGCACCGGCGCCGACTCACCGATTGTCAGCGCCTTAATCAAGGCGGCGAGAGCCGGTAAAGTAGTGACGGTGGTGATTGAATTAAGGGCGCGCTTCGACGAAAAGGCTAATATCGACCTCGCATCCAAATTGCAGGAAGCCGCCGTGCATGTGGTTTACGGCGTGGTCGGTTACAAAACCCACGCCAAAATGTGCCTAGTATTAAGGCGCGAAGGCAAGGAATTACGCAATTATGTACATCTGGGCACCGGCAACTATCACCCGAAAACGGCGCAGATTTACACCGATTACGGTTTGTTTTCCTGTGATAAGGAATTGGGCGAAGACGTGCGCCGGGTATTTGCCCAGCTGACCAGTTTGGGCAAAGTGACCAAATTGAATAAACTGCTGCAATCGCCGTTCACTTTACATCGCGGGTTGATGGAAAAAATTGAGCGGGAAATACGCCATGCCAAAAGCGGCAAACCGGCAAAAATCATTATTCAAGTGAATGCCGTGGTTGAGGAGCAATCCATACAAGCGCTGTACCGGGCATCGCAGGCCGGGGTTGAGGTCAAATTAATTGTCCGGGGCGTTTGCTGCTTAAGACCGGGGATTCCGGGGGTGTCTGAAAACATAGAAGTGCGCTCAATCATCGGGCGGTTTTTGGAACATGCCAGGGTTTATGCGTTTGAAAATGACGGCGACAATGAGGTTTTCGCAGCCAGCGCTGACTTAATGAACCGTAATATGTTCCGGCGCGTTGAAGTCTGCTTTCCGATTGAAAACAAGAAATTGCAAAGTAGGGTTTTGCAGGATTTGAATTTGTATCTGAACGACAATAGCCAGGCTTGGTTGCTACAGCCTGACGGCAGTTATCAACAGTTGCAAAAAGCCGAAACCGAGGAGCCGATTCAGGCGCAATCGGTGCTGATGCACGAATTGCAATGACAGCGGCCTCTGAAATAGCCCAATTGGGCAATCCAGTACTGCGGCAATATGCCGAAGCTGTCGTTGATGTTCAGGCCAGTGAAATCCGCGACATCATTGCCACGATGCAAAGCAGCCTCGCCGCGACGTCGGGCGTTGGCATTGCCGCGCCGCAAATCGGCATAGCAAAACAGATCATTATCATCGCGTCACGGCCTACGCCGCGTTATCCGTTGGCTCCCTTAATGGAACCAACGGTGATGATAAATCCCGATTTTGATGTGTTAACAGATAATCAGGAAAAGGATTGGGAGGGCTGTTTGAGCATTCCGGGCATACGCGCATTGGTGCCGAGATATCGGGACATTAGGGTTCACTATACCGACCCGTGCGGCGCTTTAGAGGACATGCAATTAAGCGGCTTTGTGGCGAGAATTTTCCAGCACGAAGTCGATCATCTGGAAGGAAAAACCTATCTGGACAGGGTTGAAAATAATGTCGATATTGTTGCAGAAAGCGAGTTTTTCAAACTGATTGCTACCACTAAAGCGCCATAAAGCCACTCATAGGTAACTTTACTAATAGACTGGAATATCGGCATCTTATATCCTACAAACACAGTTATTAAGTGAATCTGTTTGGAACCTGCCCTAATGCCACTGCAGGTAATGAAACGTTACAGGAATTGCTGGTTTATTAACAACAAATAAACAGACTTCTGTTGTTAAAAACAGGCTTATGTTATGATTGGCGGTTTTAATTACTAGGACACTATAAATGGCTAAAGAAGATCAAATTGAAATGGAAGGAAAAGTGATTGACACGCTTCCTAACACCATGTTCCGCGTCGAACTGGAAAACGGTCATGTTGTGACCGCCCATATCTCCGGCAAAATGCGCAAGCATTATATCCGCATCCTGACCGGCGACAGCGTTAAAGTTGAAATGACGCCTTACGATTTAACCAAAGGCCGCATCACTTTCCGTATGCGTTAATCCTGTTAACAATAGGATTAACGTCAGGCCATCCCGCCTGACGCCTTTCGGGTAAATATAAAGCCATCCCAAACAAATTTGCAGCGCCAGCTTCTTGAACAATCGATTTGCCGTTACCTTAAAAATTGGCTTCAGGAACAATCACATCAGCACTTTCTATAGCGAAATTCAGCTCATTATCCTTCACGTAAATCCGTACATGTCCGCCGTGCGCCAATTCGCCAAACAGCAAATCATTAGCCAACGGTTTTTTGATTTTCTCTTGAATGAGTCGCGCCATCGGCCTAGCCCCCATTTTAGGATCACAACCGTTTTCAGCCAACCATAAGCGGGCATCAGAATCCAACGCCAATGTGACGTGCTTATCTGCCAGCAAAGCCTCCAATTCAAAGATAAACTTATCAACTACATGCCCGACAATTGAAATGTCCAACGGCTTGAATTGAATAATGGCATCCAGACGGTTGCGAAATTCCGGCGAAAAGCCTTTTTCGATAACCTTCAAGCTGTCGGTGGCATGATCCTGTTGGGTAAAGCCAATTGAAGCCCGGCTGCCCTCCTCTGCCCCGGCATTGGTCGTCATCACCAAAATAATGTTGCGAAAATCCGCCTTGCGCCCGTTGTTATCGGTCAACGAACCGTGATCCATCACCTGCAATAACAGATTGAATACGTCAGGATGGGCTTTTTCCAATTCATCCAGCAACAACACAGCATGAGGATGCTTAGTTACCTGCTCAGTCAACAAGCCGCCCTGGTCAAAACCGACATAACCTGGAGGCGCACCAATCAGCCGCGACACGGTATGCCGTTCCATGTACTCGGACATATCGAAACGAATCAGTTCGACCCCAAGCACTTTGGCCAATTGCCGCGTCACTTCGGTTTTCCCTACGCCGGTAGGGCCTGCAAACAGAAATGAACCGATCGTTTTTTGGCTGTCCCTAAGACCGGCGCGCGACAGTTTTATTGCCGATGCCAGCGCAGAAATTGCCTCGTCCTGGCCAAACACCAGCATTTTCAGGTTTTTTTCCAAATTGCCCAGCTTGTCTATATCATTGGACGACACCGATTTTGCCGGGACTCTGGCAATTTTGGACACGATGTCCTCTATTTCAGCCACATCAATCACTTGCTTGCGCTCAGCCTCGGCCGTCATGCGTTGTTTTGCGCCCGCCTCGTCAATCACATCAATCGCTTTATCGGGCAAATGCCGGTCAGTGATATACCGGTCTGACAATTCCGCCGCGACACGCAAGGCATCAGAAGAATATTTAACGTCATGATGCTCTTCAAAGCGCGATTTAAGACCCTTCAGAATCAGAACCGTATCTTCAACCGAAGGCTCCAGCACATCGATTTTCTGGAACCGTCGCGCCAGCGCATGATCTTTTTCAAAAACGCCGCGAAACTCCTGATACGTGGTCGAACCGATGCAGCGCAACTGGCCGGAAGCCAATGCCGGCTTGATTAAATTAGACGCATCCATCACCCCGCCGGAAGCGGAACCTGCGCCGATAATGGTATGAATTTCATCAATGAACAAAATCGAATCCGGTTCCTTATTCAGTTGATTTAATAAGGCTTTCAGCCGCTTTTCAAAGTCGCCCCGGTATTTGGTGCCGGCAACTAGCGCGCCCAAATCCAACGAATAAATCACGCTGTGCATCAGCACCTCAGGCACTTGCTCCTCGACAATCCGCTTGGCCAGACCTTCGGCGATAGCCGTCTTGCCCACGCCCGCCTCGCCAACCAGCAAAGGATTATTTTTTCTACGACGGCACAGCGTTTGAATGGTGCGATCAACTTCCGCGTCCCGGCCGATTAACGGGTCAATCCGGCCTTTCAAGGCTTGTTCATTAAGATTAGTGGCGTACTTATCCAGCGGACTGCCGGCGGCTTCCGCTTCAGCATTGCCGGATTCCGAAGACGCGTTATTTGAGGAATCACTATCGGGATCAATTTTTGAAATGCCATGAGCCAAATAATTGACCACATCCAACCTTGAAATATCCTGCTTATTCAACAGGTAAACCGCATGGGAATCCTGTTCGCTGAATAAAGCGACAAACAAATTGGCACCGGACACTTCTTTTTTATCAGAAGCCTGCACATGAAAGACAGCGCGTTGCAACACCCGCTGAAAACCTAGTGTCGGCTGGGTTTCCCGTTGGACACCCATCGGGATCAACGAGGTGGTTTCATCGATAAATTGCGTTAACTGGCCACGCAGCACCTTAATATCGCAACCGCAGGCAATCAGAATCGGCTGCGCCGAGACATTTTCAAGCAAAGCCAACAGCAAATGCTCAACCGTGATAAATTCATGGCGTTTGTCATGCGCATTTTTAAAAGCATTATTTAACGTAATTTCAAGTTCTTTACTTAACATAAGTTCTCCACCTACACTTCTTCCATCGAGCACATCAACGGATGGTGATGCTCCCGTGAATAATCGTTAACTATATAAACCTTGGTTTCGGCAACATCTTTGGAATACAGACCGCACACACCAACCCCTTGCGTATGGACTTGCAGCATTACCTGCGTCGCTTTTTCTTCGGACATGGCAAAAAAATTCATCAAAATCTCAATGACAAAATCCATGGGCGTAAAATCATCATTTAACAGGATCACTTTATATAAAGGGGGTCTTTTTAACTTAGGCTTGGCTTCCTGAACAGCCAAGCCGCCATCTTTATCTTTAAACGGTTCAAAATCGGACATAATCGTAAAATTAAAAATACTTTAAGCACTAACATAGTGCCAATTCCCACGAATTTCAACTCCAATATGCCAACAAATTAAATCAAATAGTGATACAAACCGCACATTCCTTTCCTGCTGCGTCTTTTTTTGCCAGCATAATATCGTTGAATCCAGTAAAATATCAGCTTTTTGTAGTTGGAATTTAGCATCATGGTTTGGAAACCGCACGTTACCGTTGCCGCAGTTATTGAGCAAAACCAACGTTTTTTATTCGTAGAAGAAGAAACTACCAACGGTTTACAATTTAACCAGCCTGCCGGCCATCTTGAAGCAGGTGAAGACCTGATTGCCGCCGTCAAGCGCGAAGTGCAGGAAGAAACCGGCTGGCAATTTGAGCCTGAACACATCGTTTCTATCCAGCTCTGGCGCAAAAACCCTGACTCCCCCAGCTTTGTCCGTGTATGCTTTTCCGGCCGCTGTCATTCGCACAACCCCGCACAACCGCTGGATGAAGGCATCGTCGCGACACACTGGTTAACGCGCGAAGGGATCAAAGCCGAACAACATCGTTTGCGCAGTCCTTTGGTGATGATCAGTATAGACGAATATCTCAGCGGGCAACGCCACCCTTTATCTTTGCTTAAATCATTTATCGATCTTGACCATGAGTAAAAAAATAATCGTCGGCATGTCCGGCGGTGTCGATTCCTCGGCAACCGCGTTATTGCTGCAGGAACAAGGCCATCAAGTCACTGGTTTGTTTATGAAAAACTGGGAAGAAGACGATGGCACCGAATACTGCACCGCGATGGAAGATTTAGCCGATGCGCAACAAGTTTGCGATAAATTGGGCATTGAACTGAAAACCGTGAATTTTGCCGCCGAATATTGGGACGAGGTGTTTGAAGTCTTCCTGTCCGAATTTAAAGCCGGCCGCACACCTAACCCCGATATTTTGTGCAACAAACACGTTAAATTTAAAGCCTTTTTAAATTATGCGATAGAAGACTTAGGCGCGGAATATATCGCCACCGGCCACTATGCGCAAGTCGCCGAAAACAATGGCGAATACTTTTTGCTCAAGGGCTTAGATCCGAATAAAGAACAAAGCTATTTTCTGTACACGCTGGGGCAAAAACAGCTGTCGCGCACCCTGTTTCCAATAGGCCATCTGCACAAACCCGAAATCCGTGCAATGGCCGATAAAGCCGGTTTCGCCAACAGCCGCAAAAAAGACAGCACTGGCATTTGTTTTATCGGCGAGCGTAAATTCACCGAATTTTTGCAACGCTATCTGCCAACGCAACCCGGCGAAATGCGCACCCCGGAAGGCCAGCACATCGGCCAGCATCACGGCCTGATGTATTACACCTTCGGCCAACGCCAAGGCTTGGGCATAGGCGGCGTTAAAAATGCGCCGGATGAGCCCTGGTATGTATTGGAAAAAGATTTGGAAAACAATATCCTGATTGTCGGCCAAGGCCATGACCACCCGTTAATGTTGCATAACACCCTGGAAGCCAGCCAGCTTGATTGGTGCAACAACAAGCCGTTGACTAAAGCTATCCGTTGCAGTGCCAAAACCCGCTATCGCCAAGCCGACCAAGCCTGCCATTTAGAACCGTTAGGCGATGACCGCTGCAAAGCTGTATTTGACCAGCCACAACGGGCGATTACACCCGGCCAATCCGTGGTATTTTATGATGGTGAAGTGTGTCTTGGCGGCGGGATTATTGAGTCTAAATCGAATACATGATACTCGTTGTTCAAGTTTTCAAGCTATTTCCTGAAAAGATATACCAAAAGTTGTCCACGTTTAGCACGAAAAAACACGAAAATTTCGTGGCTTTCGTGCTAAACGTGGACTCTATTTTTTACAGGCCATAATCATCAATGGATGTTATTTCTCGAAAATCGTCTAATCACTGATAAAGCACGGTATATTTTAAAAAATCTATGTAAATCCGCCTTATCTGTGTAATCCGTCGACTGCATGGATACAGGGGCAATTTCCAAATCCCATTTAATTATTTTTAGCAGGGGCTGAGCAGTTACCTAATGCTTACGCTAAAAACACAAAAATAAATGCAATAGAGAAACTCAACGTACCGAAAAACAGGGGGTCTTTTAAAAATCGATTAAAAATCCCAATCAATATAGCGCCCCCTAGAAGATAAAAAGGAAAAACAAAAATGGTGGTTAAATGTCCAATGTCGCCGGGCAGATAATAAAATATAAATGTATCCAGAAAAAAAAGGCTGGAAAGGTTGACGAATATTTCAAGCAATAACGCATCGATAGAGAGCGCAAAGACAAAAATAGCTTCTTCATGTTTAAAATTAAAAGATTGTAGCTTTTTCTGGACATAATAAAGGTGATAGCCATAAAGCGACCACTGAAAAAATGCAAACGTTGAGGTGTCGCCACCGTGTACAGGTGTTACCTGATAAATCCAAAGCGGCGAGTCGAAAACTGCCCTACAAAAGCTATTGATGGCCACTTCGCTAATACAGCCTATCAGGGCGAGCGTCCCTGAATACAGGTAGACCTCTTTGATTTTTATCGGCGCGGGGCTATTGAGCAAAACCAGGCCTGTGAAATAAACAACGGCAAGCAAATATAAGAAGAAAAAAACGAGGTGTGTATCCATAAGGTAGTTCTATAAACTGATTTTAATCGTTAAATCTGGTCGGGGGATGTAGCAGATCAGCATTAACGTAATTTTAAGTATACTTTGATGTTCAAGTTTAAAGCATTTACGCCCTTTTTTACTACTTAGGGAGATGGAAATTAATAATCGTCCAGTTTAGAAAATACAACATATAAATATCAGTTAGTTATGAATTCATTTTGGATGATTATATTTTCCTACCTCCCTTAACTTCGCTATCGTGCTAAACATCATCTGGATAAGCTTCTTCCTCGCCGCCTTTTGTATGGCGCTGTTCAAACTGGTTTTCATCGGCGACCAGCAGATTTTTGCGGACATCATGGCCGCTCTATTCGCCATGTCGAAATCGGCTTTTGAAATTTCCATCGGCCTGACCGGCATATTGGCCTTATGGCTCGGTATCATGCGCATCGGCGAAAAGAGTGGCTTTATCCAGTTATTGACGCAAAGCCTGACGCCGTTATTCAGCCGGCTAATGCCCGAGGTGCCGAAAGGCCATCCCGCGTTGGGCGCTATGGTGATGAACATTTCCGCCAATGCGCTGGGTTTGGATAATGCGGCAACGCCGTTGGGCATCAAGGCGATGCAGGAATTGCAAACGCTTAACCCGCATCCCGAAACTGCCAGTAACGCGCAAATTCTGTTTCTGGTACTCAACACCTCCGGGGTAACTTTGTTTCCGGTGACGATTTTCACCTACCGCGCCCAACTGGGTGCGGCCAATCCGACCGATGTTTTCATCCCGATTCTGATAGCCACCTATATGTCGACGCTGGCCGGTTTGCTTGCCGTCGCCTTCGTGCAAAAAATCAATCTGCTGGATAAGGTCATCCTGGCGTATTTAGGCGGCTTTACGCTGTTGATTGGCGGTATATTGGCGTATTTTTCCAGTCTGCCGCAACAGCAAATGCTGGAACAATCGGCCAGCATCAGCAATTTCATCCTGTTTTCGCTGATCATCACGTTTATCCTCGGTGCGATCAACAAGGAAATTAATGCTTACGACGCCTTTATTGAAGGCGCTAAGGAAGGTTTCCAAACCGCGATTACCCTCATTCCTTATTTGGTCGCAATGCTGGCGGCCATCGGCGTGTTCAGAGCCAGCGGCGCGTTGGATTTACTGGCCGACCTGGCGCGCGCCACTGTGCATTATTTTTTGCTTGACGACCGCTTTGTCGATGTACTGCCGACCGCATTGATCAAGCCGTTCAGCGGCAGCGGTGCCCGGGCGATGATGATCGACACAATGAAAACGCTGGGCGCGGATTCGTTTGCCGGACGCCTATCGTCGATTGTGCAAGGCAGCACCGAAACCACCTTTTATGTGCTGGCAATTTACTTCGGCGCAGTCGGCATCAAACGTATTCGCCATGCCCCTGCCTGTGGGATAATAGCCGACTTAGCCGGTATCGTTGCCTCCATTTTTGTCACCTATTGGTTTTTTGGCTAAAACCTTGGGTGAAACATTCCCTGTAAAATATAGGCGTAGAAATGACCACATTAACCTTTGACACCCATGAGTTTGTAACCGAGTTAAAACAGGCGGGCTTAACTGAATCGCAGGCCGAAGTCATTACCCGATTGCATCGACAAGCCACTAATGCAACGATTGATTATGTGAAACAGGAACATAGTCTGGACAATCTGGTAACGAATAAAGACTTGGATGCGCGTATTAAAGAAACCGAGTTAAAGATTGAGCTGGTGCGTTCCGATTTAAAACGCGATATTGAAACCGTCAAAAAAGAAATTACCGAATCAAAAGCGGAATTAATCCGCTGGGTCGTCGGTGTTGGTTTATTACAGCTAACCATTATTACCGGCTTGTTATTGAAATTGGTTGCGACTGTTTGATTTTTTACTCAACCTCTCATTAGCTACAGGCAACATCAAATCTCTCAAACCAAATAGGATTACTGAAAGCGCTTTATTCACCACGAAGAATAAAACTTCGCGTACTTCGTGGTGACAAGCTTTTACCTTTTTTTATCGAATAAACCCCGACATTTACTTTTTATAATGAAAGTCCATCTTAAAACACTCGGCTGCCGCCTGAACGAAGCCGAACTGGAAACCTGGGCGCAAGCCTTTCAAAAATCCGGCCATCAAATCATCCGCCAAGCCGAAGCCGCCCAGCTTATCGTCATCAATTCCTGTGCTGTGACCCAAGATGCTGCCAGAAAATCGCGCCAATTGATACGGCGTATTCACCGCGATAATCCACAAGCCAAACTCGTGGTCAGCGGCTGTTACGCCACCTTAAATGAAGAGGAAGCCGCATCTTTATTGGGCGTTGACCTTATCGTCAGCAACAAGGACAAAGATCGGCTGGTCGAAAAAACCTTGTCTGAATTGAACATGGACACCATGCCCGCCCTGTCCACCGAACCGGGTGAAATATCGCTGTTCACGCGCGGCAGACAACGTGCCTTCGTTAAAGTGCAGGATGGCTGCCGCTACCGCTGCACCTTTTGTATCGTCACCGTGGCGCGCGGCATCGAGCACAGCCGCCCGGTAGCGGCAGTTATCGATGAAATTAATGCGCTGCACCGGCAAGGCATCACCGAAGTTATTTTGACCGGCGTACATTTAGGTGGTTACGGCAGTGATTTGGGCAACAATTTGTCCGACTTAATCAAAGCCATTTTGGTGGAAACGGATATTCCACGACTAAGGTTAGGCTCACTGGAACCTTGGGAATTGCCGGATGATTTTTTCGAGCTGTTTGGCAATCCGCGCCTGATGCCGCATTTGCATTTGCCGCTGCAAAGCGGTTCGGACACGGTGCTGCGGCGCATGGCACGGCGCTGTAAAACCGAAGAATTCGCCGCCATTGTCAGCCAGTTGCGGGCAAAAATTCCGTATTTTAATATCACCACCGATATTATCGTCGGCTTCCCTGGCGAAACCGAACAGGAATGGCAGGACAGTTTTGACTTCATCAAACAAACCGGTTTCGGTCATATTCACATCTTCACCTATTCCAGCCGAGCAGGCACCAAAGCCGCCAGCCTGCCGGGTCAACTGAGCAATGACATCAAGAAACAGCGTAGCCGACAGTTGCATGAGCTAGCCGAGCAAATGAAACAGAAGTTTTTTGCAGGTAATCTGGGGCATGAATTCCCGGTGTTATGGGAAGGCTACAGCGAAGCCCTGGCCGATAACAAACAACGGGTATTCGGTTATACGCCGAATTATCTTCGCGTTGGTTGCGTGATTGATGGCGATATTTCGGTGGAAAACAAAACGCTAAACTGCGTGATGACGGCTGTTGAAGAAGGTTGTGTTGTTGGGGAAATCGTTGGCAAAAGTTAGCATCTACGCTAACATTTCACAATGAATTAGAAAGTTAGCTACTTTAATGAAAATGTGTAAAAGCACATTATTGAATGGCCTGTCGGTATTTACGCAGATTTTTTACGTTTAATTTCCTTAATGGAAAAACAAGGCGCTGATTTGCGTTTACCACATTCACGCGCTATGGGTAACGGACTCTACGAATTACGCTGCAAAGGTAATGAAGGCATTGGCCGCGTATTTTATTGCACCATGGTTGGGCGGCAAATTGTGATTTTGCATAGTTTCATCAAAAAGACACAAGAAACACCAGACCGGGAATTAAAAATTGCACGCAAACGACTGAAGGTGGTTAAAAATGAATACTGAACAATTCAAACCTGTTCAACTCAATGCCAAAGAGGAATTGGAACGCGCTATGTACCGAGAAGGATTTCAGGCAGCATGGGAAGCGTTGGAGGAAGAATACACAGCATTAAACGCGCTCATTCAGGCGCGCAAGTTAGCGGGATTGACCCAGGAAGAAGTTGCCATCCGTATGGGAACGACCAAAAGTGCGGTTTCACGTTTGGAGTCATCACTTAGAAGCGAGCATTATTCGCCATCGTTCTCAACGCTAAAAAAGTATGCTCATGCCTGCGGCAAGAAACTGGTCATTAAAATGATTTGAATGCTTGAGCATTACCAAAAATAAATCATGGCCATCCTCAAAACACTAAAACGCGCCCTGCAATTTTTCCGCATCGGGCGGGCGGTAAAAAAACTCCAACGCAGCCAAAACGAAACCGAGCGCCTGCTGGCCAAACAGGCGCTCGCCGGATTATTTGCCGATGCGCGCGGCATCACTATGAAAGTCGGCCAATTATTTGCCGGCACTGACGGCAATACGCCGTTTCAAGACCTGGTCGAAAGCATAGAACCCTTGCCGTTAAAAACCATGATTCCGTTGTTGGAAAAAGAGCTGGGGCGAAAAGTTAAAAGCGTTTTTCGCGCTATCGAGCCTGCCATTGCCGCCGCATCCTTAGGCCAAGTGCATTTGGCCGAACTTAAAAACGGCGAAAAAGTCGCCATAAAAATCCGCTACCCCGATATTGCCGATGCCGTCGATGCCGAATTGCGTCTGGTCGGTTTATTGCCCGGTGTCGGCCCGGTCAAGCGCTGGGGATTTGATCTTGATGCCTACAAAACCTGCCTGCATGACAATATGCAACGTGAGCTTGATTATCGCTCAGAAGCGCAAAGACAGGATTATTTTGGCCGGATGGTACAGGTGCCGGGACTAAAAGTACCCGGCGTGTATCTGGATTTATGCACTGATCGGATGCTGGTGCAAAGCCGGGGCGAAGGCGTATTGATCAACAAAATTGCTCACTGGTCGGAACAAGATCGTCTGGAAGTCGGCAAAATACTGGTGTTGACGCTGTTTAAAAGCTTGTTTGTTGCCGGTGAAGTGCATGGCGATCCGCATCCCGGTAATATCTTTTATGCTTATGACGACTCTGGTCAGCCGCAAGTCACCTTACTCGATTACGGTTGCACTATTTCGATTGCCGAAACGCGCAGAATGGCGCTGCTGAAGTTGATTGTCGGTTGCCGCGAACGCAGTACTGTAAAACCGCTAGACTGCTTTGCAGCGCTGGGTTTTGGCAGCAAAAAGCTAGCATCTATCAGCGGCGCCCTGCCCGCTTTATGCCAATTATTATTCCAACCTTTTTTAGTCAATCATCCGTTTGATCCTACCCAATGGCAGTTGGGTCAGTCCGTTAACGAACTGCTAGGCGAGTATCGCTGGTGGTTTCGCTCGGCCGGGCCTGCCGACTTATTTTTGCTGATGCGCGCTTTTCAGGGCTTAATCCAACAACTGCAACAGCTAGAAGTCAATTTGCCGTGGTGGCCGCTACTGCAACAGGCTGTTGGTGCAGAACTTATCCGGCAGGCTACAAACTATAATTTGCCGACAATCGAGCAGCCGACATTAACAGCATTAAGCTTTGACCAGCAGGCAACCTTATTATGTGTGCGTGTCAATGAAGATGGGGAACAGCGCGTTTCAATCAAAATGCCTGCCGAAGCGGTGCTGGATTTGGAGCATCTTATTCCCGAAGATGTGCTGGCTCGTATCGTGGCATCAGGCCTCATCGATTTTAAACAATTAACCGATTCACTCCGCACTAACGGCATTATTCCCCAGCAATTGTTTGTTTTCGAAGATGGCAGAAAAACCTATCAGGTATGGCTGCAATAACGCTAACTAATTGACAAAAAATCCGCCTCGCGCCTTTGGACAAGGAAATCCGAAAGGCGCAGATGATTTTTAGAGGGAAATATTAAACGGCTATACCGACCTGTAAAGCATCAAACCAATCTAAAAAGCGTTTAACGTCATCGCCTTTAAACATTCGACCGTGTTGCGGCGCCAAAATATCAACATCCAGATTTCTTACCCGCTCAATCCAGACTCTTTTAGCCTGATTTGACGGCATAATGCGCTGATGCCAATGACGCATTTTTTCCACATGGGCGGAAAAATTTTCGACAAACACCGGTGTATCCGGCCCTTCAATAGCCGCGCCAACATCACCCGTCATCAAAATTTTAGCTTGCGGGTCATACACATGAAAATTCGCAGAAGAATGCAAATAATGCGCAGGAATCAGTTGCAGCTCCACTGATTCTAATTTAATGGTTCCGCCATTATCGGGAATACCTACATATTCTATTGATTCACAACTGTAATGCCGCAAGAAACCTTCCCAAAAAGCGGGCGCATGCAGTTTGGCATTGGTTAAAGCCTGATCCCACAAACCCAATGAAGAAATCACATCAGGATCTTGGTGCGAGGCGAACAAATCGGTTATTTGGTCAACCGGTGCATGATGCAAAACAGCAGCCATCATCGGTGCAAATAGTTCGGCACCGCCCGGATCCAACAGCAGACAGCGGTTAGCTGTGCGCACTACATATTGGTTGGTATCGATGATATTGCCGGGTTTCCCCTCATCCCTACCAAACATAATCCATTGGTGCGATCCTTCATATATCTTGGTCATTTTCATAAAACAATGCCTTCTGTAGTTAGCAGCTATCAACTATTGCGGTAAATGGATAATGCGATTCTGCAACGCTGCACATTATCATGAATGGTATGTGCGGCTTTATCCACACTTTCAGCAACGGCTTGCAGGCTTTGCAAATACTCACCCGCCTGCGATGCTTCAATTCTTGAGTTTGCAGCAATAACGCGTGCTGCGCGTGCATGATGCATCACCGCCTCAAGCTGACCTAGAAGTTGCGATACATCCCGTTTAAATTGCCGCTGGCAATCCTGCATCGAAAGCTTCGCATGTTCGACAGGCTCCTGCATCGATTTGGCATAAACAGCATCTCCGGCCATCTTTGATGCTAACTCGAATTTGTTATAAGCGACCGTTTTTTGAAACTCATTAACGGTTAAGCGATATAACACCAACGCATAAATATTGATATTCGTTACTAATTCGATGGTTTCTTTAGCCAATTCATTAATAAAATCAGTAATTGGCTGAAATCCTTTTGCTTTATCGCCAGCCCTGAAAGCAATAGCCTTGGCATTGGCTGCTGCCAGCGATATTTCCTTAGCGACCACCATAACCGCACTTAATTCCGAGGTAATCGAAGCGACTGCAATAAATTGTGATTTAGTCTGATTAGTCATATTTAATTACACAAGGGTGAAAAGTAATATTTCTTAAATTTATACTTGGCGTAGGGTCAATGCTAATAAGTACATCTCGATAAAAAAACCGTGCCAACTACATCCGCAAAAAGCCCACCAGCTAAATAGCTAGCTGGCCTTGCCAATACCGCCAGATTTAACTAGGCTCAAAACCTTATTCGCAACCTCATCTAAGGACACTACATAGTCCGTACATCCCAACTTGAATGCGGCGCCAGGCATTCCCCAAACCACGCTGGATTGCTCATCCTGAATCACTGTTTTAGCACCGGCATCATGCATTTCTTTCATGCCCATCGCTCCATCTGCACCCATACCTGTCAACAACACAGCAATCGCATTCGCACCGGCGCATTGCGAAACTGAACGAAACAACACATCAACGGCAGGTTTATGGCGATTAACCGGCAAGCCATCATTCAATTGAATGAAATATTTACCGCCTTCTCTGATCACCAGCATATGCTTGTCGCCTGGTGAAAGATAAATATTACCAGGCTCAACCTGTTGCCCATCTTTTGGAATGCAGGCCGACATTGCCGTGGCAAGGTCAATATGGCGAACAAATGAGTCGCTAAAAGCTGCGGGCAAATGCTGAGTAATTAAAATAGGCGGCGTATCGGCTGGAAAACCTTTAACAACGGCTTTAATCGCTTCAGTCCCTCCTGTTGACGCGCCCAAGGCAATAATCTTATTAGTGGGGCTAATATGGTTTTTTATCGGTGCGGCTTTCAGAATTACATCGACAGAATGTTTTTCTGATACATCAGAAACCGTTGCTGCGACAGGCTGGGTCTTAGGCGGCTTGACCGCCCGATTATAAAGATTGCCTACTTTAGCTTGCGCTGCGCTAATAACTTTGGAAATAATTTCCTCGGCATACTCATTCAGCGTATTAACAACATCAACTCTAGGTTTGGCAATAAAATCGACGGCCCCTAGTGCCAGGGCATTCAAGGTTGCCTCTGCACCATGTTCGGTCAGAGTGGAAATCATCACAACCGGGGTCGGCCTTAAACGCATCAAGTTGCTTAGGAAAGTTATCCCATCCATGTGCGGCATTTCAATATCCAGCGTCAATACATCCGGATTTAATTGCTTAATCATCTCCCTGGCAATCAGGGGGTCAGCCGCCGCACCAACAACTTCGATATCCGGTGACGAACTTAAAACTTCAGTCAGTATTTTTCTGATTAATGCTGAATCATCAATAACTAATACGCGTATCTTACCCATAACTCCACTCTAAAAGAAACCCATCACCATGACGCCAAATAGGTACATTTTTATGTTGCCGTTTACTTAATATTGTTGTTAATTTTAATTATGTCAGCCGTCTAATGTTAGCTTGAGACGCTACTTTGACCTTGTCAATAATATCCTCAGCATAATCATTTAATGTGTTTTCTACATCAACTACGGGTTTAGCGATAAAATCTACCGCACCCAATTCCAAAGCAGTCAATGTCACTTCAGCATTGCTCTCCGTCAATACAGAAATCATTACAACAGGCATAGGCCTCAAGCGCATCAGGTTACGTAAAAAGGTTATTCCATCCATACGCGGCATTTCAATATCTAAAGTTAATACATCCGGGTTTAATTCCTTAATCATTTCCCTGGCAATAAGCGGATCTTCTGCAGTACCGACCACCTCAATATCAGGAGATGAATTTAGGATTTCCGTCAACACCTTTCTGATTAACAACGAGTCATCGATAATCAATACACGTATTTTATTCATTGCATGCTCTTAAAAAAGCTCAACATCACCTTCAACAGGCGCGTTTTTAATATTATTAAAGTACTGCCGCTCTCTTCTTATAATTGTGTCATTATGTAAATGCTCGATTTTCTTCATGCCGACTTTCCCTGTTTTTGGAAAATAAATTATTTTTCTCGGATAAATATCGCCCAAGTCTTGGGACAATAACGGTAAACCTTCGGTGTCGATATACTCCAAAATAAAGTCAATATTTTTAAGCCCGACATCGGTCAAGGTCGGAATTATTTTACCGCCGCCAAATACTTTAACTTCCAAATTTTTTCTTTTGCCGCCATTAAACAAAATAGTATTGATTAAATGCTCCATGGCATAATTCCCATAACGGGTTGCATTGCCTACTACCGCCTCATTACCTTGCCTCAACTTATCAGCTGTGGTTTCCGGCAACATAAAATGATTCATCCCGCCTAAACCCGACACCTTATCCCGGATACAAGCCGATATACAAGAGCCTAATACGGTGGTAATCAACTCATCTTCCTGCGTGACATAGTATTCACCGGGTAAAATCTTCGCAGCTACCACACCACGTTCTTTATCCAAATACCGGTTAATATGTTCAAACCCTTCAATTGAAGGCGGCCCAATATCATTATTAGCACTCATGAGTATTTACGTAATTTTCCTGTAACTGGTACATGCAACTAACTCAAATTCATTTGAAAGTTGGTTTAATGATTCCGAATGCCCAATAAATAACCATGACCGGCTAGATAGCATCTGAGCATATCTTTTTGCCAGCAATGTCTTGGTTTCACGATCGAAATAAATCAGAACATTCCGGCAAAATATAAAATCAAAATGACATTTCATAGGCCAATCTTGCATTAAATTTAGTTTTTTAAACTGAATAATTTGCTGCAATTGAGGCCTTACCTTAACCTGGCCCGACTGTGATGATTTGCCGCGCATAAACCATTGCTTAAGCACATCTTCAGGCAAATCACTAACACGTTCTTCAGTATAAATGCCTTCTGATGCTGTTTTTAAGACATTAGTATCCAAATCAGTCGCCAAAATCTTAATATCCCAGTCAGCGGGCATATTCTCCAACAAGGTAATCGCCAGCGAATAAGGCTCCTCACCAGTAGAGCAACCGGCAGACCAGACCCTAATTTGCTTAGAGGTTTTATTTCTCTCCAATACCTCAGGAATAACAACATCACGGACATAATCAAAATGGTGCATTTCCCTAAAGAAAGCAGTCAAGTTGGTTGTTATAGCATTGATAAACTCAGTAAACTCATGCTCTGGATAATCATTAAGATACTGGCAATAAGCCTTAAAATCGGGTAAACCAAGCTTTCTTACCCGCTTGGACAGCCTGGAATAAAACATGTCAAAACGTTCATCGGGTACTTGAATCCCCGAATGCTCATTAGATAGCTTCCTTAAAAAATTAAAGTCATCAGCAGTGAATTTAAATTCTCTCGCTTTCTCAACAATAGCCATTTTAAGCTGCTTCCCTATTGGTCAGATATCAGACATCATCAACATCAAGCACCTCCAACAAACCTAATAACCGGGCAGACTCAACAAATCGTGGTGACGGATAAATAATGCTCACTGTCTTTTGTAGCTTAACAGCATCTTTTTTCAACGAAACCAACAACTGCAAAGTGGCGGTATCTATTGATGCAACATCGGAGGCATTAATTTCAATTTCATCGTGTGCCGCCAAAACATGTTTGATATTTTCATGCAAATTAACAACATTCTGAATAGTCAGTGTAGCGTCTAAATCAATCTGGGAGCTCTCTGTTGCTTCTGTCAATGAATCCTCAGCAACGACCTCATCCATAATAGCGCTATCAACCTCATCCTCGATGTCATCTATGACTGGCGCATCTTCTTGAACCATACTTTGTTCAGCGTCATCCAAGGCTGCCGCCAAAGCCGAATCTTCTTCAGCATCATCAATCGGCACGTCATCTGCCATGCCCGCTTCATTATCAACAAGCTGCGGCTCCCCGACTTGGGCGTCGACATCATTATCGCCGCCGATTAATTTCTCATTTTTATCGGCACTCCCCTCCATCCAAACTAAAGGGTCGTAACCAATTAAATCATTTTCTTCACTTGTTGCCATACATCACCCTGTCTTCAAGAAAATCATCAGCAAGCTTACGAAAATCCCTTGCTGAACGACTTTTTGGACTATATTCTAAAATTGTTTTGCCGAAACTGGGGCACTCGGCGAGCAACGCTGTTTCCCTAATCACTGTCGCTAATATTTGCCCTGGAAAATGCGTAAGCAAAACATTCAATACCTGAACAGATATTCTTCTATTAGGCGCATATCGCGACATCACTAATAATGTTTTATATTTTCTTTGTAAAGCCTTCTCAAACCGCTTAACTGTCCCCATCAGATGGGACAAACCCTGTAAAGCCAGAAAATCGCTGGTCATAGGAATTAATATTTCATCAGCGGCAATCAGGGCATTCGCAACCAACAAGCCCGAAGAAGGGGGGCAATCAATAAAAACAAAATCCTGGTCGCTAAGCGTGCCATGCAATGCATTTTTTAACAAAACACCACGGGGCGAATTACTGGCGACTAAATGCTCAATTTCCTTAAGCTTGGCCCCAGCTGTAATTAACTGCAGATTGTCCCTGACCGGAATCAACTGCTGCTGAACAGTTTTCTGCTTCAGCATAGCTTCATCAATACCGCCGATATTCTGCGCTGTAACGCCTAAAGAAACAGCTAAATGCCCCTGAGGGTCAAGATCAATAGCTACCACCTTTGAGCCGGATTCCGCAATGGCGTGACATAGATTTGCAGTCGTCGTCGTCTTGCCAACACCGCCTTTCTGGTTAATTATCGCAACAATTCTCACCGTCACACCAGATTATCAATACCCTCAACCTCATCGGGATTGAGCAATTTGTCTACATCCAGGAGCATAATCATCTTTTTCTTATACACATGCATACCACGCATGTAACGGGTATCAATTTTTGAACCAAAGTTCGGCGCTTTTTTGATGTCTTTCAAATTAATATCCAACACATCAGAAACCGCATCAGCCACTATACCCATTACAAACTGGCTTGCCCCATGATCAACACAAAGCACTATCACGACTGTTTTTGGCGAATACTCACAATGCTCCAAAGAAAATCGTTCGCGTAAATCGATGATGGGCACGACAGACCCACGTAGATTCAACACGCCTTTAACAAAAGGAGGGGTGTTCGGTATCACGCGCACAGCTTCCCAGCCACGAATTTCTTGTACCTTCAATATTTCAAGCCCGTATGCTTCGTCTGCGAGTTGAAAGGTAAGAAATTGCTCTACCCGACTATTATTTGACTGCGCATCTGTTGTCATTGTTATAGTTTCCTACCGGTTATATGGTTTGCAACTTTAAAACTCTTCCCATTCGTCACTGCTCTCTACTTTTGGCTTACTCACAGGCAAAGACGCCGCTGTTTTTATCGGCGGCCTTGAAGGTGCTGCTGGCGACCTACTACGAGCAACAGGCCTGGCCGCCGCCGAGCCATTTTTTGAACTCACCCTAAAAAAGCTAAGCAACTGTGTCATATTGGTGGACTGCTCACTCATAGCAATACTTCCTGCGGCGGCCTCTTCTGCCAAAGCCGCATTTTGTTGGGTAATATCATCCATTTGCGAAACAGCTTGGTTGACTTGCTCGATACCTGCCGATTGTTCTGAGCTGGCGCTGGCAATATGCGCAACAATATCGCCTACTTTAGCAACGCTTTCGACAATTTCAGTGAGCGCAGCACCCGTTTCGTTAACAAAGGCCGTACCGGCGCGTACTTTCTGCACACTATTTTGAATCAGTTCATTACTTTGCTGTGCCGCAGTCGCACTGCGTTGTGCTAAATTACGCACTTCGGTTGCCACAACAGAAAAACCACGTCCCTGCTCCCCGGCTCTCGCCGCCTCTACCGAGGCGTTTAATGCCAGTAGATTGGTTTGGAAAGCAATCTCATCAATCACACCAATAATTTCAGCGATTTTATTGCTGCTTTCATTAATTTCCTGCATCGCAGAAATAGCTGATTTGACTATACCGCCGCCTTTTTGCGCCAACTGACTGGCGGAATTAACGACCTCAGTTGCCTGAACTGTATTTTGCGCATTATTTTTTACTGTACTGGCAAGCTCTTCCATACTGGCCGCTGTTTCTTCAAGACTAGCCGCTTGTTGCTCTGCCCGATGCGACAAATTATTATTGCCACTGGCCATTTCTTGTGACGAACTGTCTATAAAATCAGCGGCATCCCGGATTTGAATGATAAATTCACTGAGTTTTGCCAAAGTGGCGTTAATATTATCCTTACATTCAGCATAGACACCTTGATATTCATTGGTAATAGAGGTCGTCAAATCACCTTCAGCCATGCTTTCCATGACCCGGTTAACATCACTAAATACACTTTCAATGACATCTGTCAATTCATTAATGCCTTCAGACAGCGTCTTGGTGAACCCCTCTTTATCTGCTAATTTTATGCGGGCGCTCAAGTCGCCTGATTTGACCCCCTGCACTAAATGATCAATTTCTTGCTCAACTAAAACCTCGTGAGTCCTATCCTGCCATTCGGCAACATAACCGATACGTTCGCCGTCGCTATTCACAGGGCTGGCAATAATACTCATATGCCGCCCACCAATAACTAAATTCGCCTTAACGGATTCTTGTGTTTTTTGTAACGCGCCAGTTTTAATTGAAGAATGGTATAAATCAACATTTGACCCCATTAACTTATCGGCTGAAAAATTAGGCAACTCTTTACGAAGATCGCTTTCTGCTATCTCGAACATCCTCTTAACACTATCGTTCATGTAAATGATTTCAAAATTCTTATTGGCCACCATCACAGGGGATTGAACATTATCCAAAGCCTGACTAATCCGTTTGGATTCTGCAAGGTTTTGCTTAAAATCAGCCAAATCAACGCCTAGTTTGACTTCCATACAATATAAACCGCGTAAAAAATCACCCAGCTGATCTTCACGTTTCAAATTCACTTTATTACCGAAACCACCACTGCTTAATCGGTAACAAATAGTAATGGCGGTTTCCAAAGTATCAGTTATTACCTTGGTCATATTGATACTCAGTGCTGATGCAACTGTGGCTAATACGGCAACACCGGCTAACAAAATGTAATTCTGCTCCATGAACAATCTATACATCAGGTAAATGATAGGCAATAGAAAAGTACCTACCACAAAAGCATTTTTTTTCGTTATGGCAATTTCGCTAATAGCTTTCGCTACCGAAGCTAAACCAGTAGGGTTTAATTTCACTTCACCAGCACTAATTTTCTTGTACAACATGTCAGCCGCTGGAATCAAATCGCGCTTTGGCGGATGCCGGACAGAAAGGTATTCATAAACTTTTCCATCTTTAAATAGCGGCATGGCATTGGCTTCAACCCAATAATAATCGCCATTTTTACAGCGGTTTTTCACTAAGCCCTGCCAAGGCCTAAGTTGCTTTAGCGTTTTCCATAGATCTTCATAAGCGGCTGAAGGCATATCCGGATGGCGGACAATATTATGCTCCGCACCAATCAATTCTTCACGGGTAAAACCGCTGGTTTCAACAAACGCGTCATTAACATAAGTAATACGGCCCATCAAATCGGTTCTTGAAACCAGGATTTGCCCTTTTTTCAGAACGAGTTCATTGTTCGTTACCGGCATATTAATTTTCACGCTACGCTACCTCTTAAAATCTCACTGGCCATACCAAATACGTTTCTCTGCAGGGGTATCAGAAAATTATTAGCTTTCATCCTGATCCAATTCCTCTAATTTCAGCAACTTGTCCACATCGAGCAGCATCACCATACGTTCATTAACCGAAACTAGGCCGTTAATGAATTCATTGCTGACTTTAGCGCCAAAATCAGGGGCACTTTGAATTTCAGTTTTATCAACATTAATAACATCAGAAACCGAGTCAACAACGACTCCCATTATGCGGGTCTTATTGCTATCACCCGTTTGCAATACCACCACGACGGTCAATGGGGTATATTCAGCTTTACTCAAATTAAACCGCTCCCTTAAATCGAGAATCGGCACAATGGAACCGCGCAAATTAACCACGCCTTTTTCATAACAAGGGACATTAGGTATTCTGGATACAGGTTCCCAGCTTCTTATTTCTTGAACACGAAGAATATCAACGCCATATTCTTCTTTCCCTAAGGCAAAACTCAGGTATTGCACTGCATTATCTAAGTTTTTACTGTAGTGATATTGATCAATATCTTTATTTTCAGATTCTTGTGCCATATCTGCTTTGGGTGCTAAGTCAAAAAAATGTCATATCCTCGCTCCCGCACGCCACATGGCGCATTATACGCCGCGAAAATCAAGGACACTTAGGGATGTTAAATATACGGGTTGCTTTGCGCAATGTACCAGAACTGCATTCCCATGCCGTGTGTGGGAATAATAATTAACGCCCTTGCTTTTATTATTTTAATATTCTTCATGGTAAGGAAAAAATAAGCCATAAACATTTGTGTTGCACCATCCCTTTAGAGGTTGCTTGCCTTGTGATTTTATCTATGTGCTAGCGAACTGAAAATCTCACTAAACCCGGAACATCAAGGATCAACGCAACGGAACCATCACCCAAAATAGTTGCACCTGAAACACCTTCCACACGCCGGTAATTTGCTTCCAATGACTTAATAACAACCTGCTGTTGCCCCAATAACTCATCTACCAGCAAGCAACACAGCTCACCTTGGCCTTCAACGACCACCAACACACCTTCTTTTGACTTGGTCGGATTGCCCGAATTTACGTTAAAAATTCCGCGCATCCTAATAACCGGCAAATATTCGTTACGCAGGCGAAAAGTCTCCCCTTTTCCGGCAACTTTATTTAGCATTCTTTCAGTGATATTAATGGATTCGATAATAGAAACCAGCGGCACAATATAGGTCTCTTCACCTACCGCAACAGACTGCCCATCAAGGATTGCCAAAGTTAACGGCAAATGAATCGCAATCGTTGTACCTTTACCCAATTCTGAAATAATTTCTATATTGCCGCCGAGTGACTGAATATTTCTTCGCACCACATCCATACCGACACCGCGACCAGAAATATCAGTGAGCTGCTCAGCAGTAGAAAAACCAGGCATAAAAATTAACTCAAATATCTGCTTTTCGGTAAGCAAATTATTTTCTTCAACCAAGCCTTTCTCTATGGCCTTTGCCAGCAGTTTATCTTTATTTAAACCACGGCCATCATCAGTAATTTCGATAACAATGTGGCCGCCACGATGATATGCTTTCAGCTCAATCGTTCCAGTTTCCGGCTTACCCGCTGCAACCCTGTCCGCAGGCATTTCTATACCATGATCCAAACTATTTCTAATCAAATGCACCAGAGGGTCATTAATCAGCTCAACCACCGCCTTATCAACTTCCGTATTTTCACCGACCAGCTTCAAAACAATTTTTTTATCTAACTTGCTACTGATATCATGAACTAAGCGCGGAAACCGGCTAAAAACAAAGCTAATCGGCAGCATCCGAATATTCATCACGCTTTGTTGTAAATCACGCGTATGCCTTTCTAGCTGGGCAAGCCCCCTTTTGAGTTGCCCGACCTTGTCCATACTAAAGTTTTCACCCACCAGACCCAGCATAGACTGGGTGATGACCACTTCACCCACCATATTGATTAACGTATCTATTTTGTCAGTATCGACCCGAATCGAACTGGCTTTTGCTGTCGTAGCTTTTGCGGCCTCGTTATCAGAATCTTGAGCGCTAGATTTTTTGGCCTCTGCGGCTACTTTAGGCTTAACTTCTACAGGTGCTGCTGGGGGAGAGGGAAGAGGGTCGGCTATTACCGAAACAGGTTCTGAATCATTTTTTTTTTCTGCGGAAGCCGCTTTTACAGTTTTAGTAAGAGGCTGAATTTCCATCTCGCAATCGCCTTCAACCCAGTTAAATATTTCCTTAATTTCATCATCAGAAATATCCCCAACAACCTTTAAATCCCAAGAGATGTTGCATTCTTCGGGATCCAGCTCATAAAACCCCGGAACATCCTGAATATTAACAATAGTTGTCAATTCCCCCAGTTCATTCAACTCCCTGAATAACCTGACAGGGTCATTACCCGTTTTAAGCAGATCCAAATAGGGACAAAAAGCTATTTTCCAGCCTTGTTCTTGTGATTCAATAGGTTCTTCTTGGGCAACTTCAGGGGCGGTATTAATTACAAGCTCTTCTTTTACCGATTCCTGCTCAACAGGTGTGGCCAATTTTTCCGGCACTGAACCGCCATTAAGTACAACTTCCAAAGCTGACTTATGCTTTGCCACACTAGCGTCATTAACATCCTGTTCATTCTGTATCGCGGTCAACATCTCCCTAAGGCAATCAACCGATCCAAGCAAAACGTCTACAGCGGGTTGAGTTACCTTCCTGCGCCCATCGCGCATTTCATCGAGCAAGGTTTCCATAATGTGGGTGTATTCAGCAACAACAGTGAAGCCGAAAGTCCCACTACCACCTTTTATAGAATGCGCCCCTCTAAAAATAGTATTAATTACTTCCGAATCGATATCTCCCATATCGAGCGTTAATAACCCTGATTCCATTGCTTCCAGGCCTTCGAAACATTCTTCAAAAAAAACCTGATGGAATTGTGACATATCAATAGACATAGATTTACCTGTATGCGCCTGAATTCATTTAAACAAGATTAACGTAACCCAAAAACGTTCATTATTAGTCTTTTTGTCTGGATAACACCTAAGCCACTCATCTACGTATTTGTATTAGGAGCACACCCAAGCAATTGCCCCTGCATATCCTTAACACACTTAGGCACAATGTCATTAACTAGCCCAAAACTTTTAGTAATGTTTTCAATAATTGGTCTGGATTAAACGGCTTAACCATCCACCCGGTAGCACCAGCAGCCTTGCCTTCCTGCTTTTTTTCTATGCCTGACTCAGTCGTCAGCATCAGCATGGGGATGAATTTATATTCAGGTAGAGCGCGCAAATCCCTAATTAAAGTGATCCCGTCTTTATTTGGCATATTGACATCGGTTACCACACAATCAAATTTTCTAGCTTGTGCCTTTTCTAAAGCATCAACCCCATCGACTGCCTCCTCAACATCGTATCCAGCAGCTCTTAACGTAAATGAAACCATTTTTCTCATTGAAGCCGAATCGTCAACTGCAAGAATACTTGCCATTGTTTTCTCCATTAATCTCTAAATTTTCAAAGCAAAACCCACGCTGAATTTACAGCATTCTATGTTTAATTATAGTCTAATTATTTTCCTGCATTGCACTTCAATTAAACATAAGAATTTTTTCTATACTTTCCATTGTAACGGACAAAAAACACCCCGCCAGGAAAAATCCATAGCGGGGTATATTATTGGTGCCGATGGCCGGATTTGAACCGGCACAACTTTCGTTACCACCCCCTCAAGATGGCGTGTCTACCAATTTCACCACATCGGCTAAAACATGATTGCAAATGACGTTAATTCACTGTTTTAATGAGCTTTTTAGACGGCGCACATGCAAACATCACACACAATATTTATTATTTTTTCTCAATGGAGGGTTGGCCGACAGGAGGAACAGCAACAGGCACTTCTTCCGCCCCCACATCAGGCACACCCAGCGCATCCTGCTCGACCTTAGGGCTGCCCATAAAGTCATAATCTGTACCCTGCTTACTGTTTAACACGGCTAAACCTAAGCTAGTCATAAAAAACAACGTTGCCAAAATCGCTGTAGCCCGTGACAGAAAAGATGCCGCGCCTTGGGCACCAAAAACAGAACCAGAAGACCCTGTACCAAAAGCCGCGCCCGCATCAGCTCCTTTGCCTTGTTGCATCAATACCAATCCAACAACACCTAAACCCAACAACACATGAACAACAATAATTACCTGATACATAATAAAATCTAAACTACTTAAATTGAATGATAAATCTTTAAAAAGGATTCCGCATCCAACGAAGCCCCTCCAATTAAACCGCCGTCAATATCCGGCATGGCAAACAAGCCTTTTGCATTATCCGGCTTAGCACTGCCGCCATATAAAATCTGTATTTTATCGGCAATAACCTGATCTTTAGCCGCAATATATTGCCTTATATATTGATGAACTTCCTGAGCCTGTTCATCCGTTGCCGTTTTTCCTGTACCGATAGCCCAAACCGGCTCATAAGCAATCACAGCTGAGCCAAATGAGGCTATACCCGCCATATTTACAACCGCATCAAGTTGGGCATCAATGACTGCAAAGGTCTGATCCTGTTCACGTTGTTCCAGCGTTTCGCCTACACATAAAATAGGGATAATATTCTGTTCTTGAGCCTGGCAAAAACGTGCAGCGACTGATTCATTAGTGTCGCCATAATAAGTGCGCCTTTCAGAGTGGCCTACAATAGCATATTTACAATCAAACTCAGTTAACATTGCCGCTGAAATTTCACCGGTAAACGCACCTGAAGACTTGTCAGCAACATTTTGCGCACCCAATGCCAACTCTGTGCCTTTTACCCATGCACTGACTGATGGTATATGCACATAAGGCACACAGATTGCGATAGCCGCACTACCTTCACTTAACCCAGCAATGATGCCTTTTGCAAGCGACTCAGCACCGGCAAGGGTTCCATTCATCTTCCAATTTCCTACAACTAGAGACTGACGCATCACTACTCCTCACATAGAATCAAACCGCTTATGATATATAGTAATAGCGCCTAATTCAAGCGCCCATTACTTTCTTCACGTCATCGGCGATTTGATGCGCATAGTTTTTGACCACATCGCCCTGCTGCCCTTCCACCATAACACGAATTAACGGCTCTGTTCCGGAAGCCCTAAGCAACACCCGCCCGCTATCACCGAGCTTTTTCTCGATGGCTTTCACCGTTTTTTGTATGATTTCATCCTGATCCAGATTCATTTTTTTATTAGTTTTAACATTAACCAGGATTTGTGGGTATTTTTGCATCCCTGATTTCAATTCATGCAAACTCTTACCGCTATCCTGCATTTCCGCCATAACCTGCAAAGCGGCAATAATGCCATCGCCCGTAGTTGTTTTATCTAAACAAATGATGTGACCGGAATTTTCGCCACCTAGAATCCCGCTGTGTTCCGTCAACATCTCCATGACATAGCGGTCACCCACATTAGCCCTAAGCAAACTGAGACCCAGCTTTTTCAAACCATGCTCCATGCCTAAATTGGTCATCAAGGTACCTACGACAGGCCCGGTCATTAAACCTCTGTCCAGCCTCGCTTTGGCAATAATATAAATAAGCTCGTCGCCATCAACAATTTCACCTTTATGGTCAATCATGATCAAGCGGTCGCCATCACCATCCAAGGCAATACCAAAATCCGCACGATAAGCCAATACCGTTGCCGCCAGTTTTTCGGGCTTAGTTGCGCCGCATTCGTCATTAATATTGAGGCCATCGGGTTCCGCCCCAATCGTAACCACTTCCGCTCCAACCTCACTAAATACATGCGGTGCTATATGATAAGTCGCACCATGAGCGCAATCGATAATAATCCTCATGCCGCTAAAATCGAGCCGCGTTGGCACACTCGCCTTGCAAAATTCTATATAACGGCCGGCAGCGTCAACCAATCGTTTTGCCTTGCCCAATTTTGACGAATCGACCGTCGTCATTGGCGCATCAATATAGCGTTCAATTTTTTGCTCTATATCGTCAGGTAATTTTGTCCCTTGCACCGAGAAAAACTTAACGCCGTTATCATAATAAGGGTTATGGGAAGCGCTAATAACAATACCTGCCTGCGCCCTTAGCGTCCGCGTCAAATAAGCTATGCCCGGTGTCGGCATAGGCCCTAACAAACGGGTATCGACGCCGGCAGCCGTCAATCCGGCCTCTAACGCCGATTCGAACATATAGCCGGAAATTCGCGTATCCTTACCCACTAGAACAAAACCATGCCCTTCACTGGCAAATACCCGCCCTGCCGCCCAGCCCAGCTTCAAGAAAAAATCTGCCGTTATCGGCTGTTCACCGACCCTACCCCGGATACCATCAGTCCCAAAATATTTTTTTGTCATGTCCTTAACCTAAAAAGGCAAAAAGATTAAACACAAAAAAAGGAGAGGCATGACACCTCTCCTTTAATTTTAGCTCAGAAAACAATCAACTTTGCTCAGCAGCCCCGCCAATCGATTTCTCGATTTTTATGCCGTCCTTGCCCTTAACGTCATCAGCAACAACACTGCCATGGGAAGGTGGCTTATCATCCCCCCAACCCTGCGGCTCCCTTACCGGCTTGCGCGCCATCAAATCATCAATTTGATATTTATCAATAGTTTCATACCTCATTAACGCCTCCGCCATGGCGTGCAAAATATCTATATTTTCTTTCAAGATAGTTTCTGCGCGCTCATAGTTGCGGTCAATGAAAGAACGAATCTCCTCATCAATCGTATGGGATGTTTCTTCAGCGACTGTTTTATGCTGCGTCACCGACCTACCCAGAAAAACCTCGCCTTCTTCTTCGCTATAAGACAGTGGCCCTAAACGCTGAGAGAATCCCCACTTAGTCACCATATTTCTGGCCAACTCAGTAGCGCGCTCAATATCATTGGAGGCACCGGTACTCACTTGCTCCCGACCAAAAATCACTTCTTCGGCAATTCGCCCGCCATACAAACTGGAAATCATACTGTCCAGTTTTTGCTTGCTGGCGCTGTATTGGTCGCGCTCGGGCAAAAACATGGTAATACCCAGCGCCCGGCCTCTAGGCATAATACTCACCTTATAGACAGGATCATGTTCAGGCACCAATTTACCGACAATAGCGTGCCCAGCCTCATGATAAGCCGTCATTTTCTTTTCTTTCTCATTCATGACCATTGAATGCCTTTCAACACCCATGATCAACTTGTCCTTGGCTTTTTCCAAATCCGACATATTAACGACACGCTTATTAACCCTGGCCGCGAGCAAAGCTGCCTCATTAATCAAATTAGCTAAATCCGCTCCAGAAAACCCCGGCGTACCTTGGGCGATATATTTAACCTCAACATCATCCGCAGCCGGCACTTTGTTCATGTGAACCTTAAGAATCTGTTCGCGCCCCCTAACATCAGGAAGGCCGACCGTGACCTGACGATCAAAACGCCCAGGCCGCAACAAAGCTTTATCCAATACGTCAGCCCGGTTTGTCGCCGCAATGACAATAATACCTTCATTGCCTTCAAAGCCATCCATTTCAACCAGCAGTTGGTTTAGCGTTTGCTCACGCTCGTCATTACCACCGCCTAAACCGGCACCACGCTGACGGCCGACCGCATCAATTTCATCGATAAAAATAATGCACGGTGCATGTTTTTTAGCTTGCTCAAACATATCACGCACACGGGAAGCACCGACACCGACAAACATTTCCACAAAATCGGAACCGGAAATGGTAAAAAACGGCACCTTAGCCTCACCGGCAATCGCTCTGGCCAACAAGGTTTTTCCTGTTCCTGGGGGGCCAACCATTAAAGCACCGCGCGGAATTTTACCGCCCAATTTCTGGTATTTTGCCGGATCTTTAAGGAAATCAACCATTTCAACAACTTCTTCTTTCGCTTCGTCGCAGCCGGCCACATCAGCAAATGTGACCTTAATTTGATCTTCTTCCAGCATGCGCGCCTTGCTTTTACCAAAGTTCATTGCACCACGACCGCCAGCACCGCCGCCTTGCATTTGCCGCATAAAGAAAACCCAGACTGCAATCAGCAACAACATCGGCCCAAAAGAAACCAGCAACTGCATTAACAAAGAAGGCTGCTCAGGCGGAACCGCTTTAATTTCAACGCCATTTGCCAACAAATCATCAACCAAATGAGGATCTGACGGTGCATAAGTCTTAAATATCTGCCCCCCCTGCATCTTACCTTTGATGATTTTATCTTCAATCATCACCTGCTGAACTTGACCGGCTTTTACCGCATCAATAAATTGCGAATAAGACATCGACGAATCGGCCCTATCAGTTTGGGGGCCAAAATTATTAAACACGGACATCAAAACAACTGCAATGACGACCCATAGGATTATATTTTTCATCATATCGTTCAACTTACACACCCTGGGCCTAATCGGCTCTCGATTTAAAAACTGACTGATTATATCAGGAGTTACCCCCTAACTATCGTTATTTAAAGCGCATCAGTATATTAAAATACAGCTCCACCCTGCTTGACGCGCCTCATATTACAATTATTAGGGCTACAAACGATTATTTAAAGCCTTTCGCTAAAATATAAACTTCATTACTGCGGGGCCTTGACGCTTTTGGCTTCCTGATAGCAACCTTAGCGAAAGAATGTTGGACGTCCTTAAAAAAATCCTCAAAACCCGCGCCATGAAATAATTTAACCAAAAAAACACCGTCTTTTGTCAGCACGGTTTTGGCCGTTTCTAAAGCCAGCTCGCCCAAATAAATGGCGCGGGGCTGATCTACGCCCTTATTGCCGCTCATGTTCGGCGCCATATCCGACATCACCAGATTAACCGGCGCGCCACCTAGAGCAACATAGAGCTGTTCAAGAACAGCTTGTTCGCGAAAATCACCCTGTATAAAATCGACACCTTCCAACGGATCCATCGGCAAAATATCCAATGCAATAATCTTGTCTTTTTTACCAATAAGCTGCCGAGCAAGCTGCGACCAGCCGCCGGGGGCAGCGCCCAAATCGACAACCGTCATCCCCGGCCTAATCAACTGGTCTTTTTCCTGAATTTCTTTCAGCTTAAAAACCGCACGCGACCGATAACCCTGTGCTTGCGCCATTTTGACATATTCGTCATCGAAATGCTCCTGCATCCAGCGCCCACTACTTTTACTTCGTGCCATAACTGTATTTAGTGTAAAATTTGCAATTTTTACTTAGGAATTAAAGAGTGAATGCTGCAGACAAGAAAAAACTCCGGGCCGAAGCGCACAGCTTAAAGCCCGTTATCATGATAGGACAATCAGGACTTACGGCAGCGGTGCTGGCAGAAATTGAATTAGCCCTTGATAGCCACGAACTGATTAAAGTGCGCATACGCGCCGAACGTGATGACCGCAAACTGATCAGCGAAAAAATATGCGCCGAGACAGGCGCCGAACCCATTCAAAGCATTGGTCAAATTACAGTTATTTACCGATTAAATCCTAAGAAATAACATAGGTACAAGGGGAAAGGTTCAAGGAACTTATCCCCCCTTGAACCTTGATCCTCAAATATACTCAATCGAAATAATTTCATAATCGACATTGCCACCCGGCGCTTTAACTGTCACCACATCTTCAACTTCTTTGCCGATCAAAGCCCTGGCAATGGGCGAGCCTATTGAAATCCGACCTTCCTTGATATTCGCTTCATCTTCGCCAACAATCTGATAAGTCACTTTTCTCTCAGACTCAATATCCTCTATCGCCACCGTCGCCCCAAACACCACCTTGCCATTGGCATCGACCTTGGTCACGTCAATAATTTGCGCGTTAGACAATTTTCCTTCAATTTCAGAAATGCGTCCTTCAGCAAAACTTTGCTGCTCTTTTGCCGCGTGATATTCGGCATTTTCTTTCAAATCGCCATGTGCCCGAGCTGTGGCAATTGAGTTAATGATACGTGGACGCACCACTGATTTTAATTCTTCCAGTTCGGCGCGTAATTTTTCTGCACCTTTGACGGTGAGAGGTACTTTAATCATTCTTTAAAACTCCAGTAATTATATTTTAGGTGAAAGGGGCAAGGTACAAGGTAAAAGTCGCCCCCCCCCCTTTAACCTCATGCCTTTCACCTTGCACTTCAAGTCAAACTCTTATGCAAATCCTGCAAACAGTTCACGTCGCCCGCTTCCAATTCGCCCAGCGCATAACAGGCAGCTTTCGCGCCGGCCATCGTTGTGTAATAAGTTACCCTGTGCTGCAACGCTTCCCGGCGCATGGTAAATGAATCCGAAATGGCTTTAGTGCCTTCGGTGGTAT
Organism: Methylobacter sp.; assembly: GCA_030684815.1. GTDB lineage: Bacteria > Pseudomonadota > Gammaproteobacteria > Methylococcales > Methylomonadaceae > Methylobacter_A. Next base: position 16,520 of record JAUXXQ010000211.1, on the reverse strand, counting down.
TAATAATCAATTGAATCTGATCGTTTTTGATCATATCAACGGTATTTGGACGCCCTTCGTTGACCTTATAAACCACTTCACAAGGAATGCCCGCTTCTTTTAGAAACTTGGCCGTGCCGCCGGTCGCAACAATTTCATATTTCTTATCAACCAGCATTCTGGCAACTTCAGGCGCCTTAGCTTTATCAACATCGCGAATGCTAATTAACACCTTGCCGCTGTGATTCAAATTAACGCCGGCAGCACGCTGGGATTTGGCGAACGCTTCTCCGAAAGTTTTGCCCACGCCCATCACTTCGCCGGTTGATTTCATTTCAGGCCCTAACAAAGGGTCAACGCCTGGGAATTTAACAAACGGAAACACCGCTTCTTTAACCGAATAATAACCAGGAATACGCTCTTCGGTAATGCCTTGTTGCGCCAAAGTTTGCCCGACCATACAGCGCGCAGCAATTTTAGCCAACGGATAACCGGTTGCTTTGGAAACGAAAGGCGCGGTACGTGAAGCCCTTGGATTGACCTCAAGCACATAAATATCTTCGCCCTGAATCGCAAATTGGGTATTCATCAAGCCCACGACACCCAGTGCTTCGGCCATTTTTGTCACTTGTTCGCGCAATTTATCTTGAAGATGCGGCGCCAATTCATAGGGCGGCAACGAACACGCCGAATCGCCCGAATGCACACCGGCCTGCTCGATATGCTCCATCAAACCGCCGATCAAAATCCGCTCGCCATCATAAATGGCATCAACATCCATCTCGACCGCATCGTCAAGAAAACGATCCAGCAACACCGGCGAATCATTGGACACACTGACCGCTTCTTTCATATAGCGCTGCAAACCCTCTTCGTTGAAGACGATTTCCATGGCCCGGCCTCCCAACACATAAGACGGCCTTACCACCAGCGGATAACCCAGTTTTTTTGCCGCATTAATCGCCTGCTCGGTGGAACGCGCAGTGGCATTGGGCGGCTGCTTCAAATCCAGTCTTTCCAGCAATTTTTGAAAACGCTCACGATCTTCAGCTAAATCGATCGAATCCGGCGATGTACCGATAATGGGCACGCCGGCCGCTTCCAAAGCGCGCGCCAATTTCAACGGCGTTTGGCCGCCATACTGCACAATCACGCCTTTGGGCTTTTCGATATGCACGATTTCCAACACATCTTCCAGCGTTAACGACTCAAAATACAAACGATCGGACGTATCGAAATCAGTGGAAACCGTTTCAGGATTGCAATTAATCATGATGGTTTCATAGCCGTCTTCGCGCAACGCCAACGCAGCATGAACACAGCAATAATCAAACTCAATCCCTTGCCCGATACGGTTAGGCCCACCACCGAGAATAATGATTTTTTCCCTATCGGAAACCCGCGCTTCGCATTCTTGCTCGTAAGTCGAATACAAATAAGCAGTATCGGAAGAAAACTCGGCCGCACAAGAATCAATGCGTTTATAAACCGGACGGATATTCTGTTTGTGCCGCACATTTCGCACTTCGGACTCGGACGTATCCAGCAATTTAGCCAGACGACTATCGGAAAAGCCTTTGCGTTTTAATTTATACAGCTCGCCTTCTTTCAAGGTCGATAAGGTTTTAGTCGACAATGATTTTTCAGTAATGACCAAATCTTCCACCTGCGCCAAAAACCAGGGGTCGATTTTACTGGCCTCATGCACATCGTCCAGACTCATACCGCTACGGAAGGCATCGGCGACATAAAGCAAACGATCCGGTCCCGGATGACGCATTTCGCGCTGCATTTTTTCTAAAGCATCTTCCCGGTTCAAATCGATGATTTCATCAAGGCCGCTGATGCCGATTTCCAAGCCGCGCAAAGCTTTTTGCAACGACTCCTGGAACGTCCGGCCAATCGCCATGACTTCACCGACAGACTTCATCTGCGTGGTCAAACGATCATCCGCTTGCGGGAATTTTTCAAAAGTAAAGCGCGGAATCTTAGTGACCACATAATCAATCGTCGGCTCAAACGAAGCCGGTGTCGCGCCGCCGGTAATCTCGTTTTTCAATTCGTCCAGCGTATAACCCACCGCCAGTTTTGCCGCCACTTTGGCAATCGGAAAACCGGTCGCTTTGGATGCTAATGCAGACGAACGCGATACGCGCGGATTCATTTCAATCACGATCATCCGGCCGTCTTTCGGATTAATCGCAACCTGCACGTTGGAACCGCCGGTATCGACACCGATCTCGCGCAATACCGCCAGAGAGACGTTACGCAAGATTTGATATTCCTTATCGGTCAAGGTTTGCGCAGGCGCTACGGTGATCGAATCGCCGGTATGCACGCCCATCGGGTCGAAGTTTTCAATCGAACAGACGATGATGCAGTTATCTTTGGAATCGCGCACCACTTCCATTTCGTATTCTTTCCAGCCCAACACCGATTCTTCAATCAGCAACTCATTGGTTGGCGACAAATACAGGCCGCGCTCACAGATTTCAACAAACTCTTCCTTGTTATAAGCAATACCGCCGCCACTGCCGCCCATAGTAAATGAAGGCCGGATAACGGTCGGATAACCCACTTCCTGCTGCGCCGCCAACGCCTCTTCCATCGAATGCGCAGTTTTTGATTTGGCCACTTCATAGCCGATTTTGCGCATCGCCTGATTGAACAGCTCGCGGTCTTCGGCCTTGTTAATCGCTTCTTTAGTCGCGCCAATCATCTCGACGCCGTATTTTTCCAACACGCCGTGAGCATCAAGATCCAGTGCGCAATTTAACGCGGTTTGTCCTCCCATAGTCGGCAAAATGGCGTCGGGGCGCTCTTTGGCGATAATTTTCTCTACGGTTTGCCAGTCGATAGGCTCGATATAAGTCGCATCGGCCATCTCCGGGTCGGTCATAATTGTTGCAGGATTGGAATTAACCAGAATAACGCGATAACCCTCTTCCCGCAGCGCCTTACAAGCCTGCGTCCCTGAATAGTCAAACTCGCAGGCCTGACCAATAACAATGGGGCCTGCGCCTAATAATAATATGGATTTTATGTCGGTTCTTTTTGGCATGTTGTTACTTTGTCTGTTGATTAAAATGACCTATTTTTAAAATAAATCACTGGGTATTCTTGTACAAATTAAATACGCGCTTAATAACTAAATAAAGCCTGCCAATCCAAGCTAACCGATGCAACTAACAGCGGTTGAATTTCTGCTTTGGCTTTAGGGCGTAAATGTAAATGGTAATAATCGTTATCCGGCTGTTGATAAATATCTAAGCGTTTTTCTTTCACATCAATTAACCAAACTTCAGGAATTTGATATTTAGCATACAGCGGTAATTTTATATTACGGTCATAATGTAACGACGTATCTGCAACTTCAATGAGCAGCAGCACATCTTGTGCAGTAGGTAACGACTGCATATAGTCGTCAGCCCTCGGTTTTAACACGGCAATATCGGGTTCTGGTGCAGAAAACTCAGCCAAATACAGTGGATTTTGCACAGTAACGATGGCTAACTCGCCTAACTGGTTAATCAGTAATCGACTTAAACGAGTCACTAAACCCGCATGAAAACTACCTATAGGCGCCATATCGAACAGTTCTCCGTTAATTAATTCGACATGCTCATCTTCGGCTAGGATATTAACTTCTGCCATACGGTAATAATCGCTAACACTCAGTAAATGATGTTGAATAGCTGTTGATGGCATCATAAATATCTCCTGCTGTAGTTCCAATCATTTACCACTAAATCTATTTAACTTGCTCCATCATCTCAATAAAATCATCAAATAAAGACTCCACATCATGCGGCCCAGGGCTTGCTTCGGGATGCCCCTGAAAACTCATTGCCGGGCAATCGGTGCGCTTGATGCCCTGCAAACTGCCGTCGAATAATGAACGATACGTCGCGACAACATTAGCAGGCAGACTGGCTTCATTAGCCGCAAAGCCATGATTCTGGCTGCTGATCATGACCCGCCCTGTGGCTATTTCCTGAACCGGATGATTGGCGCCATGATGGCCGAATTTCATTTTCTCGGTTTTTGCACCACTGGCCAACGCCAATAACTGATGCCCCAGACAAATGCCAAATACCGGAATCTTCTTTTCCAATATCGTTTTGATCGCCTCTATCGCATAAGTACACGGCTCTGGATCGCCGGGGCCATTAGACAGAAAAACGCCATCAGGCTTCATCGCCAATACCGTTTCAGCAGGCGTGGTAGCAGGCACAACGGTAACGCGGCAACCGCGATTGGCCAGTAATCTCAAAATATTGCGCTTAACGCCAAAATCGTAGGCCACCACATGCTTAGTCAGATTTTCGGCTGGCGTATGGCCCTGCTGTAAATCCCAGATATTTTCAGCCCACTCGTAAGGTTGATCGACAGTGACTTCCTTAGCCAGATCCATCCCCTTTAAGCCGGGAAAACCTTCAATCGCTTTTTTAGCCACGTCCACATCGACCGACTCGCCCGCCATAATGCAACCGCGTTGTGCGCCTTTGTCGCGCAACAACCGGGTTAATTGCCGGGTGTCAATATCAGCAATGGCAACCACATTGTTATCCAGCAGATAGCGCTCTAAAGTTTTTTCGCTACGCCAGTTGCTGGCCAATAACGGCAAATCCCTGATTACCAAGCCACTGGCAAAAACACCGACAGACTCGTCATCCTCGCGGGTGGTTCCGACATTGCCAATATGGGGATAGGTCAAGGTCACAATTTGCCGGGCATAAGAGGGGTCACTGAGAATTTCCTGATAGCCCGTCATTGCCGTATTAAAAACCACTTCACCTACGGAACACCCATCTGCACCTATAGCCGCCCCGTAAAACACCGTTCCATCTTCCAAAACCAATAAAGCAGACCTAGTCAAACACGTCACCTCAAATGTGCAAAACGGGATGACTCCCTAAGGACTCACCCCGTTATAAAAAAAACAAAACTATGACTAATTTTACGAGATTATGCGGTTTGGGTCATTAACAATTTTCTCGAATCAAGCGTTGCGCCCTATTTTATCGAAGCGGCATCGTGTGTTTATACAGCCGACAGCTGATTAAATTTTCAAGCTTTTTACACAACTTATATGAATAATTTGTGAACCCAATGTATCAAATAAAGAAACAATCTATGTATCCCTAGTATTCTTGTCAAGAATAGGCGCTTTGATTATAGTTAAGTTGCAGTACAAACTTTTCAACTAGATATGAGGACTTTATCATGAGCGACTTTCACAAAGATATTTTAACCGGAACGGTATTTGTAACCGGCCTGCTAGGCTTTATTTCCGGTGAATTCATTATCTCATCTACCTTGTTCGCATCGGCGGCTATTGCCAGCAACATTAACGTAAACCGTAAAAGAATTAAATCCGATCAATTTTCATGCAAATGAGGGTATTATTTGATCGTCCCACCCCTCTAAACCGAAAACTTCCAAGGCTGTCAAGTCTTGGAAGTTTTTTTCACGACATTCATTAGCCGCTTTATCTGCTAAACGCCTAGAAAAAACCGCGCATCAACATCCCTGCCCCGCCCACTGCAAACACAATTCCCGCGTTTAATCGACCAGTTTTATCCCAGTTTTATCCATAGTAATGACCTGCTGTTTATACAGCGCGCCGATAGCCTGCTTAAATACTTTTTTGCTGACGCCGAATGCGGCATAAATGGCTTCCGGCGGGCTTTTATCGCTGAGCATCAGCTCGCCGTCATTGGCTTTCAGCTTGGCTATAATGCTGTCGGTCAGCGAGACGACTTTGCCGTAGCCCGGCTGCTGCAAACTGAGATCGATTTTTTGGTCTTCCCGTATTTGCTTGATGTAGCCGTCCAGTTTCTGGCCTTTTTTGACCGGCTGATACAGCTCGTTTTGATACAACATACCCCAATGGCTGTTGTTAATGATGGCTTTAATACCCAAATCGGAGGTGCCGGCAATAATCAGCGACACTTTTTGCCCGACTTCAAAATCAACCGATTCATCGCTCAGCGTTTTATCAATCTTGGTGGTTGCGGCAATGCGGTTTTGCTCATCCAAAAACACCCTGACCAGATAAGACCGCCCCACTTCCATTTCGTGATATTGCTCGCTAAACGGCACCAACAAATCTTTTGGCAGCCCCCAATCCAGGAACGCGCCGACATAATTGAGCGCCACCACTTTCAGCCAGGCAATATCGCCTACTTGGGCTAACGGTTTTCTGCTGGTAGCGGCCAGATGGCCGTCCGAATCCACGTAAACGAAAACATCCAGGCTGTCGCCGACCTCGCAGTTTGCAGGCAGACGTCTGTCCGCCAGCAGCACTTTGCCCGAAGTGCCGTCGTCAAGATAGACATCGGCACCTTGTTGTTTAACCACGTTCAGTTTATTTATTTTGCCGATATTTATCATAATTTATTACAACTTCAACTGGTAATCACAAATCTGACCGCATCCAGCCTTAACTGCGCGGCTTGGATGTTTTCATGCGCCAACATAGTCATGTCCTTTAACTGCTCGATTTCTTCAGTCCTAATGGTCGGATTGACTTTTTTCAGCCTAACCAAGCGCTTGATCTCATTGCCAAGCGATTCCAACATAGCCTGGGTGGCCTGCTCAACCAGCTGCTGCATTGCAGCTTTAGCGGTTTGTTCAGCTACGCCCAGAATATTAATCAAATAAGGCCGTTGGCTGCTCAAAAAGGCGATAATTTTGTGCTTATCAAACTTGATACCGGCGTCAAGCAAATCGCGATGCTCAATATCCGCCGTTAAATCTTTCCGGTTTTGATCTATCAACACCCGAATCGGCGTGTGCGGCAAAAAGCGGCCAATTTGCAATTCGGCAGGCGCACTACATTCGACAATAAACAAACACTCCAACAAGAACTGGCCGCCTTTAAGATCATTGTGTTTAATCACGCTGATTGCGGCATTGCCGGTTTCGGAAGACAGCACCATATCCATCGACGCAGTCACCAATGGATGCTCCCAGGTCATAAACTGCATGTCTTCACGCGCCAGCGCAATCTGTCGGTCGACGGTGAGGGTCATACCGTCTTCGGTTAAACCGGGAAAATGCGACACGCGCAAATGATCGCTAGGACGCACTATAAAACAATTGGGCGAATGAAACTCGGTGTCGACGCCGTAGCATTCAAACACATCTTCCATATACGGCCACAACACGCCTTCTTTTTCATACGCATTCAGCTGCCCAATCAGTTCGCTAGCCAATTCCTTGCGGCAGGAATTTAACTCCAGCAATTGGTCGCGGCCATTATGCATTTGGGTTTCCAGCTCACTGCTGAGTGACTGGGTTTTTGCGATAAGTGCGTCAATCTCGGCCTGCGCCGCACCTGCTCCCGGCAGGTTTGCGGCATACACACCATCCCTGGCGATATTATTCGCTAAAACCGCCGCCAACTCATCATGCAAAACATCGGCAACCCGCTGCGCCGATGAGCTATTACAGACAAAAGCATTGAGGCCTTCATCATACCAGCGGTACAGCACCGCGTTATCGGTCTGCTCCAGATAGGGCACATGAATCTGAATAATATATTTTTGCCCGATACGGTCAAGACGGCCGATACGTTGCTGTAATAAATCGGGGTTGGTCGGCAAATCCATCAAAATCAAATGATGCACAAACTGGAAATTGCGGCCTTCACTGCCAATTTCAGAACAAATCAACAAGCGTGCCGAGCTGTCAGGATCAGCAAAATACGCCGCCGCCCTATCGCGCTCAATAATACTCATGCCCTCATGGAACACCGCCGAAGCAATACCGGCGCGGTTTTTCAGCGCTTGTTCGAAATCAATCGCGGTCTGTGCCTGTTTGCAGATCACCAAGGCTTTTTGACCGGCCAATTGTTTAACCTTATCCACCAGCCACAAATAACGCGGGTCTTGTTGCAAATCATCGCTGTTCGCCGATCCGCTTAAAGCATAGCCATAACGCTCCCGCTCAGGAAAACCTTGCACGGTTTGCCGCGAATTGCGGAACAAAATCCGCCCGGTGCCGTGATGGTCGAGCAGCACATTCACCAACGCATCACGCGCTGCCGCCGATTTTTCAGCATCATTTGCCGCACCTGCTCCCGGCAGGTTTGCGGCATACACACCATCCCTGGCGATAACATTTTTCAGCAAGCCATCGACATTGTCATCTTTAAGCAGCGCGGTTAAATGTTGCTGTGCCGCTTCATCCAGCGCTTCTTCCGCCAACAGCGATTTAGCCGCGTTAGCTACCGGCTCAAATAAACGCTCTTCTTCGACGAAGGCGGCAAAACTGTAAAAGCGGTCGGGATCGAGCAAGCGTAAACGGGCGAAATGACTTTCCTTGCCCAATTGTTCGGGCGTTGCCGTCAATAAAATAAGGCTGGGGGAAATTTGCGCCAATTGCTCAACAAACAGATAATCGGCGCTGGGCGCTTGTTCGCTCCATTGCAAATGGTGCGCCTCGTCGACGATCACCATATCCCAACCGGCGGCTATCGCCTGTTGCTGGCGGCGCGGATAGTTGGAAAAAAAGCCTTGGCTGCACAGTATCAATTGTTCGGTTAAAAACGGATTATCGCCTGTGTTATCGACTTCATCGGCGTCGGCGAGCATATCGTCTTCGGCATAAGTGTCGAGACAGCGCGCTTCATCAAAAATACTAAAACGCAGATTAAAGCGCCGCAACATTTCCACCAGCCATTGATGCAACAGCGTTTCCGGTACGATAATCAACACCCGCTTGCTCAAGCCGTTAATCAGCCGATGATGCAAAATCAACCCGGCCTCAATGGTTTTACCAAGGCCCACTTCATCCGCCAGCATGATGCGTGGCGCCGACCGGTTAGCCGATTCGTGGGCAATAAACAACTGATGCGGAATCAGCGAAGCGCGCCCACCCAATAAGCCTTTAACCGGCGATTGTTGATGTTGCTGCAATCGGAGCCAGGTTTCATAGCGCAGCAAAAACCAGGCGGTAGGATCAACCTGGCCGATAAACAGCCGGTCTTGGGGTTTATTGAATTGAATATGATGGTTTAATTCGACTTCATCGAGTTCGACTTCCTCACCCAACTCGTTTTTGCCCAAATAAGTAATCAAGCCGTCCTGTTCAGTCAAAGCGGTGACGGTGACTTTTTCTTCATCAATCGATTCGATCACATCGCCTGCGGAAAAACGCACCCGCGTTAACGGTGCGTTATCTTGTGCGTAGATACGTTTTTCGTCACAAGCTAAAAAAAGCACGGTGACGCGCTTGTGTACCGCTTCAAGAATAAGGCCTAAACCAAGCTCTGATTCGGTGTTACTGATCCAGCGTTGGCCGGGGATAAACTGTTCCATGGGTGAAAGTGCCATTGAGAAAATTGGTTAAAATTGGGCGGTATTATAAGCGACGCGAGGAAATTAGGTGATATCCGAAACCTCAACCGATTTTAGTAAGCCCAAATATTTGGTGTCCATTTCGACGACCAATTCACAGCCGCCAAATTCATCGGTTTTCTCGCTGATGATTTTGGCGCAAGCAAATAATTTGGCTCTGATGTCGCCTTGATCCGGCTGCAAATGACAGATTCTTTTGACTTTGGTATTGGCAAACAGTTCCGACAGTGCCTGATAAAGCAAATCGACACCGACGCCGGTCTCGGCGGATAGCCAGACCCGCGTTGGATTACCGACATCATCGCGCTCAATTTTCGGCTGAATATCCGGCAACAGGTCGATTTTATTGAACACTTCAAGCTGCCTGACTTCATTGGCCTCAATATCTTCAAGCACCTGATTAACCTGATAAATGGTCTCGACCCGGTCATCGCTGCTGGCATCAATCACATGCAGCAACAAATCCGCTTCACTGACTTCCTGCAAGGTGGATTTAAACGCCGCCACTAGCTCATGCGGCAAATGCCGAATAAAACCCACGGTATCGGCCAGCACAACCTCGCTATTATTGGGCAACGGACAACTGCGCAAAGTCGGATCCAAGGTCGCAAACAACTGATCGGCGACGTAAATATCGGCGCCGGTCAGCGCATTAAACAAGGTTGATTTACCGGCATTGGTATAGCCGACCAAAGACACCGACGGCACTTCGGCTTTTTTTCGTTTGCTGCGGCCTTGATGCCGCTGTTTGTCGACTTTATCCAGGCGCTGCTGAATCTGCTTGATACGTAAACTCAATAAACGCCGATCGGTTTCCAGCTGAGTTTCGCCCGGCCCGCGCAAGCCGATACCGCCTTTTTGCCGCTCCAAATGCGTCCAGCCGCGCACCAGCCGGGTCGACAAATGCTGCAATTGCGCCAGTTCAACCTGTAACTTGCCTTCAAAGGTTTGTGCGCGCTGGGCGAAAATATCCAGAATCAGGCCGTTCCTGTCGACCACGCGGACACCTAAATAACCTTCAAGATTCCTTTCCTGGCTGGGTGAAAGCGGGTGATTGAATAAGACAATGTCGGCTTCATAGGTTTCGATAATGACTTTAAGCTCTTCAAGCTTGCCTTTACCGATAAAAAATTTGGCGTCAGGTTTTTTGCGGCTACCTGTCAGCACGTAGACCGGATCGGTTCCAGCTGATTTGGCCAACTCTTTTAATTCTAAAATATCTTCCTGCATGGAACGGAGTGCCAGATGAACGAGAACAGCCCGTTCACCCGATTCGGGACGATCAAACAATTAAATACCCCATAGAGATTGATTGTAAAAGAAGGAAAGATTTGGCAGCGGGAAAAATAGAACACCGGGACTCGCCTTAAATCGGTGTTCTATTGAATAGATTTATTCTTCGGTTTGCTCATACTCATGCGGCATTTTTACCGCTTTGCTCGGCACGATGGTCGATATGGCATGTTTGTAAACCATCTGACTTGAGGTGTTTTTCAGCATCACAACGTATTGATCGAACGAATCGACTTTGCCTTGCAGCTTTATGCCATTGACCAGGAAAATAGAAACGGGCGTATGCTCTTTTCTAAGTGCATTTAAAAAATTGTCCTGTAAATTTTGACCTTTTGACATCCTATTTCTCCTTATTATTTAAAACTATTGATTAAGATAACTGCAATTACATATCAATACAAATCAATACGGCTGTTTTTTTCGTTAAAACCGTGTACTGCTTGATTTTACTGAATCATCACACAACACAGTGGGGGGCATTTTTATAAATTCAAGCGCAATTATCGTTGCCGACACGGTCATTTTTACGGCTATTTGCCCTCAACCACAACCGGAATCTTGCCAATCTTGGCCTGCCAAATACTGGGCGCGGTTTGGTGTACCGAAACGCACTGCGTATCAACGGCCACCGTCACCGGCATATCCTCAACCACAAACTCGTGTATCGCTTCCATGCCCAAATCTTCAAACGCAACAATGCGCGCCTTGCGGATAGCCTTGGACACCAGATAAGCCGCGCCACCAACCGCCATCAAATACACCGCTTGATGCTTTTTAATCGCAGCAAGACCTTCCTCCCCCCGCTCGGCTTTACCTATCATGCCCAGCAAGCCGGTTTTATCCAGCATCACTTCGGTGAACTTATCCATCCGTGTTGCGGTGGTAGGACCGGCCGGGCCGACCACTTCATCGCGCACCGGGTCAACCGGGCCGACGTAATAAATGAATTTATTGGTGAAATCAACCGGCAGGGCTTCGCCGCGTCCGAGAATCTCAGCCATGCGTTTATGCGCGGCATCGCGGCCGGTCAGCAAGGTGCCGCTCAGCAATAAAGTTTCGCCCGTTTTCCAGTCGGCCAAATCCTGTTGCGTCAGCGTATCCAGATTGACCCTGCGCGCCGTCGCGCCGGTATTCCAGGTGATTTCCGGCCAATCGTCCAGACGCGGCGGCTTAAATTCGGCGGCACCGCTGCCGTCCAGCACAAAATGCACATGCCGGGTCGCGGCGCAATTGGGAATAATCGCCACCGGCTTGTTGGCCGCATGGGTCGGATAATCCAGGATTTTAATATCCAGCACCGTGGTCAGACCACCCAAACCTTGCGCACCAATGCCCAGAGCATTAACTTTGTCGTACAGCTCCAAGCGCAATTCTTCCAGCGCATTGCCAGGGCCGCGTGCAATCAACTCCTGAATATCTATCGAACCCATACATGCCTGTTTCGCCAGAATCATGGCCTTTTCCGCCGTGCCGCCGATGCCTATGCCCAAAATGCCCGGCGGACACCAGCCCGCGCCCATCGTAGGCACCGTTTTCAGCACCCAATCGACAATGCTATCGGACGGGTTGAGCATGGCAAACTTGGCCTTGGCTTCAGAACCGCCGCCTTTGGCGGCTATCTCGATGTCCAGCGTGTCGCCGGGCACGATTTCTGTATGTATCACCGCCGGGGTGTTGTCTTTAGTGTTGATGCGTTTACCTGCAGGATCGGCCAGTATCGAGGCGCGCAGCACATTATCAGGATTCAGATAAGCGCGGCGCACCCCCTCGTTGATCATATCCGCGAGACTCATATCGGCGTCCCATTGCACCTTCATGCCGACCTTTAAAAACACCGTGACAATGCCGGTATCCTGACAAATCGGGCGATGCCCTTCGGCGCACATCCGCGAATTAATCAGGATTTGCGCAATAGCATCCTTAGCCGCCGGATTTTCTTCCTTTTGATAAGCGGCATGCATGGCCTCGATAAAATCCAGCGGATGATAATAGGAAATATATTGCAGCGAATCGGCAATACTTTGAATCAGGTCGTTTTGGCGAATGATAGTCATCGGCAGTGTCCGGCTATGTGATTGAGTTAATAGGGCGCCGATTATATCGCTAATCAGCGGCCAAACATTTAATTGCTCAGGCTATAACATCGGTCAATTGCGCCAAATCGCCAACCATCAGATCGCACAATTCAACAGCCAACGGATCGACCTGCGCTGTCGACGGTATAAACACCGACACCGCTCCCGCCCTGGCAGCCGCCACGATACCGGCATGGGAATCTTCAAGCACCAAACAGCGCTTAATATCCACCTGCAGCAATGTTGCCGCGTGTAAAAAAACATCCGGCTCCGGTTTGCCGTGTTGAACATGATCGCGGGTGACGATGACTGAAAAAACCCCGTTAATCCCCGCCAGTTCAAGGCATTCCAACGCATTGACCGTCCGGCTGTTGGTCGCCAGACAGTAAGGCATATTTTGCCGGACTAACAAATCCAGTAGGCCGGTAAAACCGTGTTTGATTTTTATGCCGTTGCATTTGACATAGTCGCGCCAACACTCGCCGCTTAGCCGGTTAAAGGTTTGCAGGTCGAATTCTCCCCCGCAAGCATCCAGCAGTTTCAGCTCTATATCCTGATAATGCAAACCTGACAGCGACAGGCAGAAATCATCGGAAAAATCATACCCCATAGCACTGGCCGCCTGCTGCCAGGCAATGCAGTAAGTGCTTTCGGTATCCAAAACCAAGCCGTCCATATCGAAAATAACCGCAGAAAAATCAGCCAATTTAAGCATTAAAAAAACCATAACAATGACAGGAATCAGGCAACAACAGGGTTACCCTGACGAATGACGGAAAAATACGTTACTATTTAGCACAGATAAAGCCTCAAAATTAAAAATCGCCAGCACCGAAAACTTTTCACCCCTCACCTTAACAGTCACATCATGTTTTTTGCCAAAGATTTTATTGAAACCGCTGAGGGGCTTATCTTTGCCTTGGTCGCCCCAGGTCTGGAAGCTAACAAAGCGCTGTGTTTTTTACGCTACGTGCAGGAGCCTTCCGGCTGGAAAAAAGTGACCACGGAACAAGCCAATGCGCTTTTGCAACAACAGCACCCCGATTACCTGCATTATTCCCCGGTGTTAGATGCACAGTTACACGCAGTCGCCACCGATAAAATCATTAAGCACCATCAACCTAAACAGCGGTTGCAGCAGCTAATGCAGACAAAGCGGCATGATGAGGTCGAGCGCGACCTGTTCCGGTTATGCGCATTATTCCAGCAACACGGGCTGGATTTGGCGCACATCGGGGTGACAGGCTCAGTGTTGATTGGCGTGCAAAATCAACATTCTGACCTTGACCTGGTCTGTTACAACCGCGCTGTTTTCCACCAATGCCGCACACTGACCCAACAACTGATCGCGCAAGGACTGTTGCAGGATTTGACTCATGAAGATTGGCAACAATCTTACCAGCGCCGTTCCTGCGCCTTGAGTTTTGCCGATTATGCCCGCCATGAACGGCGCAAAGGCAACAAAGCCATAATTAACGGGCGTAAATTCGACTTGAGTTTTATTGACCATGCCGCCAGCGAAAACACGGTCAATTATCAAAAATGCGGCGCGATTGTACTGCAATGCCGCATTACCGACGACACCTATAGCTTTGATTATCCGGCAGAATTTAAAATAGATCACGATGACATCGACGCCATCGTCAGCTTTACCGCCACTTACACCGGGCAAGCCGTTAACGGCGAAACCGTGGAAGTCGCGGGCGTACTGGAACAATCGGCACGCGGCGATAAACGTATCGTGGTCGGCTCCAGCCGCGAAGCGCACGGCGAATATATTAAAGTGATCGGTTAATGATAGCCGCATTGCCATCCATCATCCAGGCCACCGCATTTTATCGGCGCGTATCGACAGCACGTCAGCCGTGTCTTACCCGAAGCCAGAGAGGTGTTGGCAGAATGGCTATTATTGACCACAACGTCAAAGGTTTAGGCGAAACAACAGCACGGAGGCAGCAGAGTTCAATGCCTTTCTGATTAAACGCAGTGACAGGCAAAACGATGATGTTTTATTCTTTGAGCGGCTTACTTAATGTAGGATAGGCCTTGTATAGTTTGAACGGTTAAGTTTTCGGCTTATGTTCGGCGAAAAAAATGCCGAACTACAGACCTTCCAGGTTGTGAAAGATAAAGCTTTCAGTTTTTTTGGCGCGGAATAGCTGATACTGATTGCAAAAACCGAAAACCTGGGCGTTTAAAATATATATTAAAGGCCACCTCAATGACAGACCGGAGATAACCCTATGCGCAATCAAACTCAATGCACAGCACGATGGATTTTGTTTTCTTTGATATTACTGGGCTTGACACCGGCAGCCACAGCAATAGCGGAAAATTTACTGCCCCCCCAGCAAGCCATACACAATGTTTCCTCGCAGTTACAGCAAAAAATGAAGGACAAATCCTTTACCAGGAATTTTGCACACGTTGTACAGTTCGTTGATGGCGTTATTGACCCGCATACCGACTTTAATCAAATTGCCCAGTTAGTGTTAGGGAGGCACTGGAGAACAGCAACCCCCCAAGAACAGCAGCGTTTTAAACAGGAATTTAAAACACTATTAGTCAGAACCTACTCTAGGGCATTTGTCGAATACACTGATTGGTCAATGCGTTTTAGACCCCTGCAAATGCCCAATGCAGCCACAAGAATCATAGTTAGGACAGACATTCTCCAGCCCGGCCGCCAAGCAGTTGATGTCAGTTACCGGATGCTGTTACAGCGGGGGGAATGGAAAGTCTATGACATTATAATTGAAGGCGTCAGCCTAGTGACCAATTACCGCACAACTTTTAACGATCAAATTCAAAAAAAAGGTGCGTTAAGCATCGTCATTGATGAATTGGCGCAACGGAATGCCGAAGCGCTGTCAGGCCAAGGTTCCTAATGACGGTATTCAACCGCAAGCTAAAAAACGTCCTGCATACGTTAACGCTGTTCCTGTGCATGGGGGCTATTTTTGCTTTGGTCGGTTTTGTGTTGGCCGGCGTTGAAGGCATTTTATGGGCGGCATTTTTAGCGGTTTTAGTGCTGGCCATTAGCCCTAACATCCCGCCATCTTTAATTTTCTCGCTGTATGAGGGCAAATTGCTATCGGCAAATAATGCCCCCGACCTTTACCAAATAGTTCGGGAACTGAGTGCCCGCGCCGACTTACCCGCCCTGCCCGCAATTTATTATTTGCCCAACCAACTGATGAACGCTTTCTCTGTTGGCACCTCGGCAAATTCGGCAATCGGCCTAAGCGACGCACTGCTAAATAGCTTGAACATTCGTGAGCTTATTGCGGTACTGGGACATGAAATCAGCCACATCCAGCATAATGACGTGCGCGTAATGACTTATGCCGACCTTATTAGCCGTATCACCAGAACCTTATCTTTAACCGGTTTTCTGTTGACCTTTATCAACTTGCCATTGTATTTTTTAGGCTTGGTGACAATCTCCTGGTTTGCTTTAGGCATCCTCATCGTGGCGCCAACCCTAATCAGCTTTCTGCAACTTTCATTATCGCGGCTAAGGGAATTTGATGCCGATCATCAGGCCGTGTTATTGACCAGCGACCCTGAAGGCTTAATCATGGCCTTACTTGACATCCTCCCCGCCCTAAAGGACGGGGATTCCTACAGCTAGCGATTGATGCCCCAATCGGAGAATGTTTTTGGCGGCGTTAATATCTCTATCATGCCTTGTCCCACAGTCAGGACACCCCCATTCTCTTATTCCAAGTCCTGCCCTACCTTTCGGACTGTTGGCGGAAATGCTCCCGCAACACGAACAAGCTTGGGTACTGTATGCTTCGTTGAC
>JAUXXQ010000022.1 GCA_030684815.1 Methylobacter sp. | reverse complement strand
GTTGTTTAATACTGACTTTCCAGACCTATTTTTATGGGTGCTTGATAAGATGGGGGAGTTACCCTTGCCTCGAAAAGGCCGTGAGCGACTGAATTCTAACTCATTGAAGTTACTGGATGTCCCGTCTTAAGTTGGTAGCCGAAGAAAGCGCAGAACCATTTTTTATAAGGGCCAAAGCTGGGAAAGCAAAAAAAATGGAAACGATTACTAATCCGGATTGGCTGGCCACTATTGAATGGTATAGGACAACAATGAGTAACGGCCCAAAAGGATCGGAAGGCATTGACGGTTTGTTGTCGCTAGTTGAACACAACCGGATGCACTTCTCGAAAATGATTGCTTCGTTAATACCCGTGCTAAACATGCTGACCTCTGGAGAATTGGGTGAGCTGTTATCACCTAACGAAGACGATATGAGTGATTCCAGGCCAATTTTTGATACGTCTACCATCATCTCAGGAAAACATGTGCTTTACGTAGGGCTGGATTCTTTATCTGACTCAATTGTCTCATCGGCAATCGGCTCTATTGTCCTGGCGGATTTTGCTTCTGTAGCGGGCATGATTTACAACAGTGGCAATAAACCTGGACGTATTTCAATGTTCGTGGACGAAGCCGCCGAAGTCGTTAATTTACCGTTCATCCAAATACTCAACAAAGGTCGTGGCGCCGGCTTTCAAGTTGTCATGGCCACACAAACATTACCCGATATTGTGGCCAGACTGGGCGATGAAGCAAGGGCAAGGCAGGTGGTCGGTAACTGCAACAACCTGATTACGCTCCGGATCAAGGATGGTGACACCCAGCAATTCGTGGTTGAAACGTTCGGACAAACCTATATCAAAACCGTGCAACAAAGTATGTCCAGCGGGGTGAATTCGGCCGAAAACATCATCAATTATTCCGGAAACAGCGGCCAATCGTTAACGTTTGGTGAACATGATTTGTTTCCCCAACATCTTCTTGGGCATTTGCCTAATTTCCACTACATCGCTTCGATAGCCGGCGGCAGGGTCATTAAGGGACGGCTGCCCATTATTACCCATTAGGATAAAAAATATGCCTGTTGAACCAACCAAAATATTTTTTTTGAAAAAACCTCTGCTGCACCCAATTGAATCTGCGTCGATTGAAATGAAAAAAGCGTGCAGGGCGACCAATCGTTATCCCTGTTCCCAGGAATTATTCGCAAGGTGGCCCAATTTGCGGGAAGCTTCTCAACGTTTAACGTCATTACTGACACTGTACTGGCCAGACCACAGAAAGGAAGGGGAAAGTCTGTTGGTTAATTGCCTTGATACGGCATTTGCAGAAGCTCAAAAAGCGATAGCAATAAACAATAATGACCTAATGGAACAGAAGGCATTTATCAACCAAGTTGCTGCCGAGTTAGTTCAATGCCTGGGGTTAACACTCATGATCAAACGCCGGGGCGTGTGGACAGCTTATGATCCTGGCCTTGAAGGATACCTGGATGAAATCGTGAAATCGTCAATCAGTGAAGAGTTGACCTGGGTCAACCAGCCGCACAACGCTTTTAAAAGCCCCCATACTAAATTGCTCTGTGCATCGCTGGTCTTTACCATGAGTGAACTGAAATTGGCAGGTTTGCTGGAATAATGGGAAAACATTTTCTTATATGGTTGATGGTTATGTTTTTTACGCCATTGGCACTCCCCGGACTTTTGGGGCCAAAAACAATTTCAACCTACATACGAGCCGATTACAACGCAGCGATTAGCATTCTCGGAAAAAAAGAGAAAATCAATAAGGAATTAATGGCCCTGTACAAGAAAAATCTGACGTCGGTTGCTGCTTTCGCCAATAATTTCAGGGATAGGCATGACGATTCGGATAAATTCCGAAATAGTGGCGATCATATCGGAGAAGCAATCGCAGATATTCCTGGAGGTTGGGCGTCTTCGGTAAAACTCCAAGCCTACAGTTTGGCTCTTCGTACAGTCATTTTATTAAACTGGGGGCTTTGGTTGATGATCCCGATGGTCATGGGTTTTGTCGCTGGCATTTTTGAAAGAAGGCTAAAGTCTGAGACGTTCTCATCACCTGTACCCCCTATTTACAATACATCGGCGCACATGCTTCTGGCACTCAGTTGCATGCTGGTGTTATGGCTAATTTGCCCAATCCCCATCCCCGTGTCCATTATTCCGACAATTGCAGTTTTGATTAGCCTGTTTATCAGTTTGGCCATTGCGCATTATCCGAATTATTGACCGAAAGCCGCTGGCTATAATTTGTAAGGCTCCGCTTAATCATTTTTTTCGATTTCGTCACGTAAAAATGCGTGACGGAAAACAAGCGACAAAATCTGTTGCGGATTTTGGTAGACACCGGAAGCTTTGTGTTCGGTTCTGCCTAACTAGAGACGAAAAATTATGATGCTTTTTTCATGCCGAAAACAAAAGAGGCGGAAAAACGCCTCCTTTCGACCCGATGAAAAATCAGGTTATCCGGTAGGATTACCCTGAAACTAGCCAGCAGAATTTTCCTATCTCATTAACAAGGCTCTTATGCTTCACAAAAAACCACCCACATTCTCCACGAAATTTAAGTTA
Organism: Methylobacter sp.; assembly: GCA_030684815.1. Classification (GTDB taxonomy): domain Bacteria; phylum Pseudomonadota; class Gammaproteobacteria; order Methylococcales; family Methylomonadaceae; genus Methylobacter_A. The sequence continues at coordinate 9,859 of JAUXXQ010000022.1, read as the reverse complement.
TTCGTTTTAACTGGCTGTTCCGTGTTGTTTTTTCTTGCGGGTTCACTGTTTTTGCTGGTCTGTTTTGCTGTGGACGTTACCTTTTCTTTCGGAAAAGAAAAACTGAACCAAAAATTTGATCAATTATTTGAGGGCTAGTGTATGGGATCTTGTGGACAATCGTCTGATATGTTGGAAAACAAAGTGCTTGAGATGCATGGACGCATTGTCGAACTTCTAAACCAAGAAAAGCCTTTGAGTGAGCTGGTCGATTGTCTGTGCCGAGACATCGAAATGATCCATAAAAACGCCGAGTGCCGGTTCAAGGTGATTGAAAGCCCCCATAAAACCCATCCCGGATCAATAATGCCAGCGGCCCTTTCCAAAGACAGATCGGCGTCTGGCACAAACGATAACATTGTCGATTTTTTTGAAAGAAAGCTGGAAATGTCGGCCAAAGGGGTTGTCTTCAAATCCTGCTGGTCACACCCGGTCAAGAATAACCGTGACGAGATGCTGGGGATTTTTGCCATTTATCACGATGATCAAAATCCACCCAACGATGCCGAACTTCAGCAATTGGAGCGTTATGCCAATTTGTTCCAGCTGATCATTGAATGGACACGACTGCAAAACGAGCATCGGATATCGGACGTTGTATTCGAATGCCAAGAAGGGATTTTGGTGTCCGATTCGAACAATTGCATCCTGAAGGTGAACAACGCGTTTTGCGAGATAACAGGATACCGTCCAGAGGATGTCAAAGGCCGTGCCCCCTGTATGTTTCATTCAGGCATCCAAGACCAGAAGCTCTACAATTCGATGTGGGCAAGCGTCAACACAACGGGCAAATGGGAAGGTGAAATCTGGAACCGTAGAAAAAATGGGGAACTTTACCCAGAGCACGTCTGCATAACCGCCGTAAAAAACATCAATGGTGCCATTGAAAACTATGTGGCCACCTTAACGGATATCACACAAAGCAAGGCCGACACTGAAGAAATCGAGCGCTTGGCCTATTACGATCCATTAACCGGTTTGCCAAATCGACGATTGATCCAGGACAGGCTGAAAGTGGCCATCGCATCGAGCGGGCGAAGCGGCAAGCATTGTGCATTGATGTTCCTGGATATGGATAACTTCAAAACCCTTAACGACACCTTGGGTCATGGCATGGGCGACCTGCTGCTGCAGCATGTCGGAAAAAGACTTGAAAGCTGTGTAAGGGCCTGCGATACCGTAGCCCGGTTGGGCGGCGACGAGTTCGTGGTCATGTTGGAAGATTTGAGCTGTCATGGCGATGAAGCCGCCAATCAAGCCGAAGCGATTGGGAACAAAATCCTGGACAGCCTGAACCGGCCTTACCCGTTGGAAAAACACGAACACCACAGCACCCCAAGCATCGGCATTACCTTGTTCCCAAGTGGCACAAATTCCGTTGAAGACATTCTGAAGCAGGCGGATATCGCCATGTATCAGGCCAAAACGTCTGGAAAGAATGCATTGCGGTTTTTCGACCCACACATGCAAGCCGGCATTGCCGCCAGGGCTGCGCTGGAAACGGAATTACATCTTGCCCTCAAAAACAATCAGTTCCGGCTTTATTACCACCCACAAGTGCATAGCAGCGGCGTCATTATCGGCGCCGAGGTCTTGACGCGGTGGGAGCATCCATTACGTGGCATTGTGCCCCCTTCGGAGTTTATCCCGCTGGCAGAAGAAACAGGGCTGATTCTGGGTATAGGCCAATGGGTGCTGGAGACCGCCTGTAAACAACTTAACGAATGGGCGTCTTCTGAGAAAACAAAGCACTTACAGCTTGCCGTCAATGTCAGTACGAAACAATTCCATCAAAGGGACTTTGTTGCCAAAATCGGCCGGGTATTGGAGCAGACCGGCGCCAACCCAAACTTGCTGAAGCTAGAACTGACCGAAAGCCTGGTGATCGATGACATAGAGGACGCCATTTTAAAAATGAAGGCACTTCGTAAAAGGGGTGTGCGTTTCTCAATGGATGATTTCGGTACCGGTTATTCATCGCTGTCCAGCCTGAAAAGATTGCCCATTGACCAACTAAAAATCGACCAAAGTTTTGTCCGCGATATCGCGACCGATCAGGATGACGCCATCATCGTGAAAACCATTATTTCCATGGCCAAACACATGGGCATGGAGGTCATTGCTGAAGGTGTCGAAACTGAATCGCAGCGGGGGTTCCTGGAAAAAAATAACTGTCTCGTGTGCCAGGGCTATCTGTTCGGCAAGCCCATGCCATTAAATGATTTTGAAGACCAGTTGCAAAAGTCACTGGCGGTCAATAGCGAGTTGCGGGATACAAAAAACACATAAACGGCTTATTTTTTGGGTTGCGTTATTGGCAACCTGTTTTAACCTGTTTCCAAAGCACAAAACAGGAAGCCAATAAATGACTATTACTTCGACAGCAATCAAATCAACTGTCCAATCTCGCCTGCTTGAAATGGTGGTTTCACGCCACGAGTTAATCAAGCACGCGCAGTTCTTATCAGGTCTGGGAATTTCCGTAAAGGATTCCCCCAGGCTTTATATCGGTGAATGCTTCGAGTCGGTTACCGAAAACTACCTTGAAAATCTTTGTGGGAAACTGAGCGAAGAGTATTCCAATGGGACGCCGGCAAAGGTATCTTTAAATTCTGATTTGTACAGGGGCATATTCAAAAAGTTCTGGTCGCATATAGACGGCGACCTGGAAGCCGACAAGATTCTGATTGATTGCTATTTGGCTGAGGTGAAATTTGACGCTATCGCCGATTCAATCAATGAGCAAGTCGAAAACCTGGAAGAAAAAGGCCTCAATATACTCGCAGGTAAAATCATCGATCGCTTGAATCTGAAGTGTCTGGATGGTTATTACGCCCCCTATAAGAAGGCTGGCCGCATCGTTTGTCAAACTTGGTCGGTTGGTTACAACGATGCCTATTCGAAAATAAACGAACTGGCAGCCTTAAAAAATGCCTTCGGCCTCATAGAAAAAGAATCCGGGGTCTCATTCGGCGTTGCAATGGATGAGTACATTTCAGCTATCCAAAATCTTAATTGGTCCAGTGAAAAGATCGCTTCCAGGTCTGTTTTTGGCAAAGGCGGGCATCTTGAAATCCACTGCTTCAAAGACAAGCACGAATACCGGTTTAGCGTTCAAACCTTCGACACCTTGATGGCTTTCCTGATGATCAACGGCGAAGCGGACGCTGCGGATAGGATCATTGAAAAAACCGGTTTGCGGGAGGCAGCGTAATGTTAACGCATTATCTCCCGGCAGAACTCGACCCGATCCAATCCAAAGGCAGTGTGGCATCAAAGGCCGGTTCCCTGGCGGCCTTGCATGATAAACGCAAGGAAACCCTGTCCCAGTTCTTTACCCCTGATTGGCTGGTTCGATTTATTTGGCAGGCCCTAACGCCGGCATTCGCCCCCGATAAAGGCCGGTACCGGCTACTGGACAACAGCGTTGGCAGTGCCGGCATGTTCCGTTATGCCGATCCCAAGCAGTTTCACTTATGCGGGCTTGATGTCGACGGCCCGTTGGTTGAAAGGGTCTCTGAAATCCTTGACGGAAACGGGTACATGTTCGACTGGGTTCGTGCCGGCATGGAATCGGTCGAATTGGTTAAATTCAGTGCGGCGCTGATCAATCCACCGTTTTCAATTCCATTATCAAGTCCGTTCTTAACAGCTTATCCTGGCGTTACCCACTACGGTAAATATGGCCCAGATACTTCGGCGGTGTCGCACGAATACGCCTTGGCGCAAGCCTTGGGCCATTGCGATATTGTTGCGGCTGTCGTTCCGTCTTCGACCCTGGGGATCGTGAAACAATCGCCAGTCATGGCAGAGCGGCTAAGGGCTGTATTTGACCTGCCAAGCAGCACATTCAAAGAAGAAAATGTAGCGTCGGTCAACACAGTTTTACTGGTGTTCGGGCGGAAGCTTCAAGGACCGGCCGCCAATGCACCAGAAAATATCCGCATTAAAACCGGCACCATCAACGAAAGCTCCGTACCACCCACACTCTTTCAATTGAGCTGCCGGTCAGTCGATGACCTGGGACACAGCCGAAATCCCATTCGTGTTATCGGTGTAGAACCATCAAAACCGGTCATCACCACGCCGATTACTGGTGATAAGACAGTGATCCTTAAAAGAGCCGGTCGAGGGATCAAGCTGGATTTCTTTGACGGCGCCACGGAAGGACGGGTCAAGAACGCGATTTATCGAACCCGGCTCTTTTCCGACCACCTTCATAAATATCCCGCAGCAACCCGTTATGCCGGACAGTTCCAATTAAACCTGGATGTCATCAGCCTGCAGGATGATCCATTTAAGGCGTTAAATTCCGTGTGCGACATCATTCGTTCGGCCAGCGGCGAGCCCGTTGTCACCCGACAATTGATCGACGGCATTAAATCGATCGTTATTGAAAACGAAAAAATGGGGGTTCCATTCGGACGCACCGTTTTTCGGAAAGGCACGCCGGAATTTAAGGCGACGGCAAACAAAATGGCCTTGATCAACCGGAGGCAAAAAGGGGCGGCAGTATCGAAAAACGAATCAGTGACAGCCAAGCGGAGTGATGATGGATTTATCGTCCAAACAGGACGTGGTGAATTTGCCTGTGGCCACGACGCCTTTTTTACGTTGTTTACCCCGGAAAAAACAGTTGTCGGTGCCGGTTTTTGGGAAGAAATCTACCCCCCTATCGCGAACAAATACCCCCGCGAGATCGGCAGGTTAAAAGCAAAAGCGGCAACGCTCGGTATCGACCGGTGGCTTAATTGGGATTATCAGTTCGAAGACCTCTGTGAGCTTGCATTCAAACCCAATGGCGCCATTTGCGGCTGGCAGATGGCTTTGGGCAAATCCAGGCTGGCAATTTCCTTGGCGCTGCTTCTCAATGGAAAATCACTGGTCGTTTTGAAATCCCGGCTGGTGCCGGAAATGGTCAACGAGCTTAAAGCACTCGGGATCACGGATTACAAAGTAGTTAAATCCAAAGCAGACACCGAGCGGCTAGGCAAGGTCAATATCATCAGTTACGAGCGGCTGAAAAGGGCGGCAGACCCGAGGTTTCCCAAACTGACCTTGGCCAAATTTCTGCGGAAGAAAATCAAAAACGTACTGTGCGACGAAGGGGGCTTGCTGGCCAATCATTTTTCTCAGCAGACTCGCGCAGTATGGGCGCTGGGTGCTAAACGCCGGTATATCTTGGACGGCACGCCGAGCCCCAACTATCCCCGCGAAATGCAAAATCTGGCGGCTTTTGTCGCCGGCCAAGAAAGGGCTTACCAACCGTTTTCGATGAAGGGCGGCTTCATTGAGAAGCGGTTGTTCAATGGCGCTGAATTTCAGCCGACCGGGCGGGACGAGTTTACCCGTCGCTATGTGACCCTGGAATGGGCCACCAATGAATTTCTGGATAGCCATGAACGCGGGGCAAAACGGGAAGTGCCCAAGATCAAGCCTGCATTCCTTCAGGATTACAGGGTCTGGGTGGCACCGATGATCAAGCGGCGTGTCCAGCAGGAACCGGCCGTCAGCCGGTATGTAAAATTTCCGGTACCCACCCTATGCGATCCGGTTGACATCGATTGGGACATGGACCATTTGCTGCTCTATGTGAAAACTGCGGAAGAGTTTGCCGCGTGGTACAAGCGCTACGCCAAAGAGCGCGGCGAGGAAGGCAAGGGGCTTAACTTGACGATGATCCTGGCCCGCCTTGAAGCCTGTTTCAAGGCGGCGAATGTGCCGAGTGCTGTCAGTGGGTACGGTCGAGGGTTTCAGTCCCTAACCAGTAAGGAAAGGGTCTGTCTTGATTTGATCGAAAGTGAGGTGAAAAAAGGCTTGAGGCCTATCGTGTTCGCTAAGAATCCGGTGGTATTGCGCCGTCTGTCGGCAGAACTGGCTAAGCGACACATTACCAACCTGGTGTTCACGGGTGAAGAAACTATCGCGAAACGCACAGAGAAACTCAACGAGAGAATCCGTAACGGAAATGATCAAGTGATGCTGGCCAGTTTGGGCGTCACCCAGGACGGGCTAAACCTGCCCATGCTCAATAGCGTGATTTTCTATAACAGATCGTATAAATCACGGGAAGAAGCGCAGGCTATTTTCCGGCTGATCCGGCCACAACAAAAAAGCGAAGTATCCTGCCATTTTCTGCACTTGAAAGGCTCGATCGACGAATACATGGGGCAGCTGATCAAATGGAAAACCCTGGCCAGTGAAGCCGGCATGGACTATGGCGAACAAGCCGACGACGAAGATTTCGTGCATTTTGACGCCTTTATGTATCGTTTCATTAACGGCATCCCCGAGTTAAAAGAAAAACTGAATTTTCTCCGGAAAAAAGCCGCGTAAGAAATAAAAAAATCAAAAGACGCCTAAAAATAGCGTCTTTTGATCGGACTTTTAACAAAGAACCCCTGTAATATTTAGGCGTCCACCATGACAAACAACCGCGTGATCAAGCAAATCAGTCTCAATGTAGAAACCCGCGACCTGGTCATTCAGTTCCGGGGAAGCTCTTCTGCCATCGAAGCCAAAGCACTGGATTTCAAAAAGGATGGCAAGGGGGCTATTGTTTACCTGCTGCTTGACCGGTTGATCCATAAAACGCATGAGAATTTGTTCGAATGCGTTTTGAATGGGGACTGGGAACACGGATTTATGGTATCAGGCTGCTATGTAAGCGAATTAAACCGAACCGCAAAAAAATAAACGAAAAAATTGGGTATTTTGGAGAAAAAAATGAAAATGGGGAAGCACGCACAACAACGGAGATTCTTTGAACAAGAGACTCAAGCCCTAACTGGACGCAATGTAGCATGATTCCAAAAATCCCCCCTTCGATCCAAGCACGTTCGGGGCGTTACATTAATTTTGTTGCGCCTGATCAGAACCTATTTTGTATTCACGACATTGCCCATGCCTTGTCCCATACCTGTCGGTTTGGTGGGCACACAAGGGTGTTCTACTCAGTAGCCCAACATTCGGTTTTGGTAAGTCATTTGGTTCCGGAAGACGACCGGTTTGCGGCATTGATGCATGATGCCGCCGAAGCATATGTGGGTGACGTCCCTACGCCTTTGAAACAGCTTTTGCCTGAATACAAGGCCATTGAAAAGCGGATGGAAGCCTGCTTGTTTGAACGGTTCGGCCTTTACGACGGCCTGCCGTCGTCCGTAAAGGAAGCCGATTTGATTATGCTGGCCACGGAACAACGGGATCTGATGGTAGGGGGAAGCAATGATGCCGAATGGGCCGTTATTGCCGATATACCGTTTGCGCCGTTCAGAATTAAGCCACAATCTCCTGAACAGGCGAGAAAATCCTTCTTGGACCGGTTCAATCAACTTTCAATGGTGCGGGGATAACCAAATGCTCAAATTCACCGAATGGTTTGGCTCAATTACAGGGCTTTTTGGAAGCTTGGTTTTGGGTCTCAACACATCATTTTCCGGTTGGGGATTCGTGGCGTTCCTACTGTCAAATGTGGCTTGGCTTACCTACGGCGTAAAAACCAAAACCTGGTCTATGGTTGCCATGCAAGTGGGTTTCACTATAACCAGCTCTATTGGCGTCTGGCGATGGCTGTTTTAGCCGGTTGTTTGCCAGGTTCCGTGGCCTATACTGTATTGATTTTTATTATGGACAACAACCATGTTTAGCTGCCCAATACCCAATTACACCTGCGAACCTATTTTAGCGGTCAAGCATCGCCGCCCTGTTTTGTTCTGGGAGGCTTTGTTTCGCGGGCAAAAACCGGCTGAAGAAACATGGGTTGAGGTTGACCGAAACCTCTTTGAACATTTGGCCAACACCCCGGCGCCGGACAAATGGAAACGTAAAACGCTTGCCGTCAACCTGTCCACGGACTCGGTTTTGGGCATTACGGATGATGTTGTGAAAGCTGCGTCCTCGAATTGGAATTTGTGCCTCGAATGGACGGAGGATTTTGCCTCAAATGGCGATCTTCACCGTGCCGCTGAACGGCTTGTCGAATGGCGGAAAGAACAGGGCCTGCTGATTTCAGTTGATGATGTTGGCGCCGGCATGGACGGTATGCTGCGGACAACCCTTACCCAGCCCGATGTACTCAAAATTGACGGCAATTTTTTGAAGTTGGCGATGGCCAGCGCAGAAAACCGGGAAATCCTCCAGCACATGATCAGCCATTTTTCCATGAAGAAAATGACGGTGGTGGCTGAACATATCGAAACCAGGCGCGACCTCAGTTTTGCACGGGCGATCGGCTGTACCGCATGGCAAGGGTTTTGGTCTAGGGAACCGGGATTCGGCTATACCTAAACTCGAACGCTGCCAGCAGTTTGATGCCGCTTAAATTTAAAAACCACTTTTTTAACACAAAAACGAAGGAAATAAGATGAACAAAAGCGAATTGATAACCAAAATTGCACAAGACACCAATCTGAACAAAAAACAGGTTGAAGACGTTTTAAAAAGCCTGGCTGAAACGATAAAGAATGAAGTGGTTGGCTCAGGTGAATTCACCCTTTTGGAAGTCGGAAAATTCAAAGTAAACGACAAACCTGAAATGGAGCGCCGCAACCCAAGGACGGGGGAGATGTTTATGTCGCCGGCTAAAAAAGTGGTGAAAATCACGCCCGCAAAAATGTTGCGGGATGCGGTAAACGCTTAGCCCATTAGCGGTCGGGCAATGGGACAGTTTTTGTCGACGATAGGGCGTTTTTTTTTCGTCGGGACGGTTTCATTGCCCCCCTGATCAAGCAAATTTGGAAATATACCGCTGCGAGTTTGGATTTTGTTGTTTCATTCGGAAGGGGTGTGTTGATGCCAATGATAAATTTTTTGCTCAATTTTAATTAAACCGATTCGGTATAGAAATAATGCTGACACAGCTCAACCCTCCCTTACCTGTATACATAAGTACAAAAAACGAAACAGCAATAGCGCACGCAGTTATTGACTATGGGCCAGAGCATCATTTGCTTTGGGTTTGTTTTTTGCAATCTTCCGGCCAATGCTGGACTGTACCTAACAAAGACATTCGTATGGAATGGAATTACTCGTTAGGACGAACCCAGGATATTTCTATAATCGCGCCTTGCACACAACCGATAAATAATGACAATGACCAAACAAAATCAGACTAGCACAAATGTTGATTCTGCTTTCGAATTCTACCCAAAAAGAATTACAGATCAATTTGTCGAACTTATTCTTAACCATACAAAAACGCTGGATAAGAATTACTGGAACCGTAAAAGCAATTTCGATGGGTTCTATTCAGAAAACCCCACCCAAGAATCCGTCATCAAAAATGACATTGTGTCTGAATGTGGCGGCAGTCTTTCGGAATATATTTTAGACAAGTACGAAAGCGTGGTAATAGGGCAAATTGATGAAAAGCCGCTCTACTTTGTTGAAAAGTTTGGCGCATACTATTACAGTGGTGATCCAGGCGCCAATGTGTTCCTTGAGTTATGGATCAGCGGTGATCGGTATCCGGAGAACTGGTAAACAGTTGGGTTCTTGGTGTCGCCTGTGATTAGAATCATTCATGATTAAAATCACAGGCCCTAAAGATTAGCGCCGGATGAGAAATTCAAGCATTTCCATGGCTTCTTCGCCCCAAAGGGATGGTTTTATGTCGACAGATTTGTCGAACAAGTCATTGGATTCTCGGATGGAAACGAACCCCTCGCGATCCAATGCTTTGGCTGCTTCCGAAACGGATTTTCTGGTGATGCCTTGATGTTCGATGCATTCAGCCAAAAGTTTTTTCGCCCGACCGCCAAGTTTTTCAAGTGTATGGGCAGCCGCTATGGCTTCATCTTCGCTTTCGAAGAAAAACAGTTCA
>JAUXXQ010000235.1 GCA_030684815.1 Methylobacter sp. | reverse complement strand
TAAAAACCATTGGTTTGAAACCGGCTCGCCGACCTTCCTGATTGATTTGCTCTGCAAACGGCAAACGTTTACGCCCAATTTAGACCACATGCTGGCTGCCGAAGCGCTGCTGTCGGCATTTGACGTTGAACAAATTGCCACTGAAGCGCTGCTGTTCCAAACCGGTTATTTGACCATTGATTCAGTGCGCCATTTAGCCTCGATGACGCAATTCAAATTGCGTTACCCCAACCATGAAGTGCGCAGCAGTTTAAACGAAGCCATGTTGTATGCCCTGACCGCAAAATCGAGTGAATACGGCGTTCATGCCGGGCAGTTGTATGATTTTCTAGTAGAAAATAATTTCGACGGTTTAAATAAGCTGTTCACCGCCTTTTTCGCCAGCATTCCCCATGATTGGTATAGGAATAACCCGATTGCGCAATATGAAGGTTATTACGCCAGTATTTTTTATTCCTATTTTGCCGCGCTAGGCTTGGATATTATTTTGGAAGATGTGACCAATTTCGGCCGTATTGATATGACCGTTAAATTCAACCAAAACATTTATTTATTTGAATTTAAAGTCGTAGAATTAATGCCCAATGGCAAAGCACTGCAACAACTTGTCGATAAAAATTACGCGCAGAAATATCAACATTTAAACCAGCCGGTTCATTTAATTGGTGTGGAATTCAGTAAAGAAGCGCGGAGTGTGGTGGGTTTTGAGTTTATGAGTATTGAAAACAGGAACTAAGTTATGACCCGCAAAAAACTTCCGATTGGTATCCAAACCTTTTCTGAGATTCGCACCGAAAATTATTATTATGCTGATAAAACCGCGTTTTGCCTGAAGTTAACCCAAGAGAAATACTTTTTTCTCTCCCGCCCGCGCCGTTTTGGCAAAAGTTTGCTGATCGACACGCTCGGTGAATTATTCGCGGGTAATGAACCGCTGTTTCGCGGCCTTTTTATTCATGACAAATGGGATTGGTCTATTAAATATCCGGTAATTCGTTTGAGTTTTGGTGGTGGCGTGATACATGATCGCGCACATTTAGATCGGCGTATTTTTACCATTTTAGATAACAACCAAGTTAATTTGGCTGTAAATTGCCAACATACTGACGATATTGGCGATTTTTTTGAATCGCTTATTAAAAAAACGGTTGAACAAACCGGTCAGCGTGTTGTCATTTTGGTTGATGAATACGACAAACCGATTTTGGACAACCTTGCAAAACCTGAGATTGCCAAAGACATCCGCGACGGGTTGCGCAATTTATATTCAGTGATTAAAGATTCTGATATCCACGTTAAATTTGCGATGCTGACCGGCGTATCCAAATTTAGCAAAGTGAGTTTGTTTTCGGGTTTGAATAATTTAAATGACATCACCATTGATGCGCCTTACTCAGCGATTTGCGGCTATACCGATGACGATATTGATACGCTGTTCGCGCCTGAACTTGAAGGCTTAGACCGCGAAAAAATCCGTTATTGGTATAACGGTTATAACTGGGCAGGGCAATCGGTTTATAACCCGTTTGATGTGTTGCTGCTTTTTTCAAAACGGCAGTTTAAAAACCATTGGTTTGAAACCGGCTCGCCGACCTTCCTGATTGATTTGCTCTGCAAACGGCAAACGTTTACGCCCAATTTAGACCACATGCTGGCTGCCGAAGCG
>JAUXXQ010000232.1 GCA_030684815.1 Methylobacter sp. | reverse complement strand
CAGATAAGTGGCTCTCGTTAATAGATTGTCGCTCGGCTTGGCCAAAATACGCTGCTGTTGTCATCTCGGTTTTTTGTAGGGTTGGAATAGGTGCTTATTTTACTCATTTTTTGGTATCTTGGTTTGCGGAAAAGGCCTAAGCGCAGAACGCAAGCGACAAAAGCGCTGAAAATGACAGCGGAAACCATTGATTTGATTGACGCCAAGATTATGATTGACTGGAGTCCTGAGCAAATATCAGGCTGGTTAAGAGTCGATCAAGGCATCAAGATAAGCCATGAGCGTATCTACCAACATATCTGGACGGATAAACGCCATGGCGGCACCTTGTACCTGCATCTTCGGCAAAGCAACAAGAAACGAAAAGAGAAATACGGATCAAAGGATAAGCGCGGCCAGATCAGGAACCGTGTCAGCATTGATGATCGTCCCGAGATCGTTGCGCAAAAGACGCGCATAGGTGATTGGGAGATTGATACTGTGATCGGCAAGAACCATCAGGGCGCCTTGGTAACCCTCGTCGACCGGGTGTCTAAGTTCACCCTGATCAAAAAGGTGGACAGCAAGCATGCTGAAGTCGTTACTGAAGCCACTATTATTTTGCTACAGCCCTATTTAGATAAAACCTTAACGATCACTGCCGATAACGGTAAAGAGTTCGCAGGACATGAAGAAATCAAGGTACAACTGGATGCTGATGTGTATTTTGCCCATCCCTACCATTCCTGGGAACGCGGCTTAAACGAGAATACCAACGGTTTGATCCGGCAGTACTTTACCAAAGGCAGCAGTTTTGAGAACATAACCGATGACGAGGTTATGGCGGTCACGGACAAGCTGAATCATCGTCCACGAAAAACACTCAACTACAAAACACCTCATGCCGTCTTTTTTGCTGAATCTGGGCAAGAAGCCGCATGAGGACTAGGATTGCACTTCGGAGTTGAATCCACGATATTTAGTGTCGAGTTCATGAAAGTAAGTGGATCGCAACACATTGATTAAGAAACGAAAAAATTAGTTCAATATCATTACTTCTAATACGCAGCATCTACATGTAGTGGCCACCCCGCGAAATCGGGAAGAGCCTATATTTTAATGCCTCACGACAAAGTACCATGCCTAAAGAAATCGCATGGCCGTCAGAAGGCGCAATGATCGAGGAGCATCGTCATGGGCATGTTTGATTCGCTTTATGTCGAACTGGATGGTCGCGAGCAGGAAATCCAGACCAAACGCTTCGACTGCGATTTGGCTGGTTACCACTTGGGCGACTGGATCGCCGGCAGTCTGCCGGGTGTTCGAGTCTATTTTGATCGCCTGTGGTTGGATGACACCGGTAAACAGGTTTATAACGCCGACGCCGGTTGCGTGCGCAAAACGACAGTGTTTGTCGTCCTGGTTCAGGGCGTCTTCGTCGATTATCAGATCCATGAAGGCGAGCTGGCAGCCGAGGCCATTGAACCCGTCCTGCGCGAGTTGCGGGAGCGCTGGAGCGATTCGGCGCGTCTGCAGGAATTTCTGGTTGAGACCTTGCGCATCCAGCAACAGCGGATTGCATCATGCAAGCATCAGCTTGGCCGCGTCCAGTCGATCATTAGGGGTGCCCGCAGCCTAAAGGCCGGTGAATCACTGGGCGGCAAACTCGGTTTGTTGCACGAAGAAGATCGTAAATTGGCTGCGGGTGAGGATCCGTTGGACGTTATTGCTTGGGTCTTGAGCGATGAGGGCGCGCGGGGGTGGTTTTTGGGAAATGACACCCACATAGACCCGTTAGAAGAATATCGACTCTAGGAGAGCATAAAAATCCGGGGGATTAGTTTCTCCAACACCCCCCAGCAGCGCTCAATAGGGTTGTACTTGCTGTGATAAGGCGGGTAATACAACAATTGGATTGGCTTGCCGATGTGGTCGGAAAAATCCACCATGCGCTTGAGAAATTGCGTACGCCGTCCGCTACTTTCCGGGTCGTTATGGATCAGCGGTGATCGGTATCCGGAGAACTGGTAAACAGTTGGGTTCTTGGTGTCGCCTGTGATTAGAATCATCCATGATTAAAATCACAGGCCCTAAAGATTAGCGCCGGATGAGAAATTCAAGCATTTCCATGGCATCCTCGCCCCTAAGAGATGACATCAAATCGACTGATTTATCAAAAATATCGTCAGATTCCTTGATGAATATAAAGCCTTCGTTTTCCAAAGTTCTCGCTGCTTCCGAAACGGATTTTCTGGTGATGCCTTGATGTTCGATGCATTCAGCCAAAAGTTTTTTCGCCCGACCGCCAAGTTTTTCAAGTGTATGGGCAGCCGCTATGGCTTCATCTTCGCTTTCGAAGAAAAACAGTTCA
>JAUXXQ010000229.1 GCA_030684815.1 Methylobacter sp. | reverse complement strand
CGGACAAGGAAAGGAATGTAAAACAATATACAGCGATTAAAAACCCCGCATAATGCGCCCTATGCAAAAAAGCCGCCGTGGACTAACATTATCCACGGCGGCTTTTCTACATAAGGCTGATAAACGTTATGCGAAGTTTTTAACCGGTTATTTTTTGGGGCTGTTTTTTTTGTTACGCGTTACGATAATTAACTTCCACTTCGGACGCTGGCTGCTCCGCTGCCGACTGTTCTGTTTATAGGGATTTAAAGCGGTTTGATAGGTGTATGGATGGCGTAGCCGGGCCTGCAAATTACGTTACATAGTTATATTTCGTTAAATCAGCCATCCAAACACGCGATGTGTCCGCCTAAAGGCGGCTTATTTAGATGATTAATCGGCAAGCCGAGCGCACTCATAATTGAGTTATATCATCGAAATCACCAGCGCATGAAGTCGCGCTTACGGCGCGTGACAGTCGCGGCCAACGCGGCCTAAAACATTTAACGTAACGCGTTACGTTATTTGAAATAATCATCATATTCCGGCGAATCATAAGTCATCGTTGAAATAAGCAAATCATCTGCATCCTTAACGAGCTTGGCAACAATATCAGAAAAAGAAACGCCGTGATGTTTAGCCAGACGTTTAAGAGCGCAGTTAGCATCAACCGGCAAAGTTAAATTAACGGCATGCAAATCTTGCCGCCATTGTTGTGACTTGCGCGCTCTATATTCGCGTTGACGTTCCGCGCTAGTTTTTGCGACGCCAGTAACCGGGCGGCCACGGGATTTTTTGACTGGAAATAAATCGGTGGTGATGTTATCCGCTAAACCTTTCATTTTTCGTTACCCGTTACGTTTAAGATGGTTTATTGTAACGCGTTACGATAAATAAAGCAATACTTTTATGTAACGCGTTACAATAAATAATAAACGTTACGCATAACAATATTTATTCATTTTGTGAAAATAATTCTACAAAAAACCTTCTTTTTCATTACATAACGGAAATTAACGGTAAAAACGTTCGCGTTGCCAATAGGTTGCAACAACCTTAGTCCCGGTTATCACTGGAGAGCCGCCGTGCAACGTATCCCGGCACGGTTGACCCGCTTCGTTTATGTTGGAAAAGTAAACGGCGGAGCCTTTACGCGGATAAACTTCAATGCCCAAATTAGGAAAAATCGTGCTACCGCCTGCATCAACATCAGTCAAATAAACAACGAATGTCCCTACCCGTTGCCCTCCCCTTTTTAGCTGTTTCGCGCTTCCGGGTATCGACGGATCAAACCAGTCAAGATGCGGACGGTATTCTTGGCCGGCTTCATATTGAAGCACTTGGATCCCCTCGGCATAATCAAGCGGCCATTGGTTGAGTTGAGCTAACCGGCTCGAAAGAAGTGAGGCAAAATGATTTTCGTCACGGCGAAAAAATATCCCCGAACTGGTGCGCGCTTGGTGCGGGACAAAGTCGCCGGTTTCACGATCAACCACGCGGGAATCAATCAAGCCCTTTTGTTTTGCATCGGCTATTAAGTTATGACATTCCAAGTCTGTAAAGACGTTATCAACTAAGACAATATGCGGACTTTTCAAGGAAAAAGCGACTTTCGCGGTAATGTCGCCTAAATCAATTTGATTGTTTGTAACATTAATCAAAGGGCGGTTTAATGCGGGATTTTCCAGAAAATAGAACGCCTCACCCAAGGCCATCAGGGCTTGCGATTCTTCCCATGTGTTCAACATTTTGGACAACATAGATTCTTTGGTACAACCCCGGTCTATATTATCGATGATCCAATCACGCCACTTTTGGCCTTTACTGTCTAATGCACTCATGATTTATTGCTCCCTAGGACGATGGGCGGTTGTTCGTTTTCGTTGATTTGGTTGGTTTGGTTGGTTTGATTGGTTTGTTGGTTGATGGCGTAAGTTTTTTTATGCAAATAAGGATTAAAGCGATGGCCTTTTACCGATTCTTTGCAAAAATCTTGTGACACCTGATAAGGCGTGGCTTGGTTCGTGT
>JAUXXQ010000228.1 GCA_030684815.1 Methylobacter sp. | reverse complement strand
TGTTTTCATTGGATTATGGTGGTACAGCGCATTTGATGACTAAGCAGGTTAAACGTTTTCAGATTCGGATGACAGCAGATTTTTTTTTGCGCGATAAAAAGAAGCTAAATATTAGGGCGGTTTCAATCGCCAAATTAATTGTATGGGCGCTCACAGAATGGCTACAAACAAGATGAATCAAGGGCATCCTTACATCCACCACCTGAAGGAAGGGGCTTTACGGACTTTTTTGGTAAATATATCACCACGGTAAAACAAATTTACCGCGCAGTTTTACCGCCAACATGGGGAACAACAGCACCGAAACCATACCCGCGCTGACCAGGATTGACGCCCTGTCCGGCGGCATTAATCCAGAGGAAACGCCGATTTCGCTGATAATAACGATCAGCGGAAGCCCTGTGGCCGAATAAAACAGGAAAGGTATCTTTTCCTCGGCAGTCAGCTCATTTTTGTAAAGAAACAACGGAACACTTCGAACCAGAACCAACAGACCCGCCAAAAGAGCGATTTGAATGGGCGCAAGAGGAGTAGACCATAGCGCGCTGAGTTCGAACCTCATGCCTGCGACAATAAAGAAGATGGGTATCAGAAAGCCATAACCGATTGCGTCCAACTTATGCTGTAACAGCTCGCCCTCCGTCCCTTTAATGGCGAGCCTGACCACCATACCTGCAGTAAATGCTCCCAGCACGATATTCAAGCCGAATTTAGCGGCAAGTGTGGCCAATAAGACTTGCAACAGAATACAAATTCTCACCGGAAGCTGGCCGCTGCTCTGCATAGTGTGCGCCAGCTTATCGAGCAATCGCGAGGAACGCATGTGCAGGGCAATATTCGCCACGGCCAAGGAGATGATGATAAAAGTTACGACGAACAGCGTATGTAAAAAAGTGTCATGGGTGGTGATCAGCAACAGTGAAATGATCACCAGGGGGCTGAACTCGCCGACAGCGGCTGTTGCCATGATGTACTTGCCGAAATCGGTGTTCAGTTCTCCCCGGTCGCGCAAAATGGGTGCCAGTATGCCTAAGGCAGTGGTGGACAAAGCGGTTGCAGCCAATAAAGGCGGGCTTTCGATGAGTCCGATGGCATCGAAAAAGAACATGCAAACTATCGCCAATAGGAAGGTAATAAACCAACTGCCGACGGCTAATGACAAGGGTTTGCCGCGAATCGTGTCGAAATCGATTTCAAGTCCTACCAGAAACAGCAAAAAGGCCAAACCAAGCTCTCCCAGCGTAGCAATCATGCCATCAGGATTGGCTAGGTGAAATACATGAGGGCCTATCAGTATCCCCAAAACGATTTCAAAAACCACAACCGGCAAGCGGAAACCTTTGGGTATCTCGACTAGGAGCGGCGCCAGCATTCCAACGAATACAATCAGTAGGAGTTCAGTGGGATAAGTTTCCATAGGTGGACTCTGGTAGAGGTTAAATTGCAAAATAGGGTAAAATTTGATTGTAACAAGTATCCGCACAAACACGTTTATTTTCTATCACCTATTGTCCCCTTCATAACAAAACTCAAAAAAATGACTGTTGCATTTGTAACAATTTTGCCTACTCGTTAGATAAATAGTACTATAAATCAATACAATAAAATAAAATTCCGCCGTTGGCATGGCCTGTGCATTTACCTTAAGTAAACGCACATAATGAGGTCATTACCATGCAATTACCCGTATTAAACGAAGCCCCTGCGGCTAACGGCGGCTGTGCTGCCAGCTCCTGCGGTTCAACCGACAATCAAATGGATTCATTGCCCGATTCTATACGGGAGAAGGTACAGAACCATCCCTGTTATTCGGAAGATGCCCACCATTACTTTGCCCGGATGCACGTCGCCGTGGCGCCTGCTTGCAACATCCAATGCCATTACTGTAACCGTAAATACGATTGCGCCAATGAATCGCGCCCTGGCGTGGTGTCTGAATTATTGACACCGGATCAGGCGGTCAAAAAAACCATGGCGGTGGCGGCTAATATTCCGCAAATGACGGTGTTGGGCATTGCAGGCCCCGGCGATCCGTTAGCCAATCCAGAACGCACGTTTGAAACTTTCCGCCGTTTAAGCGAGGAAGCGCCCGATATTAAGTTGTGCGTATCGACCAACGGCTTAGCGCTGCCCGATGCGGTGGAAGAATTGTCCAAACACAATATCGATCACGTCACCATCACCATCAACTGTGTTGACCCTGAAATCGGCGCGAAGATTTATCCGTGGATTTTCTGGAAAAATAAACGCATTAAAGGGGTCAAAGGCGCGAAAATTCTGATCGAGCAGCAGCAAAAAGGCTTGGAAATGCTGATTGCCAAAGGCATTTTGGTCAAGGTCAATTCGGTGATGATTCCCGGCGTCAATGACCAGCATTTAGCTGAAGTCAGCAAGGTGGTTAAGTCTAAAGGCGCATTTTTGCATAACGTGATGCCGCTGATTGCCGAAGCCGAACATGGCACTTTTTACGGTGTGATGGGACAGCGCGGCCCGACGCCCGACGAACTGCAAGACCTGCAAGACAGCTGTTCCGGCGATATGAACATGATGCGCCATTGCCGCCAATGCCGCGCCGATGCGGTGGGTATGCTTGGCGAGGATCGCGGCGACGAGTTTACGCTGGATAAGATTGAGGACATGGAAATCGATTACCAAGCGGCGATGGAAAAACGCAAGGTGATCCATCAAGCCATTCAGGCTGAAATGGACAGCAAGCGTCTGGAAAAAGCCGAAAAGGCGCAGCAGCATAAACAAGAACCCAAGCTGACTACGCGTCCGGTCTTAATGGCCGTAGCCACCAGCGGCCAAGGCGTGATTAACATGCATTTCGGTCATGCCAAAGAGTTCCTGATTTATGAAGCGTCTCCGGATGGCGTGCGCTTTATCAGTCATCGCAAAGCCGATCAATATTGCGGCGGCGATACCACTTGCGGCGACGGCGAAAGCACGTTGCAAGTGACTATCCGCGCCTTGGCGGGTTGCGAAGCGGTGTTGTGTTCGAAAGTCGGCTACGAGCCTTGGGAGCAGCTGGAAGCGGCGGGTATCCAACCCAACGGCGAACATGCGATGGAACCGATTGAAGAAGCGGTGATGGCGGTTTACAAGGAAATGGCGGCAGCGGGTAAGTTGGATGAAAAACCTGAAACCGTTAGGGCGAGTGCGTAGGTTAGCTCGCTCCCAACTCCAGCTTCAATAGTTCCCACGCTCCGGCGTACCCTCTAGGGCATAAATGGGAATTCAGTCTGCAACGCTCCAGCGTTGCGGGGCTACGGGACGCTGGAGCGTCTAACACTGCATTCCCACGCTGGAGCGTGGGAACGATAAAAGCATAATATTTTCAGGAGCCTGTCATGGCAGTAAAAATCATTGAATCCTGCGTCAACTGCTTTGCTTGCGAACCGGTCTGTCCCAGTAACGCCATTTACGAAGCCAAGCCGCATTTTCTGGTCGACAGCAAAAAATGCACCGAATGCGAGGGCGACTTCCCGGTTTTCCAATGCGCCAGCATTTGCCCGATTGAAGGCGCGATTCTGGATTCGCTAGGCTTGGCGATTAACCCGCCTGGATCATTAACCGGCATTCCGCCAGAAAAAATGGCCGAAGCAATGGCCGAGTTACAGTCCCACTAAATGAGGGCGCATCTGATGGCTACTGTCATTTTCTACGAAAAACCCGGCTGCATTAACAATGCACGGCAAAAGAAAGCACTGGCGGCGGCGGGGCATCAGGTTGTAGCGCTGAATTTATTGGCCGAAGTCTGGCCGCCTGAGCGTTTAAGGCCTTTTTTCGGCAAATTGTCGGTGCGCAATTGGTTTAATGTCAACGCACCGGCCATCAAACACGGCGAAATTGACCCTACTGACCTGAGTGAACAACAGGCCTTGGCGCTGATGCTGGACAATCCACTATTGATACGCCGCCCGCTGATGCAGGTCGGCGACAACATGATGGCGGGCTTCGACCAGCAAGCGGTGGATAACTGGGTAGGCCTAAGAGAAACCCAGAGCTATCTGGCTATGCAAAGTTGCCCCAAGCAGCTCGCGCCCACTTGTTGCGGCCATGATTAAGCCACCGGTTTTAATGCAGGATGGCGTGGCGCAAGCCGTTGCCTTATCCGAACGCGTGCATTGGATTGGTGCGCTTGACCCGTCGCTGCGCACTTTCGACATCATCTTAAAAACCGCCAACGGCACCAGTTACAATGCCTACATCGTCCGGGGCAGCGCTGGCGTTGCCATTATCGATACGGTCAAAGAAAATTTTGCCGATGATTTTTTCGCCCGTTTGGAATCGGTGGCGCGTTATGACGAAATCCAGGTCATCGTGCTGAACCATCTGGAACCCGACCATACCGGCGCCTTGCCTGAACTGATGCGCCGTGCGCCGCAAGCCCAGCTTTATATCTCCCAGAAAGCGCAATCAATGCTGAAGGCCTTGTTAAAACAAGATGCATTCGATTTTACCCCGGTCATGACCGGCGACACTGTATCGCTGGGCGACCGCACGTTAACATTTTTTCATACGCCTTATTTGCATTGGCCGGACACCCAATGCACTTATTTAATCGAAGAACAGACCCTGTTTTCCGGCGATGTGTTCGGCTGCCATTTTTGCGATACGCGGCTATTTAACGATGAAGTCGGCGATTTTCGCTTTTCGTTTGAATATTACTACGCCCACATCATGCGGCCGTTTAAGGAGTACGTAAACAGGGCGCTGGCGCTGCTTGAACCGCTGGCCTTAAATAAAATCCTGCCTGCACACGGCCCTTTGTTGCGCGACCAGCCGCAACGCTATGTGCAGCGTTATCTCGAATTATCGCGTTCCGCCTTGCACAGCGAAATCAGCGCGGGCGAAAAAACCTTGCTGATTTTTTATATCAGCTCTTACGGCAACACCCGGCGCATGGCTGAAGCGGTTTATGAAGGCGCAATGGCGGTGGAGCATGTGCGGGTTTCGCTTTACGACCTGGAAGGCAGCGAAATAGCGCCGTTTGTCGATTTGATCGAAGGCGCGGACGGCATCCTGTTCGGCACGCCGACCATCAACGGCGACGCGGTCAAACCGGTGTGGGATTTGTTGTCCTCGCTGGCGGTGGTCAATCTCAAATCGAAGCTGGGCGGCGTGTTCGGTTCGTATGGCTGGACGGGGGAAGGCGTAAAAATGGTTGAAGACCGCTTACGCGGCCTCAAATTGCGCGTGCCCATTCCGGGCATACGCATTAAGTTAATTCCGACCGAAGAAGAAATCGAAATCTGTCGTGAATTCGGGCATGACATGGCACAGGATCTGATGGGTTTAAGGCAACCTAAAGTGATTGATATGGCCGATCTTGCTTAGTCTCTTTGTAACGATTTAGCGTTGGACAATTGGACACGGATGGCACTGATTTAAACGGATAGTCACGGATTAATACTAAAAAATCCGTGTAAATCAGTCTGATCCGTGCCATCCGTGTTCCGTTTTTTCAGAGCCAAATCGTTACCTATTTTTCAACACATCAGGAGAATAACAATGGCGAAAGCGTCAATTACCTTTGAAGACATTAATGTCACCGTCTCGGCGCCTGCGGGTACCCGCGTGATCGAAATTTCCGAAAAGGTCGGTTCGGGCATTACTTACGGTTGCCGCGAAGGCGACTGCGGTACTTGCATCATGAAAGTCGACGAAGGCTGGAACAATCTGACTGAACCGTCTGTACTTGAAGATAAGGTTCTGCGCGAGAACATGGCCGGTAAACATAACCGCTTGGCCTGTCAGGCACAGGTGTTGGGCGGCACGATTAAAGTGCGTCCGGTTTAACAACATAGGCTTCTGATTCCCGCTTGTGCTGTAGCGTTTTAGGCCTTCCAGGTTTTAAAAACCCGGAAGGTCTTAGCTTGTTTGCGTGGGAATACAAAAACAGAACAATCGTTGGCATGGCCTTCCATGCGGCAATTTTATACATCTATTTAAGGAGTAAATCATGGCTTTAGTTACCTTTTCCAATCCCGAATACCGGGACAAAACCGTTTACGCCGTGGCCGGCAGCCATACGGAAACATTACTAAAACTGGCGCGGGAAAACAAAATTCCGATCAATTACGAATGCGAAGACGGCGAATGCGGCACTTGTCTGATCAAAGTCAGCAGTATCGATAAAAAGCACCAACGCATGGGCAGCCCTTTGACCGAAAAGGAAAAAGCAGTGCTGCAATCGAGCGGCAAAATCAGCAAAGCAGAAATGGAGCAAATGATTGTCGACGATTTGCCATCGCCCTGGCGTTTGGCTTGCCAAATGATCGTCAGGGATGAAGATATTTTGGTCGAATATTAATCATGTCTGCCGTGCTTCAACGCCAAGATGATCGGGAACACATCCATTCCCTGTTAAAATCGCAGGCCATCATCAGCCCCAATTATGACTGGCTAGCCTGCATGGTGGCCAGTTGGACGGTTGGGCATGGGGTTTTGCCTGATTATCTGGGGTTGGAGCCTGCGCAGTTTAACGCGCTAAATAGGCACTTTTTTCCTGATTACCCTGGCCTGCCGGAACATGCCCCGTCCGGCAGCAAACTGGATTTTTCCAGAATGCTGGAAAAAAATGATCTGGTTAACTTGCTGAAACAGTTTAGCCACGCTGATAATCAGGAAACAGACTGGATTATAGAAATCATTGTCGCCGGCTGTTTGGGCAATGACCACTTATGGCAGGACTTGGGGCTATGGTCGCGTTCGCAATTGAGCGCGATGTTGGCGTATAATTTTCCTGCATTGGCCGCAAAAAACGTCCATGACATGAAATGGAAAAAGTTTTTGTATAAACAGCTGTGCGAAGCGGAAGGCCTGTATCTATGCCGCGTGCCTTCCTGCGAAGTGTGTATTGATTATTCCAAGTGTTACGGTTCTGAAGAATAGGATTGACACATTGGCTGGTTGCGGATGATAATGATTCTTATTTGAATGGTTAGGAGTGATTATGTACGTCTGTGTCTGTAAAGCGGTAACCGATACGCAACTGCGCACCGCGATTGATAATGGCCTTTGTACCCGCCGCCAGCTTACCCATTGTTTTGGCGTGGGCAAAGATTGCGGTAAATGCAACCATGAAGTCAAAGAACTGCTGAAACAAAGTAGTGGACAAACCGCCATTTATCCCATGTTGGCAACATCAACCACCTAAACCAGAGAAAACCCTATGAAAGGCGACAGCAAAGTCATTGAATATCTAAATAAAGCATTGGAAAACGAGCTCACCGCCATTAACCAATATTTTCTCCATGCCCGCATGTATAAAAATTGGGGGCTGCAAAAGCTCAATGAAAAGGAGTATCACGAATCAATTGATGAAATGAAACACGCAGATAAGTTAATTGAGCGGATTTTATTTTTGGAAGGGCTGCCTAATGTGCAAAACATCGGCAAAATCCTGATTGGCGAACACACCCAGGAAATGCTGAACTGCGATTTAAAACTGGAACAACTCGCTGTGCCGTTGCTGCGGGAAGCGATCGTTTATTGTGAAAGCGTGAAAGATTTTATCTCACGCGATTTGTTTAGCGACATTCTGGAAAGTGAAGAAGAACACGTTGATTGGTTGGAAACCCAATTGGAATTAATTGAAAAAGTAGGCATCCAAAATTATTTGCAATCGCAAATGTAACCTTAAAAAATCAGGTAACTACTCAGCGAAAAAGTGATTTACAAGTGATTGTCCGTTTTATCAGAGCTGAGTGGCTGCCAATCAACGTCAGTTATAACTGTCTAAACGTTGCGGGTTAGACCTTCCAGGTTTTTAAAACCTGGAAGGTCTGCAGTTCGGTTTATTCCTTGATAAAATCGGCTACCAACTTAAGCCGGGACAGTTTTAAATGGGTGGCCGGGAACGCCAAGCCCCAGCTTGGCGCGAACACTCGCCAAGCTGGGGCTTGGCGTTCCCAGTTTGTCCCGGCTTAAGTTGGTAGCCATAAAAATCTAACGCGCCCCCAGCTGCAATTCCCGCAACTTCATCAATGCATAGACCGATTCCAAATGCGGCACCGCGACACCTACGCGCTGCGCGGCGCGAAGTGCATTGCCCAAAATAACTTCGGTTTCCATCGGTTGGCCGCGTTCATAATCCAGCAACATGCTGGTTTTATAAGGCGGCATCGCGTAAGTATTATCGATGTTGATATTGACGCTGCCTGCCGGCAGAGGATGGCCGACGGCGGCGGCAATGTCGCACACTTCCTGCATAATGCTGCGCACGAAAGCCTCTTGGGTTTGCAAAATGTCCAGCGTCGGCAAGCCGCCTGATAACACCGAGAGCGGGTTGAACGGCGCGTTCCAGACGCATTTTTGCCAGCGGCCGGTGATGATGTTGTCGGTGGTTTTGCAGCTGATGCCGGTTTGGTTAAACAACTCGCTCAGTTGCGCGGTTTTGTCGCTGATACCGGTCGGCAAGTTGCCTAAAACCAAACGGCCATAAGCCAGGTGCAGGATTTCGCCGGGACTGACCCGGTTGCAGCAAATGAAGGCTAAGCCGCTGACGACTTCATTATCGGGGAAGGCATCTTGCATCTCCTGTTCGATTTCGACGCCGTTTTGAATAAAAACGATGGCGGTATTTTTAGTGACCGCCGGACGTATCAGCGCAGCCCTATCCAGCGTTGGCACGACTTTGGTGCAGAGCAAAATATAATCCGCCTCGCCGTCAAAATCCGCCGCATTTTTTAACACGTGTGCCGGAGTAAAATGCCAGCGCCCGAGCGTGTGGCTGTCGATGACAAAACCGTGTTGTTTGGCGTGTTCGTAATCGGAGCGGCACACTACGGACACTTCAGCCCCGGCTTTTGCCAGCAATGCACCGTAAAATATGCCGATGGCACCAGCGCCGATGATAAGAACTCGTTTAGCCATGATGTTGTTGATCCAGAATCTGCTTTAAAAAGGGGACGGTTAACTTACGTTTGGCGGCCAATGATGCCTTATCCAGTTTTTCCAGTAAAGCCCATAACGAAGCCAGATCCCTGTCGTAATGCGTCAGCAAAAAGCGACCTGCTTGCGGGGTAATTGCAAAGCCCATTTGATTGGCTTTAAAGGTTAATGCGGTAATTCTGTCGCTATCGTCCAAGGCCTGTATTTTCAGGGTCAGACCCCAATTAAGCCGGGTTTTCAGGTCGGGCAAATGAATAGCGATATTGTTGGGCGCGGAAGATGCCGCGATAATCAACTTGTGGCCGCGTTCGCGTTGTTGGTTGAAAAAATTAAAAAACGCCTGCTCCCAGGCGCTGTCACCGGCGATAGGCTCGATATTGTCGAAACACACCAGATCATAATCATCCAGCCCGATCAACAGCGAGGGTGCGGGTAGCGGCTTGGTTGATAAGTCGAAATAAAATGAACTGAGCCCCTGATTTTGCGCCTGATGGCAACAGGCTTGCAGCAAATGGCTTTTGCCTTGACCCGATTGCCCCCAGAGGAAAATTTGCGCCTCGCCCCGGCCTGCAATGCACTGTTGCAGGTGGGTGACGACTTCCTGATTGGCACCGGGGAAAAAATCGTTAAAGGTTTGGTTGGCGCGAAACTCAAAATGTAAGGGAAGTTGCTGCGCCATAGTCAGTTTTGTTTGCCCGCGAGGCGCACATAAAATGCGGTGCCGAAGAACAGCATCAGGCTCAGCACAATTTCCAGCGACGCATACAGGCGTTCATCGGGATTGACGTAAGCCTCGGCCGTGCCGTGCAGGAAATAAATCAGGCTGATATATGCCGCCCACGCGCAGCTTCTGGGGTTTTTATCCAGCAAACCGCGCATCGGCAGCAATAATGGCGTCACCCCGACCAGCAACACCAGCGCCACCGGAAAACGCGTGGACGGCGCCAGCACCGTATTCCACAGCATCAACAACGCGAACAGCCCGAAAAAACCGCAGAGAGCGACGATGTAGCAATGAATCGGTTTAATAGTCATGACGTTTGTTTTAATTGACCGGCGGTTTTGGCCAGACGCGCACCGAGCGCCTTGCACAAGGTTTTTTCATGCTCGCTCAAACCGGCATGATTAATCGCTACATGGCTGGCGCCGTAAGGTGTGCCGCCCGACGTGGTTTCGCGCAGCGCGTGTTCGCTGTAGGGCAAGCCCAGCAGTAACATGCCGTGATGCAGCAGCGGCAACATCATCGTTAACAACGTGCTTTCCTGACCGCCGTGCATACTACCGGTGGAGGTAAATACGCTGGCCGGTTTGCCGGATAAAGCGCCTGAAAACCAGACCTCGGTGGTGCTGTCGATGAAATATTTCAGCGGCGAGGCCATGTTGCCAAAATGGGTCGGGCTGCCCAAAGCCAAGCCATCGCAGGATTTTAAATCGTCCAGAGTCGCGTACAGAGCGCCATGATCGGGAATGCTGTCGGCGGTTTTTTCACACACCGTTGACACAACGGGCACAGTTCTGAGCACCGCTTCCGCGCCGTCAACCGAGGCCACGCCGCGCGCGATATAATTCGCCATCTCGGCGGTGGCGCCGGTGCGGGAGAAATACAGAATGAGGATTTTGCTCATAAAATTGCAAGCACGGCTTCAGGCGGGCGACCTAGCGCGGCTTTACCGTTTGTGATAACGAGAGGGCGTTCAATGAGAATCGGATGGTCGACCATAGCCTGAATCAGCGCCTGCCTATTCAGCGCAGCATCATCCAAGCCCGCTGCTTTATAGTCGGCTTCTTTTTTGCGCATTAACGCACGCGGCTCGATGTCCAGCAGGTGCAAAATAGCGTCCAATTCTTGAACGCTGGGCGGGGTTTTAAGGTATTCAATAACATCAGGCTCAATGCCTTGTTGTTGAATTAACTGCAAAGTTTGCCGCGATTTACTGCAACGCGGATTGTGATAAATTTTTACGCTCATGGGTCGCCCGCTGCTAAAAATAAAGCGGCTATGATAGCATTTTTACTAAAACACGGGCTTTGGAAAAGATCATTAATTAGAACACGGATGGCACTGATAAAACGGATAATCACTGATTAAAAGCACGACCTATTTTAAAAAAATCCGTGTAAATCCGTCTGATCTGTGCCATCCGTCGACTGCAAGGACGCAGGAGGTAGAGCAATGCAGGAGCAATTGCCGAGTTCTATTTTTTTCGCTGAGTAGTTGTTATTAAAGAAAATCTGTTTTTATTTACTGCCTTCTGAGGTAAATTCTGGATAAGCTTCCATACCGCATTCGGAAAAATCCACCCCTTGGTATTCTTCTTCAGAAGAGACACGGATGCCAACGCTTATTTTAAGTAAATACCAAACGCCCAGACTGACCGTAAAAACAAAACCAAAGATAGTGGCAATACCGATAAGTTGTGCTAATAAAGAAGATTCAGCATTGGAAAAACAAACAGCAATTAAGCCCCAGATACCGCAGACACCGTGTACGGAAACCGCACCGACAGGATCATCGATTTTTAATTTATCAAAATTAATAATCGCAAAAACCACCAGCACACCTGCCGCTAAACCAATTCCGGTAGACAGTAAGGCACTTGGATGAGTAGGGTCGGCAGTAATGGCAACCAAGCCCGCTAACGCGCCGTTTAGAATCATGGATAAATCTGCTTTGCCAAATAAAAAATGTGCGGTGACTAAGGCGCCAACAACACCCGCCGCCGCAGAGGCATTAGTATTAACAAACACTTTAGCGACCGTATTGGCTTCAGCCACATTAGAAATAATCAATTCCGAACCGCCGTTAAAACCGAACCAGCCCATCCACAAAATTAAAGTACCCACGGTTGCCAAAGGCATATTACAACCAGGAATCGGATAAATAGCCCCATTTTCACCGTATTTGCCTTTACGGGCGCCCAATAATAATACTCCTGCTAATGCCGCACTAGCACCGCATAAATGCACCACACCTGAACCGGCAAAATCGAAGAAACCCAAACCATCTAAAAAACCACCGCCCCATTTCCAATAACCTTGTATCGGATAAATAAAGCCGGTCATAGCCACGGAAAAACCTAAAAACGCCCATAGCTTCATACGTTCACATACGGCACCGGAAACAATAGACATCGCTGTAGCAACAAACACCACTTGAAAGAAAAAGTCTGCCATTTTTGAATAGACTTTATTATTGTCATTATCAGTGTCAGTATTTGCGGCAATAACGTCAGCCGCTTCATGGTCAGTATCACTTAATAAAAATTCGATACCCGGCCAGACACTATTAACAGCTTCGCCAGGATACATCAGGTTATAACCAAGCAACATATACATAATGCAAGCAATAGCATATAAGACAATATTTTTAGTTAAAATCTCCGTCGTATTTTTGGCTCTAACAAGCCCCGCTTCAAGCATGGCAAAACCGGCAGCCATCCACATAACAAAAGCACCACTCATTAGTAAGTAAAAAGTATCCAGCGCGTAACTTAATTCAGTTATTTTATCCACCACAGCTCTCCTATTATTAGACTAAGGGATAATTCTATATATCAAAATAATTGTCGCCGTATCAACGCGGAATAATACCGGGCGATGCGCCAACAACAATAAGACAGGTAATTTAAAAGATTATTACAGGGTATTAAATAGCTTCATTACCTGTTTCGCCGGTGCGAATACGAATAACTTGTTCCAGATTACTGACAAAGATTTTGCCATCGCCAATTTTTCCAGTATTAGCCGCCTTACTGATGGCTACAATAGCCAAGTCTGCTTGCTCATCGCCGATGGCAATTTCTACTTTTACTTTAGGTAAAAAATCAACAACATATTCGGCACCACGGTACAACTCGGTATGCCCTTTTTGACGGCCAAACCCTTTAACTTCGGTAACGGTTACGCCAGATACCCCTATTTCAGAGAGTGCTTCGCGCACATCATCCAATTTAAAAGGTTTTACGATCGCGGTTATTAACTTCATTGTTTTCTCCTACACGGTGGGAAGTAAGGTTTTCTCTGTTATTCCAGCATAAACCATACCAAAATATAATAATGCCTGAGCTTGGCACTTAGCCGCGTGATTTTAAAAAAAACGCACCAAAATGATACAAAAGCGCGAATACCTTGCACCAAAGACCAATGAAAAATGGAGGACGGGGAACGAAGAAGAACAATAGAGGACGTATGCTGATTAAATCCGATTAACGCATTAGAACCATTGAGGCTTCCCATTTAAAGCGGGACAAAATGCCGAAGTAGACCTTCCAGGTTTTTAAAACCTGGAAGGTCTGTCCCGTGTTAAGTTGATAGCCAACCATTGGTACTAACCTGAATCTAATCATTGCGGGCATGAGAAATACGAAACTGAGCCGCTTACATCCCTGCCCTGAACGGAGAGGTTTTACGCTACTTGGTGATAATTAACAGCAAACTGTATTAATCTATGGCTAAATAACAACCTTTACTAACAAAAATTCTCGCTGGAAAAGACAATCACCATGATGAACACTGCACTCGATCGAATCAAACAATACTGGCTACTGGCGCGCTTTGACAAACCTATCGGCATCCTGATTTTGTTGTGGCCGGCATTGTGGGCGCTGTGGGTGGCCAGCGGCGGCCAACCTGACGGGCTGGTTTTGACCGTGATTTGTCTGGGCGTGGTGTTGATGCGCGCCGCCGGTTGCGTGATTAACGATTACGCCGACCGTAATTTCGACCCGCATGTCGAACGCACCAAACAGCGGCCTATCGCCGCCGGTAAGGTGACGCCCAAGGAAGCGCTGATTGTTTTTGCGTTGCTGTGTTTGTGCGCGTTCGGCCTGGTGTTATTGCTGAATATCTACACCATCTTATTATCTTTTGTCGCCGCTTTTTTGGCCGCCAGCTATCCGTTCATGAAACGCTACACCCAGTTGCCGCAAGCCTATTTGGGTATCGCCTTCGGCTGGGCGGTGCCGATGGCTTTTTCCGCGCAAACCAACAGCATCCCGCCGGTGGCTTGGGTGATGTATCTGGCCGTGGTGTTATGGGCGTTGGTTTACGACACCATGTACGCCATGGTGGACAAGGATGATGATATAAAAATCGGCGTTAAATCGACCGCCATTCTGTTCGGCGCTTACGACCGCCATATCATGGCCGGTTTGCAGCTGGTGATAATCGGCCTGCTGCTTGCCGTCGGCCAAATGGCGCAGAGCGGCTGGCCTTATTACAGTGGGCTGTTAGTCGCGGCGGGCTTGTCGATTTACCAGCAAAAATTGATTTTCCACCGGGAAAAAGCGTTGTGTTTTAAGGCGTTTTTAAACAACAATTGGTTCGGTTTAGCCGTATTTGTCGGGCTGCTGGTCGATTACTGGCTGCGATAACACCACTTCTGTGACGGCTGATCAAGAAGGTTGCGGTATGGTTGGATTTGAAATCAAAACAGAGACATAAATGAGCAGAAAAAAACTCCCGATTGGCATTCAAACCTTTGCCAAAATCCGCGAAGACAGCCATTATTACGTTGATAAAACACCGCTAATTATGAAGTTGGTCAATGACGGTACCCATTATTTCCTCTCGCGTCCGCGTCGTTTTGGGAAAAGCCTGCTGATTGATACGATTGGCGAACTATTTGCCGGTAATCAAACTCTGTTTGAGGGTTTGTATATTTATCAGCATTGGGATTGGTCGGTTAAATATCCAGTGATCCGCATTAGTTTTGGCGGTGGCGTAATAGAAAACCGTGCCGATTTAAAAGATAAAATTCAATATTTGCTTGAAATAAATCAAAAAATATTACACATCGATTATGATAAAAAATTACAACAAAATTGTTTTGCTGAAACTATCCGCATAGCGCACGAAAAAACAGGCCAGCGCGTCGTCATCTTGGTTGACGAATACGACAAACCGATTTTAGACAATCTGTTAAAACCTGAGATTGCAAAAGAGATTCGTGACGAATTGCGCAATTTATACTCAGTGATTAAAGACAGCGACGCG
>JAUXXQ010000216.1 GCA_030684815.1 Methylobacter sp. | reverse complement strand
CAGATAAGTGGCTCTCGTTAATAGATTGTCGCTCGGCTTGGCCAAAATACGCTGCTGTTGTCATCTCGGTTTTTTGTAGGGTTGGAATAGGTGCTTATTTTACTCATTTTTTGGTATCTTGGTTTGCGGAAAAGGCCTTAG
Organism: Methylobacter sp.; assembly: GCA_030684815.1. Lineage (GTDB taxonomy): Bacteria > Pseudomonadota > Gammaproteobacteria > Methylococcales > Methylomonadaceae > Methylobacter_A. The sequence continues at coordinate 35,238 of JAUXXQ010000216.1, read as the reverse complement.
ATAAAGATTCACTTGTGCTTTGTTACCAAATCCGAACCGTTGACAAAAAACGGTTGATTAAAAAATTGGGCGAAGTGAAAAACGACGACACGCGAATTGAAATTATTGATGCGTTGAATTTTCAGTTAGGATTGTGAAAAAGATTTTGTCTCGTTCCCAAGTTCCAACTTGGGAATGCATACCCTCAAGCTCTGCTTGAAGTTACACGGCAAGCAGAGTTTAAGGGACTAACCGGCTCTGGTATCTTCAGCGTCAAGCCGATCCAGTATCGCCAGCGCACGGTTTACATCGCCAGTCGTGGCCAGCGCTCGAAAATGATTCTCAGTGTCCCATGCGGCCAAAGCATGTGCGCTTAACTGCTCCACCAACTTGTTTGTGCTTAAGCCACGACTCTTGGCCAACGCCTTAAGGCGATCCGCCGTATCGTCGGGCAAACGTATCGTCAAAGTACTCATCGCCATTCCTCTAAACATTCTGTGTGCTTTTTAGTCGTGACGTAGGCGTCACTCCCACCTTTCTTGTCCTCATTCAACGCTTCAAACCCCGCCACCACATCCAGCAATTCCTCGGTAATCTGATTCTGGCGTTGCAAACGATGCGCCGCTGTTAAGGTTTCCAGACGCTCCTTGATATTTTTTTCCGCCACTTGCATCGACACTAGGCGGCTGGCATGTTCGCCTGCCAGCGATTCGGCGCAGGCGCTAAACAGTTGGATAAAAAGATGCTGCCGGATCAGCGAACTTAACAGCGTTTCGCTGTCCTGGCTAAACTGCGGCAAGGCGTTGGACGGCCAGGGTTTGGCCTTGAGCTGGCTGAAATTGTCAAAATCAATCGGCAATAATGGCCGCATTTGCGGGCTATAAGCCGTGCGTTGCTGATGTGAGTTATGAAACAGCAACACCCGTTCGATGCCTTGTTGTTGCCAGCTGTCGATGTGCAACAGCAGTTGCCGCACTGTCTGGGTAATCCCGGCAACCGAACCGGGCACCAAAAACAGCGCCTCAACATCCTGCCCCATTGCTTTTAGCGCCGCTTCAACGCGCGCGCCCACGACCAAAATACGGCGTTGCAGAGGGTCACACTCCAGCGCCGCCAACGCAAAGGCGGCAATGCTTTCGTTATAACGGCCGCACAAGCCATGATCGGAACCGAGTACGATGACGCCGGTGACAGGCGACTGTTTTTTAGACGGCGGCATAGACCGCCCTTTCAACACCACTTGCAAACCCAGATCAACCGTCAATTGGTAATCGACCAGCGCTTCCAACGCCCGTTCGTATTGCCGTATGCTGACGGCGGCCAGCACTTTCATGGTGCGCACGATAGATTGCAAATCGCCGGCCGTGTCCATATCCCGCTGCAAGGATTCAAGCGTTTGCATCAGCCAGCACCGAACGGATAAAAGCCAGCATCTGCAACCTGTCTTCATCGCCAAGGCGCTGCCCGGCGTGGATTTTTTCCCGTTGCGCAGCTAACTGATTAGCCAGCGCCTGCCCTAGCTGATGGGCGGTTTTTTTGACCGAAACAACGGCAACAGCATCGAACAAACCTTCATTCACTGCTATCAACAATACAATCTGCTCAAAGGCCGACAGCGGCTGGTTTTCGTCTTGTTTTAAAATTTCTCTGACCCGGCGGCCGCGTTCGATACTGTGCCGGGTCGCCTCGTCCAGACGGGTGCCGAAACGGGCGAAGGCTTCCAGTTCCTCAAATTGAGCATAAGCCAAACGCAGTTGGCCGGACACCTCAAGATAACCCGGCAGTTGCGCCTTGCCGCCCACGCGGGACACCGATTTGCCGACATCCACGGCGGGCAGTTCGCCTTTTTGGAACAGCGTCGGCGATAGGTAAATCTGGCCGTCGGTGATTGAAATCAGATTGGTCGGAATGTAGGCGGACAGGTTTTGCGCCTGGGTTTCAATAATCGGCAAGGCAGTCAGACTGCCGCCGCCGAACGCAGGTTTTAAATGCGTGGCCCGCTCCAATAAACGCGAATGCAGATAAAAAATATCGCCCGGATAAGCCTCGCGTCCCGGCGGCCTGCGCAATAATAACGACAGCTCGCGATAGGCATGGGCATGACGGGTCAAATCGTCGTAAATGACCAGCACATCCCTGCCCTGTTCCATAAACCACTCGGCAATACTGGCCGCCGCATAAGGCGCGATATATTGCAGCCCCGGCGTCGACTCGCCCGAAGCCACCAGCACCACGCTGTTTTTTAGCGCGTCCGCCGTGCGCAGGCAATCGATGACCTTGGCCACTGCCGAACCGCGCTGCCCGATGGCGCAATAAACGGCGATGACATTTTTGTCATGCTGGTTGAGCACGGTATCGATGGCGATGGCGGTTTTGCCGGTTTGTCGGTCGCCTAAAATCAACTGCCGCTGACCTCGGCCTATCGGAATCAGCGCATCAATGACTTTAATACCGGTTTGTAAGGGGTCGGTCACCGGCGAACGCTCGATAATCGGCCTCGCCTCGCGCTCTATCGGCCAGCGCAAATCGGTGTTGATCGCATCCGCCGTGTCCAGCGGCTGTCCTAAGGCATCAATCACCCGCCCCAACAGCGCCGAACCCACCGGCACATCAACCACGCGCCCGGTGCGTTCCACCCGGCTTCCGGCACTCAGCCCGGTTTTTTCACCGAGCAGAACCACGCCGATTTCGTCCGGGTCGAGGTTAAAAGCAATGCCCAGAATGCCGTTGTCAAAACGCAGCAATTCCATCGCTTGCGTGCCCGGCAAGCCGCTAACCCGCACCACGCCGGTGCTGACCTGCAACACCCGACCCACTTCCCTTGCGCGTAAGGCGAAAGCGTCTTGCTGCAACACGCTGTCCAGTTGCTCTGATGCTTGCTGCAAAAACGGCTCGAAATCACTGTTCATGACAACTCGCTGTCAAGTTCGGCCAGATAACGCTCAAGCGTCCATTCCCAGCTTCTGCCGCCTGCTTCCAGCGTAATGCCGCAAACAAATCGCGGGTCTTGTTCAAACACCACGTTGCCTGCACCTGCCTGAATCAATCGTTCGCGAATAATTGCGCATAAAGGTTCGTCCAGCGAAAATGCGCTGCTGATAATGGCCGCGCCATTCTGGCTTAGCGCTTGTTGTAACAGCGCCTGCTGATCATTCGGCAAGATGTCCAAATGCTGCAAAAATTGATGGGCGATCTGCTGTTCCAACCGCTGACTGGCAAGGCCTTCGAGTATTTTCCCGCTCAACTGCAACGCTTTTTCAGTAATCAGCTGCTTGATTGCCACGCCTGCAGCCTGTTGTTGGCGCTGCAATTCCTCGGCAAATCGGTTTTTTTTCTGCTGCATGTCGTCATCCAAAGCTTGCAGCTGCGCCAATCGTTCGGCTTCGGCCTGCTGTTTGGCGTCCGACCTTATGTTATCGGCCTCGTTATGCAGTTGTTCCAGGCTGGTTTGATACTGATTTTTCAGTTGCTCGGCCTCGGACATGCTTGCTTGCGATTGCTGCAAACGCGCAAGCAGACCTTGTTCGCGGCTGTGCATCGCCTTGATAATAGGCCGGTAGAGAAACTTTTTCAGCAGCCAGACCAAAATCAGGAAGTTGATAATCTGGGCGCCAACGGTAAACCAGTCAATCGCCATTAATTAGCCTCCGGCGTGGCTGATAGCGTAGTCCCAGAACGGATTGGCGAAAATCAATATCATGGCAACGACCAGGCTGTAAATGGCCGTCGATTCCACCATCGCCATGCCGACAAACAGCGTTCGGGTAATGGTGTTGGCTTCATCCGGTTGTTGGGCAATCGCGCTCAGCGCTTGAGCCAGTGCGCGGGCTTCGCCCAATGCAGGCCCCAGCCCACCGATGGCGATGGTTAAACCGGCGGTAATAATTGATGCGACGGCGATTAGATTAATTTCATTCATGACAGATAGCCTCTCGTTGGGAATGAAAAACCTCCGGCAAAAAAGGAGGCTGGAACAATCAATTTTTCGACTTATGTTAAATAGGAAACAGACCTTACAAGTTTTTACTGGAGCCGCTCCCGGCGGCTCCAGCACTTCCGCCATCCATGGCAGTCGTAAAATCGGGAAGGTCTAATTGACCGCAAACGCCGAACGCCCTACTTTACACCCTATTTTTTTAAAGACAACCGCCGACCCGCCTGTCAAAATTAGCCCTATTTCCACTACACAGACCAGCCATCAAGGGGCGCCGCGTACCATGAAACAGCAGCATGTCGATATTCATAAAGCCATTACCACATTAAGTTGCGCACTGGATTTGGTCGGCGTTGACGAAATCAGGCACGGTAAACGGGTGGCGGTCATCGCCCGGGCGATTGCCCTGCACCTGAACTGGCCGGAACCTGAGTGTCTATCCATTCTTTACGCCGGGATGCTGCATGATTGCGGGGTGTCCAAAATCCATGAACACCGCCAGCTCACGGCAACGCTGGAATGGGACGGCGCCGAAGAGCATTGCATCCGTGGCGCCGCTTATTTGTCGGCCTGTCAGCCGCTGGCGCATCTGTCCACCGAGATTCGTTACCATCATACCCGCTGGGAAAATCTACTTGAAATACCTATCGATCATTACACTCGCTTACGCGCTAACCTGTTGTTTCTGGCTGACCGTATCGATGTGCTGCAAGCGCATTTCCTGAATAATAGCCAGATACTGACCGAATATCCTACCATTATCGCCCGCATCAAATCGCTGTCCGGCATATTGTTTGCGCCGGAACTGGTCGATGCCTTTAGCGAAATTGCCAATGTTGAGGCGTTTTGGCTGGCTATGGAGCCTGAATATCTGGATGAAGATTTGCGCCACATCGGCCGCGATATTGCGGCCAGCCTAATCGACATTACCGCACTGAAAGAGCTGGCGCGGCTATTTTCCCGCGTGGTGGACGCCAAATCACCGTACACCGATGAGCACTCGCATCGGGTGGCGCAAATTGCGCGGCAATTGGCTGCCGATTTCGGCATTGAAGACTGCCAACTGGATCAGATTGAAATTGCCGGGCTGTTGCACGACATCGGCAAATTGCGGGTATCGGAAGACATCATCGATAAACCGGGCGGCCTGACGCCAGATGAACGCGCCACCATGCACCGCCACAGCTACGATACCTTCCGCATCCTGCAACGCGTATTTGACGATTCAAAAATTCCGCTATGGGCCGGATTTCATCATGAAACCTTGATCGGCGACGGCTATCCATTTAAAAACAACAACAAAGAACTGGATATTGAATGCCGCATCATTACCGTTGCCGATATTTTTCAGGCTTTAGCGCAAGAGCGGCCTTATCGCCGTACTATGAGCCTTGAATATATCCTCAATGACCTACATGCACGCGTTGCCAGCGGCCATCTCGATGGTAACGTGGTGGCCAAATTGACTGAAAATGCCGAACTTTATTACCGGCTGGCGGTGGCTTGACGCCTTGGCGTTGCAATAGAATTAAGTAGTCATTCAAAAGTTTCTTAACAAACAAGTTGGAAGTAAAACCGCTAAAGCTGTTTTACTGTCAATAGCTTTAGCTATTGGACACCAATGTAAAATAGGCTTGCCTACTTATCCCCTTGGTCGCGGCTAAAAAGAGCATTCCCACGATCCGGTCAACCTTAGCCCTTTTGAGCCTAACAAACACATCCCAATGCCCCATGTTTCTGCCAACCAAAATCTTGCCGAATGCCGTTACCTTCCAGTCAACCGGGAAACTATGCACCAGGCATTACGACAACAACTCGGCGATGAACGGTTATACCGGATGCTCATTGAAGAGCGCCCGCACCTGTTTGCCGAAGCAGTGGTTTTGGTCGCAAAAGCCACGCTATCAAAGCAACTGGACATTATTGCCGCCATCGAAAGCGTGCTTGCACTGCCCGCTTACCAGCAGCGGGTTCTGGCTTATGCGCCGGTTAGCGCACACTTTACGCCCAAAGCACATGGCGTTTTTTTCGGCTACGATTTCCATTTAAGTCCACAAGGCCCAAAACTCATTGAAATCAATTCCAATGCGGGCGGTGCCTTGCTCAATGCCCTGCTTGCCCGGACACTCTGTCCTGAAATGGATGCCACGAACAGACAATCGCCGGAACAACAGTTTATCGCCATGTTTATTGAGGAATGGCAAGCCGAACGCGGTTCACAGCCGTTACGTTCAATCGCTATTGTCGATGAAAATCCGCCCGCCCAATTCATGCTGCCGGAATTTTTATTGTTCCAAAAACTGTTTGCACAACACGCTATCGACAGCGTCATTTGCGACCCTACCGAACTCAATTACCGGGATGGCAAACTTTGGCACGGCAACATACCTATCGATTTGGTTTACAACCGCTTGACCGACTTCGGCCTCGAAGCCGACACGCTAAAACCGTTGCGCGATGCTTATCTGAAACAAGCCGTTGTCGTCACGCCGCACCCAAGAGCCCATGCGCTGTACGCCGACAAAAGGAACCTGGCGCTATTGACCGATGAAATGGCCTTGCAAGAACTGGGCGTTGCTGCTGAAACCAGAATGCTGTTACTTGACGGCATAGCCCACACGCTGTGCGTAAAAAAGGAAGACGCCGACAATTTATGGACTGGGCGCAAAAAAATGTTTTTTAAACCCGCCAAAGGTTACGGCAGCAAGGCCGCCTATAAGGGCGACAGCGTAACCAAACGGGTGTTCGGGGAAATTTTACAGGGAAATTATGTAGCGCAAACGCTGGTGAGGCCCACCGAGCGGCAGTTGCAGGTGGGTAATGAACTGATTAATCTGAAACTCGACCTGCGCCAGTATGTTTACCGGGGGCAGTCGCAGTTGATGAGTGCGCGTTTATATCAAGGGCAGACGACTAATTTTCGCACGCCCGGCAGCGGCTTTGCGCCCGTTGTGAGCGGCGATTAAAAAGTGCCCACAGTGGCCTAAACGATGTTCCAGTTGGCCTGCTATTTTAGTTTTAAACGATGTTATACTTTAAACGCCCAAGTTTTCGGTTTTTGCAATCAACGTCAGCTAAAACGTTGCGAGTTAGACCAGGTTTTTAAAACCTGGAAGGTCTGTAGTTCGGCATTTTTTTCGCCTAACATAAGCCGAAAACTTAACCGTTCAAAGTATATACTCGGCAACATCTAACTGAGCCGATAGGATCTAATTTTATGAGTGCTGTTGCCTTACATTTGTATGAAAAACTTAATGAGGCTCCCGACGATAAAGCCCGTTCAAAAGCAATTGTAGAAGCTTTCAGCGAATTAGAAGAGCGTTATCCAAGCCTTAGGGATGTGGTTACACAACATCATTTAAGCGAAACTGAATTGCGCTTACAAAAAGAAATAGAGCAAACTCGGCTTGAAATCAAACAAATTGAAGTTAACTTTTCTAAAACTGTCCACCAACAAACGCTTTGGGTTATAGGTTCGGTGGGTACGATTGTCATGGCGGTTCGTCTACTGGAATGGTTTCTGGCGCATGTAGCCGGATAGGTTTTCGGGGGCTAAGGCTATTTCCGGGAAATAACATCCCTTGATGATCATGGTCTGTAAAAAATAGAGTCCACGCTTAGCACGAACTTTTCGTGTTTTTTCGTGCTAAGCGTGGACAATTTTTGGTATGTCTTTTTCAGGAAATAAGTAGTCATTCAAAAGTTTTTTAACAAACAAGTTGGGGATAAAACAGCTTTAGCTGTTTTACCGCCAATAGCTAAAGCTATTGGACTCCAATTGTAAAGGTTAAAAGAAATAGGCTTGCCTACTTAGCCTGAGTTAAACAGGTTAGTTTTGGAGTTTTCGATGGCCGTAACTAAAGTAGCATTAAAGCGTTTTCCTTATTATCAGACAGCGGGCTTGGCGGCGCTGTTAAGCGTCTTGTTTTTGCTGGGCGGCTGCCAGTCGCTGTCAACCCCGGAACAAGTGACGCTTGCCTTTTGGCAAGCGATGACTGAGGGCGATACTGGCACAGCAAAAAAATATGCGACCCCAGAAACCCAACACCTGGTGATTCAACAGCAACACCTGGAAGGTGCGGCACTGCAAACCGGGGTGATTTTAATCGACGGCGTCAATGCCACAGTAGCAACGGTGATGACATTAAAAGCATCTGAAAACAAAAAGGTTTTATCTTTTGAGACAGTTTTGCTAAAAGAAAACGACCTTTGGAAAGTCGATTACCAACGGACGCTGAACAATTTTTTAAACTTGCCTTTTGGTGATGTTTTTAAAAGTTTGCACGCCATCGGCGAAACCCTTAATAAAGAGCTGGAGCGGCAAGTCCCTTTGTTTGAGAGGCAAATCAAATCCTTTAGTAACGAATTAATACGGCAATTGGACGAATTTCGCCGTCAACTGGAAAAATCGATTCCGCCTGAAAAACAGCCAGCCCAGTAACTTTTCGTTTTGCCGGAAATGCGAGTGCTTTTAACTGCCAGCCATTGCAAATAAATTATAAAAATTCTCGGTCGATGCGTCGGCAATTTTAGTCAGTGTCGTGCCGCGCAGCAGCGCGAGCCGTTCGGCAACATGGCGCACATAAGTCGGATAATTGGGGCGGCCACGGAACGGTACCGGCGCCAGATACGGCGAATCGGTTTCGATAAGGAAGCGGTCTGCCGGTACTTTTTTGGCGACTTCCTGTATTTCCTTGGCGCTGTTAAAGGTGACGATGCCGGAAAAGGAAATATAAAAATTCAAGTCCAGCGCTTTTTCGGCAAATTCCCAGTCTTCGGTAAAACAGTGGATAATCCCGCCCACTTCACCGGCGCCTTCTTCCGCCAAAATGCGTAGCGTGTCGTGTTTTGCGTCACGGGTGTGGATAATCAACGGCTTTTGCAAGGCTTTCGCGGCCTGAATATGATTTCTGAATCGCTGGTGCTGCCAACCTAAATCGCCTTCGCTCGGCAATTGCTCCTGCATTGCTCTACCTCCTGCATCCATGCAAGTCGTACGAAAATAATCCAAGCCGGTTTCGCCGATGCCGATGATTTTATCGGCGCGCCCTAATGCAATCAGCTCATCAACGCTGGGGTCTTGCCCCTCTTGGACATTCGGGTGTACGCCGACGGTTGCGGATATTTGCGCATAAGGCGCGATCAACTCCAGCATGGCCGGATAAGCTTCTAAATCTATCGCGATACAGAGCAAATGTTCAATCCGGCTGTTCGCCGCTTCCTGCATAAAACAGGCAAAATCGTTTTGATAAGGGGCAAGGTCAATACGGTCGAGATGGCAGTGGGAATCTATTAGCATGAAAAATTAGGGCTCATGTTTACATGGTGTGTGTGGAGCGGTCGTTCTCTAAAGATCCGGCCAAGTAATTTTCTATCTTGTTACGCGACACGCCGCCGTCTTGGTCGCTAAATTGTACGCCGACGCCGCAGGCCCTATAGCCTTCGGAACCGGGCGGTGTTATCCAGATGATTTTCCCGGCTATCGGTAGCCGTTCGGTTTCTTCCATTAAATTAAGCAACATAAACACTTCCTGACCCATTTCATATTCGCGGTTGGTGGGGATAAACAGCCCGCCGTTGGTCACGAAGGGCATGTAGGATGCATACAATGCGTTTTTGTCTTTAATGGAAAGGGACAATATGCCTTGTCCTGGCGCTGCCTCTGACATTGTTAGTTACTCCGGTTGAGTTGCTGCCATTGGATTAATAGCTCTTCAAACAATAATTGTTTGTTGACTGAGGTATCCAGCCGTTGCCGACTGGCCAATAATAAATCATACAATTTATAAAGTCCTTTCAAGTCTAGCCGCTGCGCCAGTTCCTGCAAAGGCTGTTGTAAATCAGGGTTATATAAATTTTCAGCCTGGGGATGGTAAGCCTGCTTAATCAAATCGATAATCCACGATGTCATCCAAAATAACAACGGCGCTGGCGCTAGTTTTTGCCAGTCTTCGGCCACTATCACCGGCGAGCTGAGCCGCTTTGCTATTGCTTGCCAGGCTTTAAAACAGTCATTGCGCGATGTTAGTGTTTGATCGCTGCTGTAGGCCAGCGCCAACAAAGGCGCGCCCTGCGCGAGCGCAAGATTGCATTGCACTTGCGCTGCATCGCCGGGTAATGTGTCAGCCAACCAGGCTGCTACGACGCTTTTATCCGGTGTTGCCAGCGCCAGTTTTTGACAGCGGCTGATGATGGTCGCGGGCAATTTGGCCTGTTTTTCGCTGATGAGTATCAGTGTGGTGCGTTCGGTCGGCTCTTCCAGGCATTTCAAAAAGGCATTGGCTGCGGCATTGCTCATTTTGTCGGCGGGGTTGATGACCACGACGCGATAGGTGGCAAACTGCGGCTTCAAGGTGAGCCGGATAATCAGGCTGCGTATCTGGTCAATACCGATGCCTTTTCCGGGTTCTTCCGGTTGCACTTCGATGAAATCGGGGTGTGTTTCGGCCTTGACCAGCAAACAACTGCTGCACTGGCCGCAGGCAGTACCGTCGTCCTTGGGGGTAGCGCAAAACAGCGCAAATGCAAACTGATTAGCCAGCTGTTGCTTGCCCAAACCTTTGTTGCCGGTCATCAGCAGGGCTTGGGGAATGCGTTGTTGCGTGATATAAGCGCACAGATGCGCCCAGTTTTGCTGTTGCCAGGGCAGGATCATTTTAGGCTTCTTCGCCTGCCGGAGGATACGGCATTGTTCATGCCGCCCAGACCCAGCAATGTACGGATGACGTCGCTAATCGCCCGCTGCACATCGGCCAGGGGCTGGTTGGCTTTGACGATTTTAATGCGTTCCGGGTACAACTCGGCCTGCAACAGATAGGCCCGCCGGACGCTTTCAAAAAAACTGATTTGCTCGGACTCAAACCGGTCGAATACCCCGCGTTTTCCGGCCCGTTCTATGCCAACCTCAACCGGTGCATCCAACAGCAGGGTTAAATCCGGCCTTAAGTTGCCCTGCACCAAATTTTCCAGGCCTTCGATGACGCTGATTTTCATATTCCGGCCGCCGCCCTGATAAGCATAAGTGGCATCGGTAAAACGGTCGCACAGCACCCATTTTCCTTGCGCCAGGGCAGGTTCAATAACGTGTTTGATATGCTGTGACCTGGCCGCGAACATCATCAGTAATTCGGTCTGTTCCGAAATGGCCTCGCTTTTTTTGTCCAGCAACAATTGGCGCAGTTTTTCGGCAAGCTTAGTGCCGCCAGGCTCACGGGTCGCCACAACGGAAATGTCGTGTTGCTCCAGATAATCTTTGATAAACGCCAGGTTTGTGGTTTTACCCACGCCTTCCCCTCCTTCCAGGGTAATAAACTTGCCTCGGATCATTTTTTGTTCCTTTGAAAGATGTCAACGGCCGCATTATGTTCTTTTAAGGTCGCGGAAAACACATGGCTGCCGTCACCACGGGAGACGAAATAAAGACTGTCGCCTTGTTCAGGATGCAATACCGCGTGAATGGCCGCCTGCCCCGGCATCGCAATCGGCGTGGGCGGTAAGCCGCTAATCACATACGTATTGTAGGGCGTCGGCGTGGTTAAATCCTGGCTTTTAATATCGCCCTGATAACGCTCGCCCATGCCGTAAATGACCGTAGGGTCGGTTTGCAACAGCATGTTTTGTTGCAACCTGCGGATAAACACACCGGCTATTATCGGCCTTTCCGCAGCAGCGCCGGTTTCTTTTTCAACAATCGACGCCAGAATCAGCGCCTCATAAGGCGTTTCGAACGGCAATCCATCGGCCTTATTGAGCCATTCCTGCTGCAAAACCGCCTGCATTTTGGCGTAGGCCCGTTTTAGCAGGGACACATCGGCCGTATGTTTTTCAAAAAAATAGGTGTCGGGGAAAAACAAGCCTTCAGGTGAAGCTACTGCGCCGGAGTCAGGCTTAATTTTTGCCATGACGGTTTTATCTTCAATACCGGTATGCCTAATATTCGGGTTTCTCTCGATTTCGTGCAGTATTTCTTTAAAACTCCAGCCTTCCGGAAAGGTAATGGCATGTTGCTTGGTTTTACCCTGAACAAATAAGGCGATGATTTCCGGTAAGGTCAGGCCCGAGGTCAATTCATATTCCCCGGTTTTAAGTTTTCTAAGTGCGCTGTCCTGAAAGGCAATGACTTTGAACCAAAAGGGCCGCACTGTTAATTGTTGCGCTAACAGCTTATCGATAATGCGGTTAAGCGAGTCACCTTTTTCAATTTCGACATAAACGGTTTTATCGGCCACTGCCGGTTTATGTAAGGCCGCCTGATAGTCCGCCCACGTCCAGCCGCCGCCAATAAAAATCAAGGCCAACAAGATCAGTAAAGTAATTTTATTATTTGTCGTCATGGCTAAATTGATGCAAACGGCTTTGCAGGCGTTGACTTATCGCGCCAACCGGGAAATGCGTGTTTTCGATTTGCCTGACCGGCCAAAGGCCGATAATTGAATTGCAGACGAATATTTCGTCAGCCGACAGCAGCTCTTCACGGGTAAAGCTATGTTCAATGACCGGTGAACCCTGTTCGGCAGCAAATTGCATGACCAGGCCGCGCATTACCCCGGCAACGCCTGAATGGGTCAGTGCGGCGGTGTAGAGGCGATGGTTTTTAGCATAGAATAGATTGCTCATGGTGCCTTCAATCACCTGACCGTTAATGTCCAGCATCAATCCTTCCTGAATGCCCGGGTCATCCCATTCGGCCCTTGCCATCACCTGTTCGAGCCGGTTCAAATGCTTAATGCCCGCCAAGCCGGGATTTAGGCCTAAACGGCTGCTACAAAACCGGGCGACTATGCCCTGTTCTGCGTAGTTTTTGGGGTAATCAGGATAAGGGTGCAGGCTTAGCACGCGGGTAGGCTGGACAGTATCAGGCTGGCGGTAACCTCGTCCACCCGAGCCACGGGTAACGATTATTTTCAGTACTGCTTGAGTGCCTTGCATTTGGCGGCAAAGACCGTTTACTTCAAAGGTGAGCGTTTGCGCATCCGGGACGGGAATGCGCAAACGCTGACAGCCTAAGCCTAACCGTTGCAAATGCTGTTTAAGAAAAACAGCTTGTCCGTTTCTGACTTCAATGGTCTCGAACAGGCCGTCGCCGTATTGAAAACCGCGATCGGCTATTTCGATGAATGCCCTACTTTCGCCATTGATCAGAACCATGGTTTTGATTCACGGTTTTTTAGCGGCTTATGGCTTACTGATAACGTTTAAAAACCAACGTGCCATTAGTGCCGCCAAAACCAAACGAGTTGGACAGCGCAATATCGATTTTCATGTTTCTGGCGGTATTCGGCACGTAATCGAGATCGCATTCAGGGTCTGGCGTTTGCAGATTGATGGTCGGTGGCGCAATTTGATGTTTGATGCTTAAAGCCGTCAGTACCGCTTCAATGCCGCCTGCCGCGCCCAATAAATGGCCAATCATCGATTTTGTTGAGCTGACAGCGATTTTATAAGCATGTTCGCCCAAAGCGGCTTTCATGGCTTGGGTTTCGCCCAAATCGCCGGCAGGCGTCGAGGTGCCGTGTGCGTTAATGTAATCAACCGCGTCCGCATTTAAACCGGCATCGCGCAAGGCATTTCTCATGCAACGCGCCGCGCCTTCGCCGCCGACTGACGGCGTGGTCATGTGGTAAGCGTCGCCGCTCATGCCAAAACCGACCAATTCGGCATAAATTTTTGCGCCACGCGCCTTGGCGTGTTCCAGCTCTTCAAGCACCACGACACCGGCGCCGTCGCTTAACACAAAGCCATCGCGGTCTTTATCCCACGGGCGGCTGGCCGCTTGCGGATCGTCATTGCGCCGGGACAAGGCTTTTGCCGAAGCAAAACCGCCCATCGCAGTTGGTGATGTGGTGCAGCGTTCAGCGCCGCCCGCAATCATCACATCGGCATCGCCGTATTTAATCAAACGTGCGGCATCGCCGATGTTATGCGTGCCGGTGGAACAGGCGGTGACGATGGCGTAGTTAGGGCCTTTTAATCCGTATTTGATGGAAAGGTTGCCTGAAATCATGTTGATAATGTTGCCGGGAACAAAAAACGGCGAAATGCGGCGTGGGCCGCTTTTGTCGTAAACCGCATAACATTCTTCAATACCGGTAATGCCGCCGATACCAGCGCCGATGGCCACACCGATGCGTTCGGCATTGGCTTCGGTAACTTCAATACCTGAATCTTCAATTGCCTGACAGCCTGCGGCAATGCCGTAATGGATAAAACCATCCATACGTTTGGCGTCTTTTTCGGGAATGTACTGGCTAATATCGAAATTTCTGATCACCCCGCCAAAGGTGGTGGAGAAAGGGGAAATATCAAAAGAATCAATAGGGCTTATACCGCTTTTACCGTTAACAATACCGTCCCATGTTGCTGGAACCGTGTTAGCTAAAGGCGTAATTGCACCTAATCCAGTTATGACAACTCGACGTTTACTCAATGTAATTTACCGTAAGAAAAGTGAAGGCGGGGGATAAAGGCTTAACTAGGCTGGATAAAACTATCCATTAAGGTTATGCAGGGATGGTAGCAGAACGCAGTGAAACCTGTTTCAACAATAATTAAAATGGGTTTCACTTACGATCCCGGTTTGTGCGCCTGCCTAATCCATAAGGATGTAGTTAATCCATATATTGCAGGTGCAGATTCTGTCCATGTAGTGCGCCCCCAACCTACAAGTTCATCATCTAAAAACCGATTTTAAGTGTTCTTTACCACGTAATCGATAGCTTGCTGAACAGTGGTGATTTTTTCAGCTTCATCGTCTGGAATTTCGCACTCGAATTCTTCTTCAAGGGCCATAACGAGTTCAACCGTATCAAGAGAATCAGCACCTAAATCATCTACAAATGAAGCATCGGTTGCGATATCTTCTTTAACACCTAATTGTTCTGCAACAATCTTTTTTACTCGCTCTTCAATATTACTCATAATTATTATCCTCAAACAATGTAAGTTTCCTAATATCTTAAATTTCGGACTTACACTAGTATTGTTATTGATTTTATTTGAAATCCCGTGTCCGGAGGTTCCAGACGGCGGGGGGGATTATACTTGATATTGCGACAAAGTCACAACATTAAGGCATGAACATGCCGCCATTAACATGAATGTTTTCACCCGTGATATAAGCTGCGCCACTCGATGCCAAAAATGAAACGGTATGCGCAATTTCTTCCGCTTGCCCCAATCGGGACAAAGGAATTGATGCCAGCAAGGCTGTTTTAATATCGTCACCCAGTTCTTTGGTCATATCAGTATCGATAAATCCGGGCGACACTGTGTTGATGGTGATATTGCGCGAACCAACCTCTTTGGCCATAGATTTGGCAAAACCGACCATGCCGGCTTTCGCTGCCGCATAATTGGCCTGCCCGGCATTGCCGGTGGCGCCGACGACCGATGAAATATTGATGATACGGCCAGTCTTGGCTTTCATCATGCCGCGCAACACCGCTTTGCTCATGCGAAAAACCGACGTCAGGTTGGTGTTGATAATGTCGTCCCATTCGTCGTCCTTCATCCGCATCAACAAATTATCGCGGGTGATACCGGCATTATTGACTAATACCGCAGGCGCGCCAAAGTCGTCATTAACAACCTTGATGACATCGGCAATAGATTCAGGGTCGGCGACATCCAACTTTAAGCCCTTGCCGAGTTCACCCAAATAAGCACTGATTGAATCGGCGCCGTTATCGGTGGTGGCGGTGCCGATGACAAAAAAACCATCCTGCGCCAACCTTTCGGCGATGGCTCGGCCAATACCGCGACTGGCTCCCGTTACTAAAGCGACTTGTTTATCCATTAAATTGCTCCAATGCTGTGTTTAATGTATCCGGATCATAAATAGAGTAGTGTCCGGCATCCTTAGCGATACGCTTATTCAAGCCGATGAGCACTTTGCCGGGGCCGCACTCAACAAAACAGGTGACGCCCTGGTCATGCATGAACTTGATGCCGTCAGCCCAACGCACCGGTTTATAGAGTTGTTCTTTCAACGCGTTACGGATGACTTCGGGAGCGCTATGGGAGGCGACATCGACATTATGGATCAGCGTCATCTTAGGCGTATCGATAGCGGTATTTTGCAATTGCTGATCCAGTTTTAGCGCGGCCGATGCCATTAATGCGCAATGCGAAGGCACACTAACCGACAACAGCACAGCACGTTTAGCCCCCGCTGCTTTAGCACCCAGTATGGCGCGCTCAACGGCGGCAACATGACCGGCAATGACCACCTGGCCCGGTGAATTAAAGTTGACCGCAGAAACCACTTCACTGCCTGCAGCATCAGAGCACACCTTAACCACCTCATGATCCTCAAGCCCCAAAATGGCGGCCATTGCGCCAACACCGGCAGGCACCGCTTCCTGCATCAGCCGACCTCTGGCGGCAACCAGTTTTATGCCGTCTTCAAACGACATCGCATCCGAACAAACCAGAGCAGTATATTCGCCCAGACTGTGCCCGGCCATCCACGCCGGGCGCACCGTGCTGCGCTTGCACCAAATTTCCCATACCGCCACACCGGCCGCCAACATGGCCGGTTGCGTATTATGCGTTTGGTTAAGTTCGTCGTCCGGGCCATTGGCGACAAGCGCCCACAAATCCTTGCCCAGCGCATCTGATGCCCGCTCAAAAGTCTGCCTAACCTCCGGATAACTGGCCGCCAAGTCAGCCAACATACCGACCGATTGCGAACTCTGACCCGGAAAAACAAATGCTAAGTTATAAATTTGGTTATTCATCAAATTTCCTTGTTGGTTTGAGACCTCTCCCTTTAGGGAGATTTGTTAAACGTTGACAACGATGCTTTACCTTCCAGGTAACCTCGTCGTTTACGGCGAGCCAATCCACCGGCCTCTATCTGTCGATGGATTGTCGTAAGACAAGTCATTTGGCAGATGAGGTCGAATGTGGATTGAAACATGTCAGTATGCTCAGTATTTAATTAATGCGGAACCCCAAGTGAAGCCCGCCCCAAACGCTTCCAACAACACCACCTGCCCTCGCTGAATACGGCCATCGCGAACGCCTTCATTGAGCGCCAGCAGCACCGATGCCGATGAGGTGTTGCCTTGGTTTTCAAGGGTCAAAATCACATGATCCATGGACATTTTTAATTTTTTTGCCGTTGCCGCGATAATCCGCGTATTGGCCTGATGCGGCACTAGCCAATCAATATCAGATTGCTGCATGTTATTTGCCGCCAAGGTTTCATCGACGATGCGCCCCAATGTATTGACCGCCACTTTGAACACTTCATTGCCGCGCATATTGATGTAACCGGCTTCATCCTTGCCGGCATCAGTCGCCGCTTGAGGATTCGGGCAATACAGCAAATCTTCGTATTCCCCGTCGGAATGGATGTGCGTCGATAAAATACCGGCTTCATCAGACGCGCAGAGCAACACGGCGCCCGCGCCATCGCCGAACAAGATGCAAGTGCCCCGGTCTGTCCAGTCAACAATGCGGGAACAGATTTCAGAACCCACCACCAAAACTTTCTTGGCTGCCCCCGACTTTATATATTGGTCGGCAATGCTCAAGGCAAAAATCGAACCCGAACAGGCGGCCTGCACATCAAAGGCGACACAGTTTTTAATGCCCAAACGCTGCTGCAACAAACAGCCGGTACTGGGATAAACACGATCAGGCGTTCCGGTCGCAACAATGATCAAATCGATGTCTTCGGGAGCGCAAGCTGCGGCCTCAATGGCCTGCCTTGCCGCAATTTCAGCCATGCTTGACGCGGTTTCGTCGGCTCTGGCAATACGGCGGCTTTTAATGCCGGTACGCTCAAAAATCCAGCTATCCGAGGTGTCCACCGTTTGGGATATTTGTTCATTCGTGCGCACTTCTTCCGGCAAATAACCGCCGGTACCGATTACCTTTGAATAACGAATCATGCGCCCTCTCTCAAAGCCAAAGTTTTTTCGACTTGTTCGCTTATTTTTCTGATGACATCTTTCTTAACTTCAATCTCGGCAAGATGAATGGCCGTCTTAAACGCCAGCACATCAGCGCCGCCGTGACTTTTAATCACCAGACCGCGCAAACCCAGAAAGCTTGCGCCATTGTACAGGCGCGGGTCGATACGTTTTTTAAACGACTTGAGCGCCGGATAAGCCAACAAGCCCGCCAGTTTGGTCAGACTATTTTTACCGAAAGCCTCCCTTAACGCGGTGCCGATCATTTTTGCCGCACCCTCAATCGATTTGAGCGCAACATTGCCGACAAAACCATCGGCAACAATCAAATCAACTTTGATATGGCCGGCATTTAAGGAATCGCCTTCGACATAACCGATGTAATTCAACGACGAATTTTCCAGCAATTTTGCCGCCGCCTTGACTTGTTCGTTACCTTTAACATCTTCTTCGCCGATATTGAGCAGGCCTACTTTAGGGTTATCAATATTTTCAACCGCTTTAACCAGCTCCGCGCCCATTACCGCGAATTGGAACAAATGCTCTGCCGTACAATCGACATTCGCGCCTAAATCCAGCGCATGGGTATGCCCGTAAATTGACGGCAAGGTGGAAATAATGGCGGGGCGATCAATGCCCGGAATCATTTTAAGCACAAATCGCGCTGTAGCCATTAACGCGCCGGTATTGCCCGCACTGACGCAGGCGTCGGCACGGCCGTCATGGACCAGGTTAATGGCAACCCGCATAGACGAATCTTTTTTGTTTTTTAGCGCTTTCGATGGCGATTCATCCATGCCCACGCATTGCGAAGCATGCTGAATGCTCAACCTGCCCGGATAATCGGACAAACCCTGAGCCAGCTGCGGTTTGAGCACCGCCTCATCGCCCACTAAAATAAGTTTTAAGTCTGGATTGCCGTTCAAGCAGTCCAGGGATGCAGGAATGGTGACTTCAGGACCGTAATCCCCGCCCATTGCATCAATCGAAATTGTTAGGCTCACGCTTACGGATGACTCCTGAATTATTATAAAAAAGCCGAACCTGATTAATCAGCTTCGGCGTATCGTCATGCTACAAAAGCGGGAGAATTGATTAATCTTCCTCAACAGCGCCTACGATTTGACGGCCTTTGAAAAAACCATCGGGAGTCATGTGATGACGGATGTGAACTTCACCGGTCATTGGATCCTGGGACAAGGTTTTACCGGTTAAGGCATCGTGTGAACGACGTTGGCCACGTCTTGAACGTGATATTTTACTTTTTGGTACGGCCATTATAAATCTCCAGTGTTTTTAAGTTTGGCTAGAATAGAAAAAGGGTTTTCGGGGAGCGTCGGTTGCTCAGTTTGCAAGGAATCTTCTTTATTAACAAACTCTTGAGCAAGGCAATTATGCGCATGTTTGGGAAATGTGGGCAAAATCAGTAACAACTCATCTTCAACAATATTTTTTAACGGGATTTTCTCCTCATCAACTAACAAGGGCTCGTAATCCTCGGGTAATCTGTCGGCTTGATCAATAGACGTCACCAGTCCTAGTTTAACGCTATGTTTAACAGGCCATTGCACTGCCTGCAGGCAATTTTGGCACTTCAGTTCCAACACGGCTTCCAGTTGCCCCTCAATTTTGGCCAAGCGCCCTTCCCGGCCAAAAAAAAGTTCCACAGCGACAGCGCCCGTATCGTCAAACAGCATATCCGCTAAACGATCCAGACTACTTAGAGGGATTTGACCTTTCAATTCACCGCGCTTATCGGCGAGGTGCAAAGGGTCTATATATTCAGGTAATCGAGCTAACATAACCGCGCAATGGTATAGGTAAAGATGAATTTCGTCAAATCGATATGGCGCCTATTACTCAGTTTTTAACGATCACAGGCTTATTACAAAGCTCATTACGCTGCGGAGCGCCGGGCGGAAAATAAGCGGCTAACAGCGCCGTAATGCGCTCAATACCTTGCAGCGAACCGTATAAAAAGTCGCCGCGCTGGAAAGCGTGTTGCATCGTCTGCGTTATCGCCTCCCATTCGGCTTGTGCCACCAGCGCACTAATACCGCGATCGGCAATAATATGGACTTCGCGATCCGCCAGCGACAGATAAATTAACACGCCGCTGTTATGCTCGGTATCCCAAACCCGTAACTCCGAAAACAACTGCTCCGCCCGCTGACGCGCCGAAAAACCGCGCCAAACCTGCCCCGGTGCCAGCGCATTTTCAACAGCAAAACGAAGTTCGCCGCCATGCTGAAGCTCTGAGCGCTCGATGGCCTTTTCGATCTCATTCAGCGTCTTTTGGGGAAATAACAGCCGCCAACGCCACGGCGGCATAAACGCATGACGCAAGCAACGCAAAATAGTTACCATGAGCCTGATGCGCCCCCACCGCCAGAACGGCCACCGCCGCCACGCCATGAGCCGCCGCCACTGCCGCCGCCAAAACCGCCGCCGCTAGACCAACCACCGCGCCGACGGGTGTTACCAAAACCCACAATGATGAAAACCATAAAACCTACAAACAACGCCAAGGAAAAAGCCAAACCAAAGAACATCATCGCCAATAAACCGCTAGTCAAGCCCGCCAGTATCCCGGCTGTAGTACGCCCGGTTATTGCCGACAGCAACCAACCCACCATCATGCCGCCAAACAACACAAAGCCAAAAGCGCCTTCATCTTGCTGGCTGTTGACACTCGCCGACGGCGCAGGCAACGATTCACCTTCAATCAATTTGATAAGCTGATCCACTCCAGCGTCAATACCGCCCGCATAATCGTCCGCCTTAAAATACGGGGCAATAATCTCGGTAATGATACGCTTGGCAACCGCATCAGGAATGACGCCTTCCAGGCCATAACCCACTTCCAAGCGCAAAGTGCGGTCATCTTTGGCAACAATCAGGATCACGCCGTCATCAACGCCTTTACGGCCGATTTGCCACAAATCCGCCACCTCTATGCCAAACTCGGCAATATCTTTAGGCTGCGTGGTCGGGACGATTAACACCGCGATTTGGCTGCCTTTTTGCGCTTCAAACGCGGCCAATTTAGCATCCAACGCACTGACCTGTTCGGCGCTGAGCGTAGCTGTCAAGTCGGTGACGCGCTGCTCCAACTTGGGAACGCCTGCGCCCGCCCAGACCAGCAGCCCAAACAACAGCAGCACTAAGCCAAACCCATAGCGAAGTGCGGACGCCCTATTAACGGCCATTAGCGGGTACCGGCGCGCCAAAATCGACTTTCGGCGGCAGCGCGATCGCTTGTTCATTTTCCACCGTAAAACTCGGCTTGGTTTTAAAACCGAACAGCATCGCGGTCAAATTGGACGGGAACGAGCGCACGGTAATATTGTATTCCTTGACCGCCGCAATATAACGGTTACGCGCCACGGTAATGCGGTTTTCAGTGCCTTCCAGCTGCGCTTGCAAATCACGGAACAAACCATCGGCTTTTAGTTGCGGATAGCTTTCCGCCACCGCCAGCAGTCGTGAAATCGCGCTGGTCATTTGCCCCTGCGCAGCAATAAATTTCTGGAACGCCTGTTCATCATTGACCAATTCCGGTGTCGCCTGCAACGCGCCCACTTTGGCGCGCGCCTCGGTCACCTCGGTCAACACATCTTTTTCGTGAGCCGCATAACCTTTGACCACATTGACCAAATTAGGCACCAGATCGGCGCGGCGCTGATACTGATTCAACACCTCCGCCCACGTCGCCTTAATATCCTCATCAGTAACCTGCAAAGTGTTATAACCGCAACCGGACAAAACCGTCAGCATCAATAAAACAAGCCATCGTTTAAACATATCAACCTCGTAATTTGAAAGATAAAAGCAATAGTGAATACTATACATCCACAAAGCAGGAAACTACATTAAGCTAATGAAAAGTTAAGCTATTTCCGGGGAATAATACCCCTTGACGATCATCGCATGTAAAAAATAAAGTCCACGCTTAACACGAAAATTTCGTGGCTTTCGTACTTTTCACGGCAATTTTTGGTATGTCTTTTTCAGAAAATAGCCTTAGGCAACTTAAAACGCTGCCCTTTTTATCGGCCATCTCAAATGGCAACTTGCACAAGTCAAATCATGCCCATCCCTTAGTTGGTTTGGGGGTTGGTGCGGCCTGCAGATAATGAGCCGTTACCCGGAAATCACTTTACCTGCCATTAATATGCCCTTAGCCCAAATCAGCCAAAATTTTATCCCGCACCAACTGCCCGGATAAGGTCACCATCGGCATACCGCCGCCCGGATTGACGCTGCCGCCGACAAAATATAGATTGCTTAATACCTTGCTGCGTTGCGCGTTTTTAAAGCCCAGGTTTTTAAAGCGGTCGGCCACAACCCCGTAAATGGCGCCTTGATTGGAATAATATTTTTGTTGTATATCAACCGGCGTCCAGCTTTCTTCGCAAACGATATGCTTGCGTAAATCAGTCAAACCCATGCGTTCAAGTTTCAGTAATACCCGCTCCCGCATGGCCGCATAATCTTCCGGCTGTAGCGGATTTTCAGGGTCAAGATGCGGGATATGCGGCAGGATTTTAATAATTTCGCAGCCCGCCGGTGCTTGCTGTGGGTCGGATTTACACGGTGCAACCAGATAAATAGTCGGGTCTTCCGATAAGCGATGATCGTGGAATATCGCCTTGAAATGTTCGCGTGGATGATCGGAATAAAAGAAATTATGGTGCGCCAGTTGCGGGTAAATTTTATCGACACCCAAATGCAACACCAGACCTGAACAGCTTGGCGCAAACTTTTCTATGCGGCGGATTTCTTTGTCCTGGCCGTGTAACAGCGTTTGATAGGCCGGTATCAGCTCCATATTGGACACAATAAGTTCAGCCGCAATCACGCTATCATCAGCCAAGCGTACAGCCGTGGCACGACCGCCCTGATGCTGGATTTCTGCAACTTCGGTATTCACCCGAATGGTCACGCCCAATTCCAGCGCCAGTTTTTCCAAGCCTTGCGCCATGCCGTACATGCCGCCTTTGATGTACCACAGCCCATAACCGAACTGAATATAAGGCAATAAATTCATCAGCGCCGGGGCATCGTAAGGCGATGAACCGACGTATTTAATAAAGTAATTCAGCACCTCGACCAGCTTCGGGTCTTTGATAAAACGCCTAACGCCTTGATCCATCGAGCGAAATACATCAAAGTCCTGCAGGCTTTTAACAGGCCCGTAATGCCGGAGCAATTCCCAGAACGAATCCAACCCTTTGGCAAAATAGCCTGCCTCGGTCACTTCGCACAGCTTTTTTGAATAGGCCAAAAACTGCGCGAATTCATTCGCGGTATTCGGGCCGAGCTGGTCTAATTGCTGCTTCATCCGCGCCGGATCAGAACTTAAATCCAGCGTACTGCCGTCTTCAAAGAAATTGCGCCAATGCGGTTCGACGGATTCTATGCTGACATAATCGTCCATATTTTTACCGGCGCGCTCGAACAGTGCGCGAAAAATATGTGGCATAGTCAGGATAGACGGGCCTAAATCAAAGGTGAAGCCGTCCTTTTCCAGCACATTCAGCTTACCGCCGACTTTGTCGTTTTTTTCCAGCAAATCGACGCTAAAGCCTTCAGTGGCCAGTGAAATGGCGGCAGACAGGCCGCCCAGTCCGGCACCGATAACGACGACATGGGGTTTATTGTTATTGTTCATTCTGGAATCTCGATGTGCTTTATAAAATTTTCAACAAGCGATGTCATTACCTAACGTCCACTACCAAGCGTTTACCCAAAACGGCCAGCGCCGTTTCAATCTGCTCTATCCGGCTTTTATGCCTGAACGACAATAATCGGTCTACCAGCGTCGGGGCGATATTGAGCAGCCGTGCCATGTCGGCTTTGCGTTTGGATTCGTTGAGCATAGTGTTGTAGAGAGCCACTTTACCGGCAATAATCACCGGTAAGCTCACCAGCGCTTGCCCTAAGTTTGCGGCAGAAGGTGTGGGTATCGCTATACGTTTTTCTTCGCAAATTTCAAAGGCAGTGACCAACGCTTCCTCTGCATTCAGCAGGGCTTCCGCCTCATCATCACCCACCGCATGGGCAAAGGGTAAATCGGGAAAGGACACGATGACAGCCCCTGTTTCCGGGTCGTGTTCAAGGATGGCGGGATAACATAACATTTTGTTGCTCCTTTATTTTAAGCCTAAGTCTTTTTTGATGGCATTAACCAGCGGCATGGGTATTTCTTTAGCCCCGTGAAAGGGAAATACAGAATAGTTGCCGTTGCGTTCGGCATGTAAATGGCTGCCTTTACCGGGCTTAAACTTTGTGCCCTCTTGTTCTAGCCAGCGTTTAAATTCACTGTATTTCATTAATACCTCGGCGTTACTGAGATCAAATAATAAACATTTTTGTATATAAACTCAAAAGAGTTAGCGCTAATTACTTAACTCCCCTGCCCCCGCAAAAAAATCCACAGATTCCGTCCATGCTGGCGCAAATTTAACGACGCATAACCCCGGAACACCTGCAATGCGCGCCAGTTGCGGGTTATACGTTGATATAAGCTGCCGCTGCCGAACAACAGGTCAATCAAACCGCGCATCTCCAAATAGCGGCGATCGGAATACGGAAACCAGTTGGGCTCGTTATTTAGACGACTGCGGCTGGTCAATCCGGCGACGGTATAACTAAATTGACGCAAGCCTTCGGCTCCGTGATAACGGCCAAAACCGCTGTTTTTAACGCCGCCGAACGGCAAGCCGGCATGGCCGATATTTTTGATTACATCATTGACCGCCCAGTTGCCGACCTGTAATTGCCGGGCGATACGCTCGGCTTTATTGATGTCCTGACTCCAAACACTGGCGTTCAGGCCGAAATCGCTGTCGTTAGCCAAGTCGATGGCCTGCTGTTCGGCATCGAACGCCATCACCGGCAACAGCGGCCCGAAAGTCTCTTCACGCATGATAAGCATATCGTGGCTTACATTCCACAAGACTACCGGCTGCACATAACGGCCTTCGAGCCGCAAAGGCGCTGAGGCTTGAGCGCCTTTGGCCAACGCATCATTATAATGGGCTTCGATGACGGCAAATTGCTGTACTGTCGTCAGTCTGCCCACATCGGAGGCCGTCACCTGAGCCACCGCCTGTTTAAGCAAATCGACAAATGCCTCATAGCAGGCGGCTTCCACATAGCAGCGTTCGACCGACACGCAGACTTGCCCGCTGTTGCTGAATGCGCCATACATCGCCGCTTTTGCCGCCCGCTTCAAATTGGCATCAGCAAACACTAGCATGGCATCCTTACCGCCCAGTTCCAGAATGACTGGTATTGGATGCTGCGCGGCTCTTGCCATAACTGCGCGTCCCGCATTGACACTGCCAGTAAAAAAAACCAAATCGGGGCGGGCATCGATTAATTGCGCACCGCTTACCGCCAAACCGATGACCTGTTGCACCAACGCTTCGGGCAAGGCCAAGCGCGCCAATAAATCCATGATTAGTTCACCGACTGGCAGACTTAATTCGGACATTTTAAAAATCACTGCATTACCGCTGATTAACGCGGTCAACAGCGGGCTTAAGGTCAGCTGAAACGGGAAATTCCACGGTGAAATAATCGCCGCCACGCCATAAGCCCGGCGTTCAATCATGGCGCTGGCCTGCGGAAATGACAGCGGTGAGGTTTGCACCGGACAGGGCGCGAGAATGTGCGCGGCGTTTTGTTGGTAATAACGCAACAAAGCCAGCACCGGGTAGATTTCACCGAGCAGGACTTCGGTTTTTACTTTGCCGGTTGCCGCCCTAATCACCTCAGTGATGCTGTCCATTTCTACCACAATGATGCTTTCCAACTGCGCCAACTGCTTCAGCCGTTGTTTGACAGTCGTTTGCGACCAGACAGCGGCGGCGAATTTGGCGGCAGCCATGGCCGCGTTGATGTCATCGGCGCTGCTGATCGGATAGGTTTTTAACGTCTGTTCATTCAGCGCCGAAACGGCAGTTATTTTTTCCGTCATGATGCTAGGCCAAAACTGACGCCATGTTTTTGGCAAATTAGTTTCGCAGAAATATGCGCCGATTCATAAATGGTCGGCAAGCCGCTGCCCGGATGCGTGCCGCCGCCGACCAGATAACATTGGTCAAGCTCCTGAAACCGATTGTGCGGCCGCCAGTACAACAACTGGCTGAATTTATGCGACAAGCTGAACGTCGCGCCTTTGAACACATGCTCATCGCTTTCCCACATCTGCGGGGTGATGATCTTCTCGTGTTCGATATGTTCGCGGATACCGGTTAAATTCAACCGCGTTTCCAGCGCATCCAGCACTTGCTCACGCATGTCGGCGCAAACACTTTGCCAGTCAACAGCGCTGTCATTATTGGGCATCGGCACCAGCACATACAGCGCGGATTTTCCGGTCGGTGCCAGCGTGTCATCACTGACGCAGGCGTTTTGCACATAAAACGAGAAGTCTTTACTTAGGATTTTATTACTGAAAATATTTTTGATGTTGGTGGTGTAGTCTTCGGCAAATGCGATGCTGTGATGCGGCAAGTCGTAACGGGTATCCAGTCCCAGATACAGCATGAAGGTCGAGCAGGAATATTCCAGCTTTTTCAGTTTTTCAGAGCTGTAGCGCTTTAATTGAGTCGGTTTGACCAGCGTTGTCATTGCGTAGGCAAAATCGGCATTGACCACGACTTCATCGGCGGCAATTTCGCTGCCGTCTTGCAGACGCACACCGGTGACCGTCTTGTTTTTAATGAGCAGCGATTCAACCGCTGTGCCGGTACGGATAATCCCGCCTTGTTCGGTGATCACTTGCGCCATCGCGGCGGCAATTTTATTCAGGCCGCCTTTGACATGGTAAATGCCGTATTCATGCTCCAAATAAGACAGCATGGTAAAGAGCGCCGGACACTCCCACGGCGACATGCCTAAGTATTTGGATTGAAAAGAAAACACCAGGCGCATTTTTTCTTCTTTAAAGTATTTTCCCAGATTGGAAAAGACGCTGTGATTAAGCGCCAAACGCGGCAAAGCACGCAGCAAATCCAGCGAAAAAAAGGCTTTCAGGCTGCTGTAGTCACGTTGTATGCAAGGGTACAGTTTCTCAAAGCGCTGTCCTTCCTGTTGCAAATAGGCATCATAGCCTGCGCTGCCCTCGCTAAAAGCCCCGGTCAATTCGGCACGCATTTTGTCGCGGTCGGAATAGACATTGACGGCGCGGTCGGAAAACAACAAACGATACATCGGGTCTAGTTTGATGAAGTCCAGATAATCGGCGCTGTTTTTGCCGCAGTGCGCGAACATTTCATCGAGTACGTGCTTCATTAACAAAAAGGTCGGGCCGGTATCGAAAACAAATTCGCCGAGACGAATCGGCCGGTTACGCCCGCCGACCTCGCTGTGTTTATCAAAAATAGTGACGTTAAAACCGCGTTGGCTTAACAGCATTCCTGCACACAGGCCGCCGGGGCCGGCACCGATGATGACAATATGTTTTTTTTCTGACATGAATAGGGTTTCTTAAAGTGGAATAGAGGGAGGTTGGTCGTGGATATTAGTATAGCCAGGGAATCAGTTTCTTGGTGCGCACCCGGTAAGCCTGATAAGCGGCGCCGAAATGGTCTATAAGTTCCTGTTCTTCAATGCGGATACGCTGATTTAACACATAAGCAATCGGGCACAGCAAGGACAATAGCGCCACAATGTCGCCCATCGCCAGTCCTGCCGCAAAAAAACTGATTAACAAGCCGGTATAAGCGGGATGGCGAATCAACTGGTAAGGGCCGTGGGCTATCAAAAGATGTTCGGACTGAATCATCGCGGTGGAGCTAAAAAAACGCCCAAGACTCAGTACCGCATAAAAGCGCAAGCCTAAGCCGAGAGCCAACACCAGCAGCGCAATTATTTGCCGTTGAACATAAGCCAGCGGCAAAACCGCCAGCTGCAGTTGTTTAAGCGTTAATGCAGCGATTAGCGCGGCAACAACAACCAGCCAGATCAACTTTTCCGAGCGGTATTTTTGCTGATTTGAATGGCACCCGGGCAAGCGGGTTTTATAAACGATAGCCATTTCCAGCAGCGTCCAACTGCTGCCCAGCAGCAGCCAAAGTAGTTGTATAGAAGTCATTCAGTGTTGCCAGTGTTTAAAGTCAGTGCGTGGTAGAATCTACCATCTTTTCAGGATAAAACCATTACTAATACTTCTTTTGCCGTGCCCACTATCATCCAACTGACCCACGTCCATAAAGCCTATACGCTAGGGCAAATCAAACAGCCTGTGTTGCATGATATTTGCCTGACCATTAATGTCGGCGAATTTGTCGCCATTGTCGGCCCTTCCGGCAACGGAAAATCGACTTTATTGAACCTGTTGACCGGCATCGACCGGCCTTGCCGGGGCGAAATACAAGTGAACGGCAGCGCCTTGCACCGTTTGCGCGAAGAACAATTGTCCAAATGGCGCGGCGCCCATGTCGGCATTGTGTTCCAATTTTTTCAATTATTGCCCGCGCTCAATTTATTGCAAAACATCCTGTTACCGATGGATTTTGTCGGCACACTACCCAAGCGGCAGCGGTTGGAACGTGCGCGTTATTTGCTTAATTTGGTCGGCCTGGATGATCAAGCCAAACAATTGCCGAGCCAAGTGTCCGGCGGACAACAGCAACGCGCTGCCATCGCCCGCGCTTTAGCCAATGACCCGGCGTTAATTGTCGCCGACGAACCGACCGGCAACCTTGATTCCGCCACCGCCGACTCGGTGTTTGCGCTGTTTTCCACCTTGCAGCAGCAAGGCAAAACACTGGTCATCGTCACCCATAACGAAGAACTCGCCCAAGCCGCCTCGCGCCGCATCGCCATTCATGACGGGCGCATCCATGACGACCAGTATCTAAACCGATAAGCCAACAGCATGTTGTTTAACGCTAACCTGCGGCAAAAAATCAGCGCCGATCTGCTCAGCCACCCCTCCCGCAGCGTATTAGCAATCTCCAGCATTGCGATAGGCCTGTTTGTCATCGGCACCTTATTGGGCATGATGGACTTGCAACTCGGCAGCATGGACAACGCGCACCGGCAATCGCAGCCTTCGCACATTAATTTGATACTGGGGCAAGACACCGATTTGGCCGTTGCCAAAGCCATTGAAACTATAAACGGCGTTGCCGGTATCGACACTCTGACCCAATTTACCGCGCAATTTAAAACGCGGCAATCGGCGCAATGGCAAAGCGGAACCGTATTGTTCCGAGGCGATTACCTGGCTCAACGCTACGACAAAATGGACTTGCTGTCCGGCCATTTTCCGCACAAAAATGGCATTGCCATCGAACGCTTATCGGCGCAATTTTCCGGGCTTGCAGCCAGCGACAGCCTCGAATTTAGCGGCGCACACGGCAGCGAAAAACTAATTATCGACGGCATTATTCGGCATCCCTTTGTTAAACCGCCGACGTTTGGCGGGCAAATGCATTTTTTTATCGCGCCCGAATTAGCCCCGCTTTTTGGCATCCCCGCGCACACCTTTCGGCAGCTGCTAGTACAAATAAAATCGCCGTACAGCGAGGAAAAGGCCCGCACCATCGCCGCTGACATCCGCACACAGCTGGCGGCATCGGGCATTGCCGTTAATGCCACCTTATTGCAACATCCCGAGCGGCATTGGGGGCGGGCGATTTTTTCCGGCATTCATCTGGTGTTAAAAGTGATGGCATGGGCGTCGCTGGCCTTGAGTTCGGTGCTGATTTTAAACACCGTAGCCGCATTAATTACCCAGCAAACCGACCAGATCGGCATCATGAAATCGCTGGGCGCGCCCCGTTCAACCATCGCGGGCATCTATTTGTCCGAAGTGTTCATCCTGTCGCTCATCGCCTTGCTGATTGCGATACCGTTAAGCTGGGCAGGCGCTTTTTACAGCAGCCGCTGGCTACTCGATGTATTCAATATCGAGCTGAACGGCTTTGTTTACTCAGAACAAGCGTTGATTTTAATGAGTGCGGGCGGATTAATAGCGCCATTGCTGGCGGCATTATGGCCGGTTTGGAAAGGCGCATCGATGTCGGTGCGCCAAGCCATTGCCAGTTACGGCTTAGGTGCCGATTTTGCCAGCGGCGGCGTTGACCGCTGGCTTGAGCGCATCGCCGCCGCATTATTGCCGACGCTTTACGCCGTCGCGCTGGGTAATTTGCTGCGCCGCAAAGCGCGTTTGCTGTGGACTCAAAGCGTACTGATTATCGCTGGCGTGTTATTTATCGTCATCATCAGCCTGATGGCCTCAGTTAAACTGACATTGGACAACGAACTGGCGCGCAGCCGCTACGCCGTCCGTATCGGTTTTGCCCAAGACCAGCCTGCGCGCATTATCAATGACATCGTGCGCACACTCCCGCCCACCGCCGCCGTCGAATTCTGGAACCGCCAGCCTGCCGAATTGTTCTTCCGCGATAAATTAATCCGGCAAGCCGGTAGTCTGGGCTTGCAAATGATAGCCCTGCCCGCCGACACCCCGCTGTACCACCCGCTGATCGTCGCCGGACGCTGGTTTGAGCCAAGCGACAACAGACAACAGCGGCTGGTCATTAACGCCGAAACCGCCGAACTCAACGGCCTACAGGTTGGCGACAGCGTTAACGCCAAATTGATGCGGCAAGCGGAAAGTGCATGGCAGATTATTGGTTTATATCGCAGCTTTGCCGGTTCCGGCTATGCGGTGGAATCGGTGTACGCGCCATTAAGCGCCGCTCAAGACCCTGAGCAAAAACATGCGTTTGCGCTGCTATCTGCCGATATGGGCTCATTGGCAGTAGAAAAAAGCTATGTCGATGCGTTAAAAACCGCCTTTGAGCAGCAACACATCAAACTGGATGTTTACACCACGCAGGCCAAACTGGAACAACGCCAGTTTGCCGAAAACCAATTCCGCCCGATAACCCGCATGTTGCTGGGACTGGCCATCATGATTGCCGCAGTCGGCGCGATCGGCCTATCAGGAACCTT
Source organism: Methylobacter sp. (assembly GCA_030684815.1). GTDB lineage: Bacteria > Pseudomonadota > Gammaproteobacteria > Methylococcales > Methylomonadaceae > Methylobacter_A. Next base: position 4,425 of record JAUXXQ010000216.1, on the reverse strand, counting down.
AGCCATCGGCGTGTTGCAACGCACCCGCGAAATCGGCGTGCTCCGCGCCATCGGCGCCAGTTCACCGGCAATTTTCAAATTATTCATGCTCGAAGGCTTATTTCATGGCCTATTGGCCTGGCTAATCAGCATTCCGCTAGCCTTCATCGTCGCCGAACCCTTAGCCAAACAACTGGGGTTAACCATGCTCGGCATACAGCTCGATTTTGTTTTTTCGCTGCTATCGGTAGGCGTTTGGTTAGGTTTTGTCTTGATATTGGCGCTCATCGCGGCTTATTTACCGGCACGAAAGGCGGCTAAAATTGTGGTCAGGGCCGGATTGAATTATTGAATAGGTAGACATCCCCGGATAGCCGCGACGATAATGCTCCGACCCTGGAAGGGTCGTAGCGGTAGCTGAACTATAATGTGCTTATGAAGCACAGTGACAATACTTTAATTGGTAACGGACTTGATGATGACTATCGACTTAATTTCCCGACGCTTTTGGCAAGTCCTGTGGCTAGTTTTTGGCATAACCGCGCTATTGCTTTTTTCCGATTCAGTTATGGCGCATGAGCGCTGGATCTTGTCACCCGAACAAATTGAGCAATGGAATACCCGGCCGCGCCCTGAGCTATTTTCTCGGTTATCACCGCTCAACCTGTCGATGATTTCACTATTTTCAGTCTTCATCATCGGTTGGGTGTGGCTCGGATTTACCGGCGCCCGTGAGTTGTTTCCCGATTTACAAGCAAAATTGTCTTCCTATGGCGACCATGTTCCGCGTATCTTGCGCGTCTGCGTGGCCTGGATTCTATTGTCATCCGCATTCGGTGCCGAACCCCGTTTTGGCGTTGAGCCTTTTACCACGCCGACGTTTTTAGCGCCCGATCTCGATCTGCATCAGTTGGGGCCTAGTTGGGCCTGGTTACGTTGGGCAGAGATTGTGTTGGGCCTGACGCTGCTGTTTGGCATTTATGTCCGCTTCTTTGCCGCGCTATTAATAGGTTTGAGCCTGTTGGGCGGCTATTTGTATGGCGAGGCCATTCTCGCTTATGCGGGCGCCATCATCGGCGCCAGCATTTATCTGCTGTTACAAGGCCCGGGGCGGCATTATTTGCCGTTGCCAACGCCGGCCTTTGCGCGTGGTTTACAATCTTGGCTTGCCGACCAACCGCGTCAGCGCGCCCAAGCCATTATGCGTATCCTGACCGGTACTACGCTGTTGTATTTGGGTTTGTTTTTTAAAGTAATGCAACCCAATCTGTCGGTAGGCATCATTACGCTTTATGATTTGCCGATACTGTCCATTAACCCGGAAATGTTCACCTTAGTGATGGCGCTGGTCGAGGTGAGCACGGGCTTGTTAATGATTGCCGGTGTGTTGTTGCGCCCGTTGTCGTTGTTTTTAATTGCCGCATTTTCTGTTTTTGCCTTATTGTTGCCGGAAACCCCGACCGAGCATATTCTGTTTTATGGCGTGGTTTTATCCTGTCTTATCAATTCGGCCGGGCATTTACGGCGACCGACGCCCCGAGATAAATCGACCCATATCGTCATTATAGGCGGCGGTCTTGCTGCCTTGCAGGCGGCGATTAAAATCGAGAAACTGATCGGCCAATATTCTAATGTCACTATCACTTTACTGCATGAGCAGGCGAATTTTTTGTTTGCGCCGTTTCTGCCCGAAGTGGTGGGCGGCACTGTTCAACCCGGTAATGTCGTTAACCCGTTTCGGCGCATTGTGCAGCAGACCCATATCGTGGTCGGGCATTTGGATGTTATCGATGAAAAAGCGCAAAAAGTCATCGCGAAACGTAAAAACAACGAAATCATCGAGCTACCTTACGACAGCCTGATTATCGCGCTGACGCCGACATCACACCTGTCCAGCATTTCCGGCATGACCGCTCATGCCTGCCCTATCGATTCAGTGGCAGATGCGCTGCGCATCAGACAGCGTGTGCTTGATTTAGTCGAGGAAGCCGAATTCGCGGACGATCCGGCTGAGAAAGTCCGTTTGCTGACCTTTGCGATTGTTGGCTTTGGCGAATGCGCGTCTTCAATCGCGGTCGAAGTCAGCCAAATACTGCGAGCCGCTGAGCCGTCTTATGCGGTGTTGCGCGATTCGGGTTGGCAGGTGCATCTTTTTGAAGGAAAAAAACAGCGTTGGTCGGATTTTGAACAGAACATGAGTTCGCTACGTAGCCGCTGCCTGAAAAAAGCCAGTGTTATCGAGCATCTGAACGATGAAATTACCAGTATCACTCAAAAAGACCTGTTTTTTGCCAGTGGGCAGAGCCAGTCTGTGGGCTTGGTGATTAATGCCGCCTTGGTCTTCCCCAGCATTCCCTTCCTGGAAACCGGCCTTTTAAACTGGCCGTTTGCCATTAATGATCAATTGCGCTTGGCGTCTTTTGACAATATCTGGATTACAGAAACCGAGCAGACCCTAAACCGCAGCCAATTTGTTTTCAGTAATGATCAAGTCGACTTGGGGCGACGTGCCGGATTTAATGCCTGGGCTTATTCCCAACAGTATGCAACCAGCCTCTACAAGCCGCGCAAGCATTTCATTAAACCCTACACCATGGGGCAACATTCTTGGTGTTGTTTGGGCTGGCTGACCCTTAGCGGAAAACCGGCATGGTTTGTCTCGCGGCTGATTAATTTGTTGGCCGTGCCGGGATTAGAGAGGAATCTGCGCATTATTATTGACTGGTTTTTGGTGTTGGCCTTTCGTAACGATATTGCCGTGCTGGCCCAAGCAAATTCAGTACATTTACAACGCTCGCACTTTAAAGCCGGTGATGATGTGTTTCATCAGGGCGACGCCGCCGAAGTGGCTTATGTCATTGATGCGGGAGAGTTAAAGGTGATTCAGGACGATCGTAAAATCAAAGAATTAAGGCCCGGCGATTATTTTGGTGAAATCATGCCAACACATCAAAATCGGCGCATTGAAACGGTTCGCTGTATGACCGACTGTGAATTGAAAATCGTCTCGCAAGAAGACCTTAAAGCCTTGATTAAAAGCGGTTGGCTGATGGGCAAGGCTATGCGTAACCTAAGCGATTATCGTCCTGAAACTGAGACGTTTGAGGGCGCGCTCGGTTTGAAACGCTTGACCTACGTCAGCAAACTCAATGCAGCACTTAATGAGGACGATATTCTTGAGATCGGGCGAAAAGCCAGCGAAAATAACAAAAAATTAGATGTCACCGGTACCCTGATTTCAGTGCGCGATTATTTCTTTCAGATTCTGGAAGGCGAAGAAGCTACTGTGGATAAGTTAGTAGAAAAAATCAGCCGCGATCCCCGGCATACTGACATCACCATACTCAGTGCAGAAAGCGGCTGTGAGGAGCGTCTTTTTACCGATTGGGGCATGAAAACCGTGGCGCTGAGTGAAAGCAATGACCTGATGTTATTGGCCATCGGCATGATGCTGCAAAACATCGCCCAATCGTACAGCACCGTCGGGCGTTATACCCAGCCGATACTGCTTAAATATATGATGGAAGGCATCAATCCGTTAACGTTGCCGATCAAAAGCAGCGAAAAAGTGATTGTATCCGGCAGTATTACTGATTTTTCAGCCTTGTCTGAGACTTTTTCTGTAGAAGAACGGATCGACCTCATTAATCATTATCTGGAAATCTGTTCCACCTCATTCATTGAGTACGGTGGCCAAGTCGCAAAATATGCGGGCGGCATTATTGTCGCGCATTTTTCCCCGGATCAGATAGATGAAGCCATTGCCGCCAGTGTTGATGCCTTACGCAGAGTTAAGGCATTACTGAAAGATAAGCCGATTTATAACGCGATCGATTATGGCTTCGGTCTAACCTCCGGCGCAATCATCGAAGGCAATATTGGTTCATCAATTAAAATGGATTACACCGCGTTAGGTGATGCTGTCGATCATTCCGTGCGGCTGGGCGTGCTGGCCCGCGACATGGATAAAGGCATTGTGGTTAGTGAAGCTATTCAACTAAGAGCCGTGCAGTCTTGGCGCTTTGATGCGATTACCGAATTTGCGGTTAAAGAAACCAAGGCGCTGGGCCCGGTTTATGCGCTGGCTGCTGACTAAAGTCTGAAATTGCCACAATATAATTGTCCACGAAAAGCACGAAAAGCCAAAAGTAGCAGACACATCGTTCCATTCTCTAGCGCACCCGAGGGCATAAATGGGAATGCAGTGGTGGACGCTCCAGCGTCCCGTACCGCTAGAGCGGTACTCAAGCATTCCCACGCCGGAGCGTGGGAACGATGATAAAAAAAATCGCCTTAAAATTTAACTAGGACTTACGCATTGACAAATTAACAAAAGCGAGATCAAAGTGACATAGCTAGTAAAAACAAATGGGACACCCGCCATGAGAGAAATTACACGCCCCCCAACAGCCCGCTGTGTTATGTCAATGTACATAAGCTTTCTGC
>JAUXXQ010000204.1 GCA_030684815.1 Methylobacter sp. | reverse complement strand
CAGATAAGTGGCTCTCGTTAATAGATTGTCGCTCGGCTTGGCCAAAATACGCTGCTGTTGTCATCTCGGTTTTTTGTAGGGTTGGAATAGGTGCTTATTTTACTCATTTTTTGGTATCTTGGTTTGCGGAAAAGGCCTTATGACCCGTACTGACTCAAAATACCATCAAATAGGGGTTGTTCGGAGATTCCTTTTTATAGGGAGTTACAATATATCTGCTCGATAAATTAATTACGCATTGATTGCTCTTTTATATATTTTGCTTCAATAATTCAATGACCGCTTTATCAAAAATCAATTTCTAATAATGGATTGCCCCACCTCTTTTAACGATCCATCGCCGTTGAGGTACATATAAAGTGTCGTAGTCGTGATCCCAAGCCTTTTGGCTACTTCAGACGCATTCGCTTTGGGATCGGACAAAGCCGACATCGCCATCATCAAAGTTGATCTGTCCATCTTTCGGGGGCGGCCACCTTTTCGACCTCGTGCTCTTGCCGCAGCAAGTCCTGCCTGAGTGCGCTCAACAATCAATTCCCGTTCAAATTCAGCCAGCACTGCAAAAATCCCAAAGAACAACCGCCCGTTTGAGGTGGTGGTATCGATTTGGGCTCCGGCACCTGCCAATACTTTCAAGCCAACGCCACGTGTTCGTAAGTCATCCAGCGTCTTTACCAGATGTTTCAGATCGCGGCCAAGCCTATCCAATTTCCATACGACGAGTGTATTGCCAGGTTGAAGCGCTTTGAGACAGGCATTAAGTCCTGGCCTGTCGTCTTTGCGACCTGATGCCAAGTCTTCGTAAATTCGGTTCGACTCAACACCTGCGGCTATCATTGCGTCGCGCTGCGGCGTGAGCGTTTGACTACCATCGTTTTTGGATACACGGACATAACCAACAAGCATGATGAATTTCAATGTGCAAGAAAAGATAGAAGTAAGGGTACAATGTTGTATAGATTTTCTCAATGAGTTTTCTTGTAACTTTTTTGCCGTGTTTGGGCGATTTTTAGCGTACAAGATAAACGGACGTTTTTCTTGTACTCAATCACTTTTCGGTTTTTAAATTTGCAACCCAGCGATACCGCCTATCCTCGATTCAAAAGCCGACTTGCGCAATCGGAATTGGAACGTTTCTACTCGGTGACCGATGTTGAACAGGCCTATTGCGATAATGCCACCCGCTCAAGCACCACGCGCTTGGGATTTACCCTACTATTAAAAACCTATCAACGGCTGGGTTATTTTGTAACCTCCAAGCAAGTACCGAATGCCATTGCTGAACATGTCGCCTCCAGTATGGGCGAACCCTATGATCGGGAGAATTTGCGGCAGTACGATGTCTCCCAGGCCAGACGCAAACACTTGTCGGCGGTGCGGGAGTTTTTGGCGGTCAAACCCTTCGGCGACGATGGCAAGGCACTGATGCGACAAACTTTTGCCGAAGCGGCGCTGACCAAGGAAGATGTCATTGATATTATCAATATCGGTATCGAAACCTTGGTGCGTCATCGTTACGAGTTGCCAGCATTCGATACCTTGCTGCGGGAAGCTCGCGTCGAGCGGATTGCAACGAATCAGGCGCTACAGACGCAAATTCACGATGCACTTGGTGATGCTGGTCGGACTTTTCTCGACAAGCTTTTCGTCGTGGGTGATGATCCGCGCCGGGTGAGTCCTTGGAACGATATCAAGCAAGATGCCGCCAAACCGACGATAGACGGCATGCGCGATTTGCTCGAACGCTATGACCGATTGACCGAGTTGGCTTGTCACTCAGACCTGTTAAAAACCATACCGGTCATTAAAATCAAACAATGGGCACTGGAAGGCAACAGTCTCGATGCCGCCAGCATGGTGGATATGGCGGCTACCAAACGCTACGCAGTTGCCTTGGCCTTGATCCGGCAACGTCTGGCGATTGTGACCGATGATCTCTGCACTATCTTTTGCAGACAGATGAAGAAAGCGTTACACAGCGCCCAAGAAGCCCTTGAAAAATATCTGGAGGACAACCAAGAAAAGACCGATGAGATTCTGCGCCGGTTTGCGATATTTGAAACGCTCTTTAACTCCACCCTGTCTGCAGACGAGCAATTGAAAGGCGTTCGCCAAGCGGTGACGGCTCGCCCCGATTTGTGCGAATTCTCGCGCTTGCATGCAGAATACGGCGGGAAGAACGAGTTCCGTTTTGTCTGGCAGTTCTTTAAGCCACGGCGGGCGGAGATGCTACGGATTTTGAGCAAATTAAAGCTAGAATCCACTAGCCAGGACGCCAGTTTTGAGCGGTCATTGGCTTTTATATTGGAGAACAGCCATCGGCAGAGCCAGTGGCTAACGCTCAAGGGCAAAGGTAAAATACTATTAACTGAGGATGATCTGGACTGGATTCCCGAGAAATGGTGGAAGTTGGTGACGGGCGAGATCAAGCGCGAAGCAGTTCCGACCCGAATCAACCGCCGCCAGTTCGAGGCATGCGTTTGTTTGCAAATGGTTAGGGAACTGAAATCTGGCGACCTGTGCGTGATCGGCAGCGATGCCTATTCAGATCATCGGAATGAACTGGTGCCGATGGCCGAATGCGAACGGACACGCGCGGATTATGGTGAGAAAGTAGGTTTACCCGTCGAGAGCGCGGCATTTATCAAGCATATTCGCACCCTGCTGACAGAGGCGGCACAGATGGCTGATAAGACCTATCAAGACAATCCATATTTCAAGATCGTTGATGGCAGGCCGAAGCTGAGTCGGCAAGAGAAAAAAGAGACACCACCCGGATTCAAACAGTTGGATGACGCATTAAGGCGCAAACTCGATGGCATGGGCCTTTCGTTGCTGGACGTGCTTGCCGATACCCTGCAATGGATTGGTTGGGGCAAGCACTTTGGTCCGTTGAGTGGTCACCGGGGTAAGTTGCAGGAGGAAGACCGGCGCAAGATTCTGACGGTGTTCGCCTATGGCACCGGTTTGGGACCGACACAAATTGCCAAGAACATTGCCGATGTTAGTGCGCGTCAAGTGTCGTTCGTCAATCAACGCCAAGTCACCACGGAGAAACTGGAAGCCGCTATTTGTACGACGATTAATGCGTACAATCAATTTCAATTACCACGCTTTTGGGGTGACACAAAACGCGCGGCGGCAGATGGTACGCAATGGAATCTGTATGAAAATAATCTGCTGTCTGAGCGCCATATCCGTTACGGCGGATATGGTGGCATTGCTTACTACCATGTCAGCGACACCTATATCGCGCTATTCTCGCATTTCATTCCCTGTGGTGTCTGGGAAGCCGTGTATATCCTGGATGGACTGACAAAAAACAAGTCGGATATTCAGCCCGACACCTTGCACGGCGATACCCAGGCGCAAAGCGCACCGGTTTATGGCTTGGCTTTTTTGCTGGGTATCAAACTGATGCCGCGTATTCGTAACTGGAAAGATTTGAAATGGTTCCGCCCGACTGCCGACGAAGTGTATGAACACATTGATGACCTGTTTACCAAGGATACGATAGATTGGGATTTAATCGCCT
>JAUXXQ010000192.1 GCA_030684815.1 Methylobacter sp. | reverse complement strand
CATACCGGCAACACCCTAGTCGATTCGGCATGTATGAGTTACGGGATAGCGAGGCGGGGCCGATAGACTATGATTTCCGGCTTGATCTGGAGAGCAACGAAGCGCAAATAGAATTAGCATAGACGCTATTGCCCATTTTCGGGTAGGAACAGCGTATTACTACGCCATTCCCCCCTAAGAACCGTGCATGCAACTTTCGCTGCACACGGCTCAAGCCTCTAAAGACCCTGTTTTACCAGAGCCGACAGTTACCTTCTTATCGTGATTATGAAGTTGTCTATGACAGTTTGGATGCAATAACATGAGATTGAAGAGATTATCCTTACCACCGTCTGTTTTACGCTGGATGTGATGAATATTCCATCCTGTTTCCTTCGTAATTTTTTCATTACAGTTCGGGCAGAGTCCTTCTTGCATATACCAAAGACTGAGCAATTTATTCTTTCCTCTGAGATTTTCCTTCATGTGTAGGCCGAGCCTTCTTTCAAAGTATTCTTCCCAAATTGGATTAAACGGATGTGATTCTGCTTTTATTTTGATATGTCGGCGAATGGGCGTATCACTGGCATTAACCAGCCTGACCATTTTTACTTCGCCTTTCTCTGTTCTTACCATCGTACCAAATACCCAATTACGCAAGCCTTCGCGTTGAAAATATCTGTCCTTTATCCATCGAAATGATTTATTTGGATGTCTTCGACAAGCCCATTGCCAAAGCTTTTTCCAGATGAAATGATCCACCTTTGAAAAGGTTTCCTTCGCCACCTGATTTTGATGATAATTAGCCCATCCCCGTATAACGGGGTTTAAGAGTCTAATTACATTTTCCTGTTTTGCTGTACGGTTTTCTTTGATGATCTGTCGAATTTTTCGTAAGAATGCTTGTACATTCTTTTTCGCCGGTTTGATGAGGAGTTTCCCGCCATATTTGCGAATGTTCCATCCTAAGAAATCAAAGCCTTCATTAATATGCACAATCTTGGTTTTTTCTTCGGAAAGTGACAATCCTCTAACCTTTAAAAAGTCCGCAATAATTAACGTTGCCTGTTCCAGCGTTTCTTTCGTGGCACCGGTGACAACAAGGCGAGTCACCCAAGGGAACCGCCCCCTCAGGTGCTCACAGAACCGGACGTGAACGTCTCCGCTCATCCGGCTCCTATCGTCCAGCCGTCGCATACAACATTTTCCAATGAGCAAACAGATTCGGCTGTTTCCGCGCAATGCGATTCAGCCACTGTGCCGCTCGTCTTTTATGATGCCGTAGGCGTTTGTATTTTCGCGTCGCCCAAATAACCAAGCGCCGCTCAAGACATTTCAGAATCGGATAGACAGCAATTCAGAGCGTTCTAGTACCCTCTACAAATCAATCAGTTGCTGAGTATTGAAATTTAATTTTTCGGGCTGTTTTTTAATGAATAATAAGCAGTTTTTCTCTGTACATGACAAAAAATATAACTCATTGAAATAGAAAGCATAATCCATATATCCACGTTTTTTTGCCAAGGTGGAAACTGGATATGCAGCAAATAGGGCAGCTCTCGACAGAACTCAACCAAACGTTCAACTGGA
>JAUXXQ010000188.1 GCA_030684815.1 Methylobacter sp. | reverse complement strand
CGGACAAGGAAAGGAATGTAAAACAATATACAGCGATTAAAAACCCCGCATAATGCGCCCTATGCAAAAAAGCCGCCGTGGACTAACATTATCCACGGCGGCTTTTCTACATAAGGCTGATAAACGTTATGCGAAGTTTTTTTATTGGGCGTTATATTGTCCGATATCTGAGCTATGCTATTTCACGTTTTCACTATAATTCCATCAGCCGACCGTATGCTCCTGGCATATTTTTTCGCTATCAAGCTGGCTAAGTTGTTCTGTCGTTAAGCCGCAAATAAAACCGTCCGGCGTTGTGGTGAAATATTTGCAGGTTTTACACAGTCCGAATGATTGCGATTTGTTGGCTTTTTGCAATGCGGTCAGCGCATTCACGAACACATTTTCTTCGCTATCGTTTTCATTAAATATGGTCGAGGCTTGGCTGTATAAATCGGTCGGGCGCGCCTTGATCAATAGGGCTTCGCCTTCGGCCAACAAGCTCAGATGCACCATCCGCCGATCATTGACATCGGTGGTTTTTTTTATGTAGCCTTTTTTTTCCAGTAGCTGCAAGGTTTGGGAAACGGTGCCACGGGTCATGCCCAGATAATTGGTCAGTGCTGCCGGGGTGTCGCTGTAGCGGTTGCAACGCGATAAATAATCCATCACCTGCAAATGAACCGGCTGTAAGCCTAATTCGGTACATTTTTTACGTTCTTCAGATCTTATCAACGCAGACATCCGCTCGATTAGATCAAATACATCAACTTTTTCCATAGAGCCTGTAAACATTCATTTATTAATGTTGACAAAAAAATACATTCTAACATGAGCTATCAAATATCGAATCGATATTGTTATTGCGCGGTACTTTTTTGATCGTTTTTTTGTATATTATTTATTTTTACGTTATTTATCAATTAAATAGGCTACAGCTACTGCGGGTGCGCAATCGGCGGCGGTCAGCTCTGAATGAATGGCCGTTGTCGGGAACAAAGCAGAAAAATCCAGGTAAGGGCGCGCCAAATTCAGCGCAATTTGTTTAATGAGGAAGCGCCCTACCCCCGCACCGATTAATGGACTGTTTGCGGGAAGGTTATGCCGGGATAACCGGGCTTCGCAGCCGCGTTGTATCTGCTGTAGTTGTTGAGTGCGAATATTTTTGGCAAATTGCCGCCAGCGCGGCAGTTCATCGGGATAAAAATCACAGCCTATCATGCGCGATAAACGTCTGGCGCTGGCCAATTGTGTTTTTTCCGCGCCATCGGCGCTATCGGTTTGGTCATAGGCTTCGTTGAGTTCGCCGGTGACGCGGTAAACATCGGCCATGGTGGCAAAATACTCTGCCATCAGGCCGATTTTTTTGCCCTGATCCTGGGCTGTTTGGGCAACGGCCATGACTGCGGTTCTGACGATGCCTGTGTAAATCAACTCTTCCGAAATTAAGCGCTGGTAATCGGTGTAGCCTTCGGCCAGCACTTTGCCACCATTAAGCAACAATATATCGGTGGTGGTGCTGCCGCAATCGACAAACAGCGCGTCGCCAACTTTTTGTGCAGCAAAGGAGGCGCTGGCCAGCCAGTTGGCGGAGGCAATCAGCGGGTAATGCCAATCTTCAATTTGCGCCGGTTTTAACAAGCCGTGTTGACCGGCAAAAATCAGGATTTCTGTTCCCGGCAATAACTTAGTCATCGCCTGAACAATTTGTTTGACGCCTTCATCGCGGTTATCGAACAAATCAACCAGCTCACCGGTCATGGTCACTGCGTGGCGATAATGTGAGCCGTCCAGTTTTTGCATAATGGCATTGACCGCCTGCGTCAGTTGATCCAGCCCTTTCCATAACGGACACGGCTGCTGATAAACGGCGACAATTTCCCCGTCGGCGATGACAGCCGCCTTGACATGGGCACCGCCGATGTCCCAGCCGATGATGTTAGTTTGCATGAGTTTCCTGTTGTATTTGTATTTGAATGCTGACGGCTTTGTTGCGGGAGGGTTTGAATATCGGTTCACCATGCGTTAATTGCAGCACAAGTTCGGCTATATTGATGCCTAAAGCCGCGTAAATGCCGGTAAATGAAGTTGTCAAGCGCGGATTTATTTCCAGCACTTGTATCTGGTCGGCAGTTTCTATCAAATCAATGCCGACGTAGCCCCATAATTCAGGTAAGGCGCAGGCTATGTCATCAATTAATGGTTGATAAACGCCAAAGTCGGCGTGGTGATTAACCACGATTTCTGCCAAGTGATATTGCCGATTGATGACATCAAAATACTGCAAATTGGCACACATCAGCCAGGCGCGACCTTGCTTGAATAAACACGACAAACTTGTTTTATCGCCTTGAAGATGCGGCTGAATGATATATTGGCCGCTGTGTGCCGCCATTTGCTCAAACTCTTCGCGGCCTGTTATGACATAACTATCGGCACAGCCTACCCCATCCAGGGGTTTGACCATCCATTCGCCGGGAACATAGCTGTTTTCAAACAGGCGGGTGGGCACAACATTGATATGATGCTGCTTGAGCAATTTATAAGTTTTGAATTTATCACCGGCAATGGCGACGGCAACGGCGGGCGAAGTCAGTAGTGTTTTGGCTGATGATTCAACGGCTTGGCACAAAGATTGTAAAATGCCGTCAAATTCCGGCGCTACCGGCCAGACCGCATCGGCTTGTTTGACACATTGGCTAAAAGTATCGGAAATGTCGTGTTCGGGATTGATGATAATTGTAGTTAAGCCAGTTGTATTGATGGCATCATGAAGCCGCCAATCCAACATGAGCGTAATGTCGAGATGGTTTAACCGGCTCAAATTATCGAGCAAGGCATTGAGCATCAACCGCCCTTCAGAGGCCAGAGAACCCGGTAATGCCTGCTTATTAAAACCGCCGCCAGTGATATATTCAAACAGCAAAATTTTCACAATACTCAATCAATAGCGATAAAATAAAACGCCGTATTGTATCACCCGTCATTCAGGCTTCATGAAAATAATCCCGGTCATTGATTTAAAAAACGGTGTCGTCGTTCACGCCAAACAAGGCAATCGCCAGCACTACCAAGCCATTAATTCCGACTTGTGCCCGTCATCCGATATTGGCCGGGTTATTGAGGCGTTTTTGGGGATTTACCCGTTCGATACTTTTTATATTGCAGATTTAAATGCCATTAGCCAACAGGGCAACCATAACGATTTAATTATTGAAATGTTAAGGCGTTTCCCGGACAACACTTTTTGGCTAGACAGGGGGCATCAAAAATATCATCAAAGCAGTCAATTCCCTGATAATGCCCTACCCGTTTTGGGCAGCGAATCGTATCAAAATGAAACGATTGCAGAAATAAAAGCCTATAAAAACAATTTTATTCTGTCATTGGATTATGCAAATTCGACGGCGTTGGGTGCAGACAATTTATTTTCTGACTCCACTTTTTGGCCGGAAAATATCATCATTATGACTTTGGAACGCGTGGGTAGTCATCTCGGGCCAGATTTAGCCAAGTTGGCTGGATTTTGCAGGCAATATCCAGACAAAAATTTTATTGCCGCAGGTGGGATAAGAAATAAACAGGATTTAATGGCTCTGGATGAAGCAGGTATTCATCAGGCACTGGTCGCTAGCGCGTTGCACAACGGCAGCATTACATCGGAAGATATTAAGGCAATCCTGTAGGCAAAGCTTCCGCTCCTGCTCACGCTCCTTACCTACAATCCTGTAGGCAAAAAAATACCCCGATTAACGGGGTATTTTTAGCATTCTTTGAAAACTAATAAATCTTAGTTAGCAGCGAATGGATGTACCGCAGTACCTTTAGCAGCAACAACTTCAGCTGCAGTAGGAGTACCAGCAACCGCACGTTTCAGAGCTTCTTTAGTCGCTTCGTAGTTGTATTGTTGGATTTTTGCATCGTCTTCAGCAGCCCAGTGAATGAACACACCGACTGAGATGAATAAATCATCAGCTTCAGCAGCAGGAATTGTGCCGTCTTCTACACAATCAGCAACAGCCATAGCAACGCCGCGTTGAGCAGGGCCAAACATTTGAACAGCTTGTTTTGCGCCTTTGATAGTGACTTTGTTGAACATAACAGTAGATGGTTTAACCATCAAGTTAGGTGCAACAACAGCCAATAAGCTTGAAAAGCCGTCTTTGTTGTTAGTCAAGCAGTTTGCAAATGCAGTTTCAGCTGCTGAACCACGTGGTCCTACCATCAAATCGATGTGAGCAACTTCGTTGCCTTCGCCCACTAATGATTCGCCAACACATAATTTATTGATTTTAGCCATGCTTAATATCCCCTTTGAAAAAAATGAAAAAACTGAATCTACTATCGACATTGTTAATGTCCCCATAATTTGTTTGACAAAATCCATTTTGAAGCCCTATTAGTAACAGGTTTGTTACTAATGAAGATCCTCTAAAAATGCCGTTAATACTGTCGCGACAATCATGTCAGCGCTAGTACCCGGATTTATACCATAAAGCTTAAACTCCTGATCCAGGCAAAAAAGCAACGGCTTAATTTGCTCAGGATTATCAGTTTTGTACAGCTCCTCACTGAGCTGAGCCATCTTGGTAGCGACCCTCTCAGAATACTGATGTCCGTATTTTCTTTCGATATGACTGTCGGGAAAGTGACTTAGCAGGTCGGCATACGCCAGCACTGCCGCCCAATTCCTATCGCCCCATCGATTAAAACTGGCATTATACCTTAAAACCGTGAAATTAAAAACATCCTGGTAATCCGTTACGTATTGAAGCGCAATACGATCTTTAAGGCTCGCTATTTTCATGGCCTCCAGCAAGGTGACTGATGCAGGCTGATTAACATCTTGCTGGTCAGAGCTGCCTAAACCGCCAGGAGACGCCAAAGTAATGGCTTTAAAAACCCAATCAGCATCGTTTACCGTAGTTTCACAGAGAACCTTAGTCACTGATTGTCTTAAGGTTATGTCGTCCTGTTGATAATAATTAATGGCCTGAATTAATGGCGCACACAGCAAAATAATACCCAGATTGGTGTTGCAACCGACTGCCTCGCGCGTGGCCTTGACCGCATAATAAATCTTCTCGCCTAGACAATAATCGGGGTTGCACAGCGGCTCTGCACTGACGTCGGCGCTGATTCTGAAATCGGCGACGGTCATCTCATGGCCTTCGGCATAAACACTGACATTGCCAGGCTTAAATGCCTGCACATCCACCTCGCAGGCTTGTCGGTAAAGTTCGCCGAGTTGTTCCGGAGAAATGATCATGCGGCTATCTTGCGGCTAATTAAATCATCCACCATCAGTTCGGCAATATTGACATCGCACACGCTTTCCAGCCCTTTCCAGGCCGGAATGCTGTTCACTTCGATGACGGTGCAGCGCCCTGCTCTATCTTTGATAATATCGACCCCGGCATAATCCATGGCCAATGCGGCGGTAGCCTTGATTGCCATTTCAATCATGTCAGGCTCCAGTTCAATCCGTTCGCAACTCGCACCACGCGCTACGTTATTCAGCCAGAACTTCCCGCGCCTGCGCATCGCCGCAACCGCCTTGCCGTTAATCACAAAAACGCGATTATCGGAAAAGCCCTCGCCTTCGCAATGGATAAAGCGTTGCAGATAATAAACGCCGTGACTGCCGGTCAGCCAGAATAAGTCGGTTGATTTTTCAATGCGGCGAATGCCTTCGCCTTGCGAACCGAATAGCGGTTTGCTAATCAGCAAATGCCCCTGCTTTAACTCGGCTTCCGCGATTTTTAACGCGGCTTCCCTATCACGCAACACCCACGTTAGTGGTGTCGGCAATCCCGCATGATGCAGCAAAAAACTGGTCATGCCCTTGTCAACACTGCGCTCTACCGCATGGCCGTCATTGTAAACCGGAATACCCATTGTCTTTAGCGCATGCAAAATATCCAGATACAACACCACTTCTTCCAGAGAACCGCCGGGCACACCACGGACAAAAACCGCATCGGGCAGCGCCTGTTCAAAGCCGGGAATAAAAATCGGAATCTGGCCGGGTTCAATGATAAACCGGCATTCAGTCAGCGACACGTAATCGGTGCTATAACCCCGACGGGCAAAAGCCAGACTTAATTGCTTGCCATGCCAGCCGGGATCATCGGTAAAAATGGCTATACGACCCACGCTTAAGCTCTACGCTCCAAACGATTGATCTAACAAGACATTATCCAGTTTTCCCGCACGGAAACTTTTACCGGATTCAACAGCCGTTACAATAACGCTGGCCGGACTGAACAGCATCGCGTCAATCTTGAAAAAATCGTATTCATACTGTTTGAAGATGTCGGCAAACGGTTTGCCGTAGTCTTTCGAGGTTGAACTAGGTAATTCTTTCGCCAATTTTTCTGCGGCTTCATCCGTGCCTTTAACAAAGATATGCACCTGACCGGCGAATAAAATCGCGTCATTGGTGCGCCCCATGGCTTTGACAAAATTCGGGTGCGGCGGGCAAATCGGCGCACTGCCGCTGCCGTCGATAATGTTTTCCAGTGGGAAATGCAGAGCATGGGCTTTGTGCATCGCGACTTCCAGCACCCGCGCTACAACCTGCACGCCGCCCGCCAGGCTGCTGGTCGGGGTCACGATAATGGTCAATTTGGAGGGATCGACCTTGCAAGCCGCGGCGACTTTTTCGATGATTTCCAGCGGCGGTATCGCATCATTTTCAATCACCAGCGCCGTGGTGTCGCAGCTATCCTGATAGCCCAATTCCTTGTACAACTCTTCAACCGGCTCCTGTTTGCCGTCTTTTAGTTTGGTTGCCATCGCGCGCGCGGGGCCTGAACCCAACGCATAATATTTTTCATGCGACAAGCTCCAGCCGGCATATTGACTGCCCAGACAGCCCAACACCGGGTTGCCGGTATGCACGTTGACCGACAACGGCCAGTTATCGGTATAAGTGCTGTGGCTAATCGTTACCGTGCCCATGCCGCCCAAACAGATTTCAGCGATAATGCGCCCTGCTTCGATGCCGCCCGGCACTTTAATGCCCGCGTCGATAATCGTGCAGCCATTGGCTAATGTTTCCACGCCCAAACGCAATTTGTCGGCATTGTCGAGCAACTGCTGCACCAAGGGCTGGGTCAATTTATTAACGCTGGCTGTATATTCCATGAGAGTCAAAACCTTTCTAGTTTATTAATGATAAGTTGTTGTTTAATATGTAACTGTTGTATTACTAACGGTGGCTTTTTTTGGTGGGCAATGATACTGCAAATCGGCTGCCCTGCGCCAATAAATGACCCGGATGCCGGTAAATCCATACACCCCTCCGGCCATTCAAACGGCTCGGGAATAGTTAAATCCTGTTCGGCATAAACCAGCCGATAGCCGCTATAACCCGCCTGAATATATTGGTCATTTGAAATTTCGCCCGCACAGGCTTGAATATGCAGGATCAGCAAATCTTCATCATATAACTGCATACTGGCAGAAGGGCGCGGATTGATTTCCAGCACATAACAGCCATCCTCGGCATGAATAAAATCCAAGGAATTCAAGCCTTTTAAAGCCAATGCCTGGATAAGTTGCTGCACCCAATCTGTTATCAGCGCTTGCTGCATATCCGGCAAATCGGCGCTGTTAATCACGCCGGAAAAAACGAACTCATTATCTTCGCTTAGGCTGACAAAATACTGAGTATTAAAACCAATAATCTGTCCCCGCCGTCCATCGGCCAAAAACAGCAGCGAATACTGCGTGCCGGCTTGAAATTTCTGCCAGTACAGCGAATTATCAGCCGCATCCCCAGCACGGTAGCGCCGAATGCCAACACCGCCCTGCCCTTGCTTGGGTTTGACCAGCCAACCCTCAGCAATATCGGGTGCCGCAAAAGCAACCTCAGGATGCGGGATAGCCAAGGCATCCAGCGCAGCAAAAAATGCCGGTTTATTGTGTAGCTGCAAAAAAACATCGGGCGCATTGCCCAGAATAATCAAGCGGCTGGCCAGATAGCGCAGGCTTTCAGGATAATATTCAAAGCCGCTGCCATAAATAATCTGCTTCACGGCATAGCGCGCAACAAAATCATCGACAGCGGGCGCTAAATCAGACTCGGCTAAAGAGCTTATCCGGCGGAAATCTTCGGCAATATTTTGCGTGTCTACATCGGAAAACAGGTCAATGACTAATGGTTTTAAGCCGATATTTTTGGCCGCCTGCGCCAGCATCCGCCCTGAATTGGCGATTATCAGTATCGTTTCCATGTCAGCTAGCCGACAAAAACATCCCCGCCACTATTGCGCGCACTGGTGACCACAAAACTCAATTGCTCAAATCGCGCAAATTCCACGCGCGCTTGAGCAGCCAACGATTCAGCCCGTTCTGCACCGGCTATGGCGCAAAATCCGGTCGGCCCCCATGAGGTTTGACCGATAGCCACTGCGCCTTGCTGCTCAAACCAGCCCATGGCTTGTGCAACTTCGGGGCTGGTAAAAACGCCGCCCTGGGCCGAGGAAAAATGCTCGCCAACCGAGCGCTGTAATTGGGTAATCACCTCGCCGAATTTAGCCAGATCGCTTTCCGCCGCTGCCGGCAAACCCTGCATCAACAGCAAATAGCATAAGCGTTCGGCTTCCCGCCGAGGAAAAGGCGGCAATTCCTTGAACGCCTGTATTTCCTGCTGACCGTGCAAACCCTGCCCGCGCTGGTCGAACACCAGAATAAAGCGCCAATCTTCCGGCATGTCGATATGCGACAGCACCGGCGGCGTGATGGTCTTGTCGCCGCGACCGCCATCGACCACCAAACCGCCCTGTTCAAAAACGCCGATACCGATGCCGGAACGCAAGCCCCTGTCGGTCATCGCCGCGATTTCGCGCACACTCAGCCCCAAGCCGTAAAATTCATTCAGCGCCGCGCCGATTGCCATCGACATTTGCGTGCCCGACCCCAATCCCACATGCTCGGGAATGGCGGCTTCTATGCTGATATTGAGTTGGTCTGAAACAGATAAGGCCTGGCACAGCATCGCCACGCATTTTGCTGCCCGCTGTGCGGCGGGGCCTGTGATAGTGAGTTGTTCGGCACCCGACATTGACAAGCGCGTATTGATTTCATTGAGCGCAACGCCGATGCTGCCGAAATGCCGACCGAGTGACCCGCTTAAATCAATGAAGCCCATGTGCAAGCGGGCGGGGGCAATGACGGAGATTTTAGAATGCTGGACTATCAAGGTTTATGCTGTGTTTATGCGACAAAAATTGCCCGAAGAAGAATATCACCACGAAGGACACAAAGAACACGAAGTTTTATTCTTCGTGCTCTTTGGGGTGAATAAAATTAGAGCACAGAGACCAAAGTTTCATTCTTCGTGTGCTTCGTGGTAATGACGTTACATAACAAGCTTTTAAATGACTTGTTCGGCGCAAGAAAGTTGACTGCTTTTTTCGTGAACGCTCTTAAATCGCCGCCTTAATCCGCTCCATCGCTTTTTGCAGATTGTCCATGCTGGTGGCTATCGAAATTCGGATATGTCCCTCCGTACCGAATGCAGAGCCGGGCACTAACGCTACGCCCGCTTTTTCAATCAAATAATCCGAAAATTCCAAGTCGTTGTTGATGCCATCTAAACGAGCAATTAACTTTTCGACATTAGGGAACACATAAAAAGTGCCATCAGTTTCCAGACATTCAACGCCGTCGATGCTGTTCAATTCGGCAACGACATAATCATGGCGTTTTTTAAATTCAACACACATGTTATCGATAAAACTTTGATCGCCGGTTAACGCGGCTTCGGCGGCATGTTGCGAAATCGAGGTCGGATTCGATGTGCTTTGCGATTGAATAGTGGTCATTGCCTCAATCAAATCGGCAGGACCTGCGGCATAACCGATACGCCAACCGGTCATCGAATAGGCTTTGGAAACGCCGTTCATGACCACGGTGCGCTCATACAAGTCGGGATGGGCGTTTAAAATATTAACGAAAGTGCCTTGCTGCCACAGAATATGTTCGTACATGTCATCGGTGGCGATGATGATGTTCGGAAAATCCTTCAGCACGTCGCCGAGCGCTTTTAGTTCTTCCAGATTATAAACAACGCCAGACGGGTTCGATGGGCTGTTGATGAAGATCAAACGGGTTTTATCGGTAATCGCAGCGCGTAATTGTTCGGGCGAAATTTTAAAATTTTGCGCCTGCGTGGTTTCGATAATCACTGGCACGCCGTCGGCCAACAGCACCATGTCAGGATAAGACACCCAAAACGGTGCGGGAATAATGACTTCGTCGCCTGCATTCAACAGCGCCTGAGTCAAATTGAATGAACTTTGTTTGCCGCCGCAAGAAACCAGAACCTGGTTGAGCTGATAATCAAGGCCGTTGTCGTTTTTGTATTTGGCGATAATGGCTTTTTTCAGGCTAACGATGCCGTCAACTGCGGTGTATTTGGTGAAACCGCTATCAATCGCTTTGACCGCCGCCGCCTTGATATGATCAGGGGTATCGAAATCCGGCTCGCCGGCGCCAAGGCCGATAATGTCTTTGCCCGCCGCCCGCATTTGCGCGGCTCTGGCGGTAATCGCCAAAGTCGGTGATGGTTTAACTGCCTGGACTCTGTTAGATAATTTGATGCTCATATTTCACCGTGTAAAATCAATGTCAAAAATGAAGCGGATTATACATTAGGTCACACTGCTTGCTAACATTCGGACATTAAAAAATTATTGCAACTACTCAGCGAAAAAATAAATAGGACACGGATGGCACTGACCAAACGGATAATCACTGATTGTTACAAGTCATTGAAGCTATCGTTATATGTCCATAAACAACATCGGTATGCCGTAAGTCAGGACAAAATAACCCAAGGCCAGGATAATGCTGGCGCTCATTCTGTACGAGAAAAACTGCCGAAAAATATAGCTGACTATCGCCAAATACCAAATCACCAATAATATGCCCAGACCGATTGAAATTTCCTCCCTCAATTCATTCTTATTCATGACCATCATGAAATCCAAGGCCTCGGCAGCAATTGCCAACGTCATAATAAAGTTTTCGCCAACAAAAATAGCGGTAAACAGTTGATTGAAATGCTTCCATTTTTTGATGACCAACAAAAACACGCTGATCGACGAAAAAGCCATGATAGTGCGCAACAAAACTTCCAGCGTGCCGTCGGCGGGATCGGAAATCAGGCCTTCGACGATAATCCCTGAAATAAGGTAAAACGCCACCACTTTCCACATAAACGATTTTGTCGGGACAAAATCGGCGGGGTTATTGCGGAACCAGCAGAGTGACAGGTATTTGATTAATAAGCTCATGGTGAATGTCTGTGTGCTTGAAACAGGTGTAAAAGGCGGACTTATGATGTTTTTTGTCCACGAAAATCACGAAAGGCACGAAAAAAAAGCAGTGAGAACAGTGCGTATTTTGTGAACAATTAAGTAGGCAAACCTATTTTTTAATCTTTACATTGGAGTCCAATAGCTTTAGCTATTGGCGGTAAAACAGCTAAAGCTGTTTTACTCCCAATTTGTTTATTAAATTTGTTTATTAAGAGACTTTTGAATGACTACTTATGTAGGACTGTGTTCTATTTCCTTACCACTGAGACTCGCCGGTTTCAGGGTCGTACATTTCGTGGACGATTTTATGCCGATTGGCGATTAATTCTTCAATGCTGGGCGAATTGCTCATGGCGCGGGAAATGGCCAATTTCATCGCTTCATAGTTGGTGCGGTATAAATCCTTGCAGTCCAGATCGGGATTAGCCGCGCATTCGGGGGCGATCCACAGCATCGCAATAATGCACAACTCATTCGCCTGTGCAGCAGGAATAACGCCGTCGATAACGCTGTCCAAAACAGCATCCGCAACGGCTGACTGTACCGGACCGCCGAATAAATTGACGTAATCAGACGATTTGATGGTGACTTTCGGCACCATGATAGTGGCAGGCTTTACTTGCTGGTTGCAGGCGCGGATTGCGAACATACGGGTATGTCCGGCTGTTTGCCCCATTAAATTGGCAAAGGCATGGCCGGCGGGGCCTTTTACACTGCCGATCAATATTTCCGGCATCGCGTCGGTGCCTTGGCCGTTGCTGGAAAATACCGTCGCTTCACCGGTTCTGAACCAAATTTCATCTGACATTGCATAACCCCAAAAAGTAGTAAAAAAGCGGACATTCTATGACGGATAAAGCTTGCCGTGCAAAGCCTTTATTCCAGAATTTTAGTAAGAACCTCCTCATAATCTGCTGCTGATAGCGTACCGCTGACACCAGTGCGCTGATGTGTGTTGTTGAAAAAATATGTCCTGGGCAATTCGCCATACCATGCAGGATCAATTTCAAATTGCAGTTTTTGGGTGTTTTCATCAGCATAAGCCCAGTTTTCAAGCCCTAACAATTGTTTTTTTTGCAGAATTTGTTTGATTTGTTCGGTTTCGGATGGCTCGTCCGCCGCCAGCATAATGATTTTTAGCTCAGGTCGGCTCTTGTGAATATCGCTTAACAGCGCCATTTCTTTCAGGCAGGAAGGGCAATTGACCGACCAAACCACCAGCATAAATGGCTGCTTGGCATTGGCGGCCACGATGTGCTGATAACTGCCTGAAATAAAAGCCGACAATTCAGCCTGTGCCGGAAAAGCAAATAAAATTAAGAAAATAACTGCTAAACTTGAGGGGAGTTTTTTTAAAGCCATAAAAGTGCTATCCATAATTTAAAGATTAAAGGTACGCGAAAATAATACCTAAAATTTGATGCCCAGACTTTTAATTCTTGCGTATTCGCCACGCAGGGCACGAAATTTCAACCTTCGTGTAGCTTATTCACTAAAGCGTGTTGCCCTATCTTTGCCGCGCCCATTGACAGATAGAAAAAATGTTGTTTTCGTCATAAAATAAACCGATAATGGTTTCGTATCGCTATCATTATGTTCTATCTTTCCTTTTTATGGATATGTAACCGAGCCCATAGTGCCGAATCAAAAAACTCACCGGATACTCGTTTAGCTACGCATATCGTTAACAGCCATACGATCCCTCATGCTTCAGCCGAGGAGAAAACCAGTGAATTTTATAGCGCGCTTAGTGTCCGATGTATCCCAAAAAGGGGCTATTTAAAATTTCCTTGCCGGATGGAAACATATAACCGGCTGATACAAGTTAAAACAGCTATTTGGGGTTGGCCTTCATCTTTTAGTAATCGATGAAGGCCTTTTTTAGCTTACTCCATTGGACGCTTCCGGCAACGGTAAAATTACCCCCCGTTTTAGCCTCGCTGTTGTTTGCGGGGAGCGATTTTAAGCCAGTTCCGCCAATATCTGGCCGCGAACACCACTCCACAATTGCAAAATTCACCAATAGCCATCCTTATACTCTGTTGCGCCTGACAGCATTGCTCATTAAAATGTTTCAATCCACATTCGACCTTATCTGCCAAATGATTTATCTTGCGGCAATCCATCGACAGAGGTAGGCCGGTGGATTGCCTCGCCGTAAACGACGAAGTGACCTGAAAGGATAACGATGAACGAATCTCCCTGAAGGGAGAGTTCTCAAACCAACAAGGAAATTTGATGAAAACGGCACAAAACCATATCCCAACCAGCGAGCTTAGACATGACATTTTTTGACGGCATCAAACGACAACTGCGTTCAGTCATTGAGTGGACTAACCCGCGTACCGATGTTCTTTTTAGCCAATGGACGGATAACGGCGATGAGATTAAAAATGCCTCCAAACTGATTGTAGGGCCGGGGCAAGGCTGTATTTTCGTCTATGAAGGCAAAGTCAAAACAGTCATCACCCAGCCGTGCATGGTCAACTTGCAAACCGATAACATCCCCTTTTGGACAACAATCAGCAGGTTCATGCAGTTCTTTGACAGCGAGCATAAAGCCGCGATTTATTTTTTCAGGACCAGCAAGGTTTTAAACCAAAAATGGGGTACGACTTCGCCGATCAAATACGAAGACCCCCACTATAAATTTCCAGTGGCATTGCGCGCTTTCGGCAATTACAGTTATCGCATTTCCGATCCGCAAAATTTTTTCGTCAATGTCGTCGGCCATCATAGCGATTTTTTTACCGATGACCTGAGAAAAGTCATGTCCACCCGAATGATCCACCCGATCTCGGATTTTCTCGCCACTAACCGTTTTACCTATACCGACATTGACGCCAACCGCAACGAAATTGCCGAAGGCTTAAATGCACAGCTAGCCGCCATATTTAGCAAACTCGGCTTTGAAATCACCGACTTCCGCATTGAAGGCACCAGTTTTGATGATGACACCCTCAAACGTATTAACCGCATTGCCGATTTGACTGCCGAAGCCCATGCCGCGCAAATGGCTGGGCTTGATTATGCCAACCTGCAACAGCTGGAAGCCATGCGCGAAGCTGCCAGAAATGAAGGCGGTGCCGCCGGTATTGGCGTAGGTATCGGTGCAGGCATGGGCTTAGGGCAGACGATGGCGCAAGCCTTTCCAATCAATCAAGCCGTGCCGGGGCAATCTGCCGATGTCACGGTTGCCAAACTTGAACAATTAAAAAAAATGGCTGATGCGCAGTTGATTACCGCCGAGGAATATGCGGCAAAAAAGCAACAAATTCTGGATGATTTTTAATCATGCTGTCCTGCAAGAGCTGCTCAGCACCGTTAGAGCCTAACATCAACCGTTGCCAATATTGCGGCGTGCGTAACGACATTGACTTGCGCGCAACACATCATTTCAGTATCGACACCCCCTATTCCGACCGTATATGCCCGCATTGCAACATCGCCCTGCAAACCATAGCCCTTAAAGTCAACGGCCACTTGTATATTGAGCGTTGCAGCGAATGTTTCGGCCTGTTTTTCGATCCGGGCGAAATTGAGATCCTGCTGGACAGCGCCGTATCTAACGTCGAGACCATCAACTTTAAACACATACAAAATATCAATGCCGACCGTTATCAAGCCAAAAAAGTCAAATATATCAAGTGCCCTGTGTGCGGGATATTGATGAACAGGAAAATTTTCGGTCATCGTAGCGGCGTGGTTATCGACCAATGCCACAAACACGGCATTTGGTTAGATAACGGCGAAATCAGCCATTTAATGGAGTGGAAAAAAGCTGGCGGCCAATTGCTTAACCAACAAAAAAAACAACAAAAACAAAAAGCAAAACAGGTTGAATTGAATCGTACAGCAAGCAAACGCCGTGCTTATCTTGAAGACGATGAGCCTTATTTATTAAAAGCCTTGTCTTTTGTATTGGAGTTATTTAATTAAACAAAACCCCCGCCAATAAACAGACCTTCCACCTGGAAGGTCTAACTTGCAACGTTAAAAACAAGCAAACTCAACAAGGCCGTGGAAAATCCCGCCACTCGGGCTGATCGCGGTCAGGCAAATGCCGGTCGCGGTCATAGGGCGGCGTCTCGTGGGGCGGTATGACATCATCCGGCTAATCTTTAGCCCAATATTGGCGTGTTTCTTCATCCGCATAGTAGCGAAGATAAAGTGCGTTGTCTTCACTGCTCTCGTAGCCTAATATATCCAAATGCCAAGCAGAATCGGCATCAATCGGCGTCGCCTGACCTTCCTCCCGCAACAAATCATGCCACAAGTCCTCATACAATTCGCGGTCACTGAGATGGTCGGTGTTATGCAGAAACATGCGCAACATCGCCAAACCACGAATCACTTCCCACAACTTGGCGCTCAGTTGCGTATCATCCAAGGTATCCGGCGCCGGCAACGCCATCCCGCCCTGCTCCAGCAAAGTGAAAGACGAAACCCATTCAGCATTTTCATACTTCAACATAGAGTCCATGAATTGTTCGCGCAATTCCGGCGACATCTCTGAGTCAAGGAAAGACAGGTCGTTGTCCATGAGGTCTTCGTCTTTGAGCTGTGAATGTTGGCTATTTTTAGTTGCTATGGGCTTTTTTGACATTGTCGTGCCTCTAAAATAGTTGTTAATATCGAATGAAAGAATAGAACACAGATAGAACGGATAAGACGAATTGACACAGATTTTTTAAAAAGGCTGTGCTTTTCGGCATTACATTTTATTCTTTTAACAGTCGCTGAGCAGTCCCCAATCAATAAGACACCGAAGGCTCCGATGTGGTAATACGCTTTAGCCGTTCAATCAACACATCCCAATCGACGCGCGAGTTGTAACCGATCACGTCAATTCTGGGCAAACCGCCGCCGCTGATAATGACATAGCCGGATTCCAAGGCCTCGACGCCCATCAGTTGACAAACACCGTCATGCAGATAACAACCCAATCCCAGTTTGTCATAACCGAAAGTTTCAAAAAAACTTAAAAAACTTCGCGACAGCAGGTCTGAAGCGCCGCCACCGCCAATACTGGCGATATTTTTTACCGCTTTTTGGCTGATCCGGCGTCGTGAATTATCGTTTTCCGGGGTTCCCAGCCAGGAAAAAAACGTAACCGGCTGCCAGTTCTCCATGTACAAATGCCGGACATAGCCCGACAACCTGCCGGTAATGCCGCCAAATTCAAACCTGCGGGTTAGCTGATCTAAATCCAGGTTATCAATTTCCAAATCGCCGTGAAGTTTGGGGAAATCGGTAAACAAACCCGAAGAGGCCAAATTGCTCACCTTGATTTCACCGTCAAACACCTTGATCACCAACTCGCCGCCCAAACTCAGGGTTTTATTGCTGTATTCAACGCGGGGAATAGGGCCGCTGATAGTACCCGACAGCGGTGTCCAGTCTAACGCGGCGGACAATTGTTCAAGCGATAGCTTATTTATACTGCCTTCAAAAGACACTTCAGGCTCTTGCTGTTTTTTTGCCTGCCAGCTGAAATGGTTAATGGCAATGCTGCCGCCCAAAACAGGCAGTTGAATCTTGTTTAACAGCCGGATGCTGTCAGTCCGGCTCGATAATGACATTTTGGCAGAGCCTATGGGGATGGCGCCTATTTGTAAACGCTGCCAGGAAAATTCCGATAGCTGATCAAGGCGTTCATCGCTAGACCAATTCAGTGTGCCTGCCCCCCCCTGAATCTGGACTCGGCTTGAAGCATCGTTAAGACCGAGATTGTTAAAACTCGCTGTCCATGCACTTAGTGCTTGCTGATGAATGGAAAATTTAGCTTTTACATGGCCTGAGAGTCTAAGGCCTTGCAATGCGCTTTGCTCAAGAAAGGGTTTCAGGTAGGTTTCAGACAGTCCTTGCAGATTGAAACTGTTCAACGAGAGCGCCGCCTGTTCAAGGCTGATGCCCTGACGATAGCGGATCGTGGCACTGCCGCTCAGTTCGCCAATTGTTGCATGCCAGTAACTGGCCGAGCTAATGTCAATCTGTTTGTTGACGGCATCCCAGCTGCCCTGTGCATTCAGCGCCACTTCTTGCCCGGCCGCTTCCAGAAATAGCGGTTCAACATACAACGCGCCGCCGTTCATCTCAACATGACTTTGCCACTGCCATAAGCCGTTATGGTATTGGCCGCTAACGGTTGAAACCAGCACTAAGTCCTCGGAGGCAAAACGCCCATCTTCACTTTGTCCGGTCAAGCCATGAAGCCCAGCTTTCAAGATAAACGCGTCAACCTGACCACCACTGCCGGATACCTGTAATTTGACATCGATTTTACCGGTTTTCAACTCAAATCCCGACAGCGGCAACAGTTGTTGAAGTAAGCGACCTTCGACCGCTTTGGCGTTAATTCTCAGTTGCCAGCGCTCGCCCTGCTCTTCGCCGGTAATTTTTATGCGTCCGCCCGCCAACTGCAAATTACTTAAAGTGAATGTGCTGCGCTGTTGTGTGACCTGAAAAGAAAAATCGGTGCTGGGCGACTGCCAACGTTTTGAACGTATGTCCGCCCTGCCCTGTTTACAGTTCAGCGCCTGGTTTTGCCAAGTGAAATCAGTGCAGCGGATATTCGCCAGATTGAGGTCATCGAAGGGTTTGGGCAGGCTTAACTTGGCTATGGTTAAAGCCAGTTGTTGGGGAGTTCGTGTCAGGTCGATCAGGGTGATGTTAATGCTTTCGAGCTTCCATTGCGTTCCGGCAAGAGTGCCGATATTTAACGCTAAGCTGTCGAGTGCTTGAGCGATGGGCGTTATTAAGATGAGTGCGATGAGCCAGGATAAAGCTGTGGGAGCGGCCACCCGGCCGCGAATAATCGCGTGCTGTTCGCGGCCGGGTGGCCGCTCCCACAATTTATACATCACTCCCACAGCTTATATATCGTTCCCACTCTGGAGCATCGGAACGATTGACGCGGCAGCTGAGAACAACAGCATTAACCAGGAACAACAGCATTAACCAGGAAAAACACCCGTAGACAAATAGCGGTCGCCCCGGTCGCAGATAATAGCCACAATCACTGCATTTTCAACGTCTTCCGACAATTTCAACGCCGCATGAACCGCGCCGCCGGACGAAATACCGGCAAAAATGCCTTCTTGGGCGGCCAAGGCGCGGGTCGTCTGTTCCGCTGAAATTTGATCGACATCAATAATCCGGTCAACCCGGTCGGACTGGTAGATTTTCGGCAGATATTCTTGCGGCCAACGGCGGATGCCGGGAATTTTAGACTCGCCTTCGGGCTGTACGCCGATAATTTGAATATCGGCATTTTGTTCCTTGAGAAATTTTGATGTGCCCATAATGGTGCCGGTAGTGCCCATCGAGCTGACAAAATGGGTGATTTTGCCTTGTGTGTCGCGCCAGATTTCAGGGCCGGTGCCTTCGTAATGCGCACGCGGATTATCAGGATTTGCAAATTGATCCAGCACCTTACCTTTACCCGCCGCTTCCATTGCCCTGGACAAATCAATCGCGGCTTCCATGCTGCCCGCCGCTGGCGTCAGGATAATCTCTGCGCCGAAAGCTTTCATCGACGCCCGGCGTTCTTCGCTCATGTTATCCGGCATAATCAAGATCATTTTATAACCTTTGATTGCCGCCGCCATCGCCAAAGCAATGCCGGTATTGCCGCTGGTCGCTTCAATCAAGCAGTCGCCGGGCTTGATCTCGCCGCGTGCTTCGGCATGTTTTATCATGCTCAATGCCGGACGGTCTTTAACCGAACCGGCAGGATTATTGCCTTCCAGTTTGACCAAAATAGTGTTGCTGGTGTTGCCGGGCAAGCGCTGCAACCTAACTAAAGGCGTGTTGCCGACAAAAGATTCAATAGTGGGGAAAGTCATGTTAGTCATTGTGATAGGTCGTGTGTGACAAGTAATTTTTTCTCATTTATGAAAATGATGTGTCGGGCATTGGCCATCCCGCAAGCTGATAATCGGCCAGTTCGCATCATTGGCAAATGCAGCCAGTTTTTCATCGGGATTAACCGCAACCGGATGGTCAACCAACTTCAGCAGCGGCAGGTCGTTGTGCGAATCGCTATAAAACCAACTGCCTTGCATGGTTTCAGTTGAACCTGTTAACCAGGCTTCCAGTAGCTTGACCTTGCCTTCCTGAAAACAGGGGATGCCGTCAAAACCGCCGGTATAGCTGCCATCAATAAAAGTCGGCGTAGTCGCCAGCAAATTGTCAATGCCGTACAACTGCACGATCGGCTCGGTGACAAAACGGTTAGTGGCGGTAATGACCAACAAAGTGTCGCCCCGGCTTTTATGTTTGTCGATCAGCTGTTGTGCCGGCTGCAACAGCAGCGGCGTGATAATTTGCTGTATAAATTGCGCGCGCCATTGATAGAGTTGTTCGGGGTCGTGGTCTGCTAGAGGTTTTAACGAAAATTGCAAAAATTCAACAATATCCAAACTGCCTTGTTTGTAATCCTCATAAAACTTGGCATTGGCGCTTTCGTAGCGATTTTTATCGACGATGCCCTGGTCTACAAGAAACTGCCCCCACAAATAATCGCTGTCATCGGCAATCAGGGTATTGTCTAAATCGAAAATCGCTAAGCTCACAGTTAAACCTATGTTGAGTCATGAAAAAGAACCGTGCCCACTGGCATCTACAGTCCATTTATGGAACAATGCGGCCATTAAATTAACTTACTGACCTATCTTTGACGATTTTACCATTAGCAAGATTAAAGAACTAGGAAAGGTAAAGACACAGGTTTTAACATGATTGACTCTAAAGGATACCGGCCTAATGTCGGGATCATCCTTTGCAATGACGAGGGTCGCGTGTTTTGGGCAAAACGAATGGGTGTAAACTCATGGCAATTCCCGCAAGGTGGGATTAATCCGGATGAAGACCCAGAAGAAGCGATGTATCGGGAGTTGTGCGAGGAAACCGGACTACAGCAACAGCATGTCCAAGTGCTCGGCCGCACCCGTTATTGGCTGAGGTATCAGCTGCCCGAACGCTATATCCGCAAAAATTCCCTGCCTTTATGCATAGGCCAAAAACAAATCTGGTATCTGTTACGCTTAATAACCGAAGAATCCAATGTGCGCTTTGACCAGTGTTCTAAACCGGAGTTCGACGGCTGGCGCTGGGTAGATTATTGGGAGCCGCTCAAGGACGTAGTTTATTTCAAGCGCAAAGTGTATCAAAAAGCAATGAGCGAATTAGGTGCCATCCTTACGGCTGATACTGTTCCAGTCAATCCGGCGGGGTATTTAAACAAACAGCTTGAAAAAGTAAAAGGCAGACGGCGTAAACAATAGGCCGCGCCGGAATAACGATGCGCCTATTTGCTGTCCTGATTGCCCTTCATCCGCTTGATGGCGGATAAATTACCGGCATCAACCAGTGAGCCCTTTTTCCAAAAAGCATTTGGTTAATTACAAATCACTAAATTCATCATAAACCGGTATTTCAAGGTACTCCGAAGCACCGCGCAGCCATGCTGCCAAGCGCTGCAAGGTTGCCGTCCTTATTTTCTTTTTTAACCCACACTCCCAGACAATGGCCACCCGCCATCCTTGCACCTTAAGTTGGTGCAAGACTTTTTGGTCACGCGCCACATTTCGGGCAAACTTGCGTTCCCAGAATTCGCGCCGTGTATGGGGAAGATGGGTCGTTTTACAGCCTTCGTGCTGATGCCAGAAACAACCGTTAATAAATATGACAGCATGATATTTGCGCAATACAAGGTCAGGTGAACCGGGCAATTTTTTATCATATAGACGGAAACGGAAACCTTGTTGGTGCAACGCAGAGCGAACCCATTTCTCCGGCTTCGTATCCCGGTTGCGGATAGCCGCCATGGTGCGCGAACGGGTAGCTTGGTCGATGCGGTCAGTCATTTCGGCCAACCATCACTTTTTGCCCATTTCATACTCTATGTTCAAGTTTTTAATTGTTGACTTTTGAAAATCCTGCCAAATCAGGCTTTACAGCCATAAGTACTATGATTTGACGCCTGAATACATTGACGGAAGAGCCTTGATTTACCTAGGCTCGTCTCAGTCAAGCTAAAAAACTTGAACATCGAGTCATAGGCAATAGTCAGCTCCTCGCTTACAATAATAACCATATTTAATGCTGTATAGGCTACTCAGTAGCGCTACCCACTTCTGAATTGAAAAGGAAAATCCAATAATGACTGATAAAAATAAGGTTGCCAAGGCCATTCAGAACGTCATAAATACAATGATGGAACGCGTTATGAAGAAAGTGCTCGTTGATGACCCTTTCATTAAGGAGAAACACCATTCCCAGAAACCACTGTATGCTGCCTTGGTGCCTGATGAGATTTTTAAAGGGTCTCACTTTGAAAGGCGTTTTGTCACCCCGTTTGGAGGGGTTTGGGAAAAGCTCGCCCAAGTTGTCGCTAAAGAAGCGCATGGGGAATGTGCAATGGGATATGTTATTACGGGTAATGTCGGTGACGAGCGGCTGCGGAGAATTCAAGAAGTGCTGAATAAGCTGGAACACAGCCAAAAAGGGCAACATAAGTCACCACCAAACTGGCAGGATGAACTGACCTACATCAAAGCAGGACAAGGTAACCCGATTCCTGTCTCAGTTGTTTGTGACATTTATGTCAGCAACCCGACAACAGGCAAACATTATGCGTTTGAATTGAAAGGCCCATTGCCAAACAGCGACCAGACTAAGGTCAGCAAGGAAAAGATGTTCAAATTGCTGAGTATGGAACCTGTGCCGGTAGAGGGTGCTTACTACGCGCTGCCTTATAATCCCTATGGCTCAAATAAGGAAGACTATAAGTGGACATTCCCCATGCGTTGGTTCGATATGCGCAGCGACCCCTGTGTTTTAATCGGCGATGAATTCTGGGATTTTATTGGTGGAAAAGGGACTTATGCTTATTTTGTCAGTGAGGTCAACCAATTGGGAAAAGAATATCGGGAAAGGATTTACCGCGAATTTCTGGAAATAGACCCCCCAACCGATACTGAAGATTTTTTGCTCAAGTAAGCCCGATATGAAGCCCATAACAAAACAGCAATTCACTTTTATCGATTTGTTCTCTGGAATCGGTGGCTTTCGCCTCGCTTTAAATCGCATCGGCGGCCAATGTGTAAATTTTAGTGAGATACACAATGATGCAATTAATGCGTATTGCACCAATTTTGATGAGGATACCAGTCTGAATTTGGGTGACATTACCCACATCAAAAGCCTCCCGCCCCATGACGTTCTGACTGCGGGCGTCCCTTGCCAAAGTTGGTCTATTGCAGGCAAAAACCTGGGGTTTGATGATGACCGTGGTCAACTTTGGAATGACACGCTTTACCTGCTCAATCAATCACGTCCTAAGGCATTTATTTTTGAGAACGTTAAAGGATTGGCTGACCCCAGAAATCACGATGCACTGTCTTGCATTTTAGGCCGGATAAGCAAGGCCGGTTATTTTGCCAAACATTTTGTGCTGGACTCATCAGATTACGGTGTGCCGCAAGACCGGGTCAGGGTTTACATTATCGGATTTTTGCATGAGGCATACATGCGTAAATTTCGCCTCCCGACACCACAAAAAAGCACCCTAAAATTGATTGATGTCTTACAAGATTGCGTGGAAAAATCCCCAAAAAAAATCGGTTTAGGCGAAACGGCAGATATTTTTGACGACCCCATGCCTGATAAAAGGCGCTACCGCAAAACTAACGGTATGAATGATTTCTTTTTGTTCAACGACATCCGCAACGGCCCGACTACTATCCATTCGTGGGATTTGATCCCCACCACGGATAGGCAACAGCATATCTGCTACCTGTTACTAAGGAACAGGCGTAAACGGACGTATGGCAGGTTGGACGGCAACCCGTTATCTTTCATCCATCTCCAGCGGCTTGACAATACCCTCCAAAGAGAGGAATTGGATGAATTGGTGGATTTGGGAATTCTAAAAAAGGTCGATTACGCTTATGCAGTCAAGGCTCATGGTCATCTGCTGCTGGATACGGGTGAACAGTTACTGCTAAGTCATGTGTCGGCCGGGGAAATTACCTTGGATACTTTGAAGGGATGCCGTGAATTGAAAAAGGCGCGAGTCCCATTTGAAAAAGTGCTGGATTCGCTTGTAGCCAAAAATGTGCTTGCTTGTAGTGAAGTCAGGTATGAGTTCAGATATACGAAAATTAGCACAGGCATTAACGGCGTCAACCGGGTATTTTTGCCAAAATCCGAAGCATTCCCCACGTTGGTAGCGAGCGACACTAACGATTTTGTCGCCCTAAAAGACATTGATGCAAACAACGACCACGACTATAAGCAAGCCTTTCTGAACGAGATTTTCCATAAAAAACTGTTCAGGAAAATATCCAAGGAAGAGGCCTGTTTAATACAAGGCTTTCCAAAGGATTTTGAGTTACCCGAATCACGGGGCAGATGGATGAAGCTAGTGGGCAATAGTGTTTCTGTACCCGTCATCCAGATGTTGGGGCAAGCGATTCTGGCTACCGGATGCCTTGACGATAGGATAAACGCCTACCCTTCAACAGTAACAGCAGTAAAATCGGTTTGTCATTGCCCAGCCTGAGATATTGCGGCGTTTATCTATGCCAGACTGCCGTTCTTTTGAGAGCCGTTCAACTTTTCCACACTAATTAAGAGCCCATCCTATGCAACAATACTTCAGACAGTTTACGCGGCGATAGCGCCATAGTTACATAGGGCTGCAAAGCCTGGGCTGGATTTTATGGCAGTAAAGTCCAACCCTAAGTGGCAAGAAAACCTTTCCAACAAATGCGCATTGAATTTACGGGTTTTCCAACTGGCGATGGAAATGACGTTGCG
>JAUXXQ010000180.1 GCA_030684815.1 Methylobacter sp. | reverse complement strand
ATAAGTGGCTCTCGTTAATAGATTGTCGCTCGGCTTGGCCAAAATACGCTGCTGTTGTCATCTCGGTTTTTTGTAGGGTTGGAATAGGTGCTTATTTTACTCATTTTTTGGTATCTTGGTTTGCGGAAAAGGCCTAAGTATCTACACAAGTATCGGCTCCTTCTGCAAAAGGAGAAGGTTGGAATGAGGGAAAATCTAAGTGCTTGTTTTTATTCTCCTCTCTACAACCCTCTCCAACAGGAGATGGGGCCAAATCTAGTTTGTAACTCGTTGTATTAATAGTACAAAAAAGTTGTGTAGATACTTATGCCTAAAGGAAGGGGCTTTACGGACTTTTTTGGTAAAAGATCACCACGAAGCACGCGAAGATCACGAATTTCTTACTCTCTGCGCCCTTCGTGGCGAGTAAATGCGTTCAATGACCCATAAGGCTTGATGCGGCGATGTTACAGCTTGAGTGGCTTAAAAGCGGAATAACATAACACACCCGCTGTTAAAAAGCAGGCTCGGCAGCAGTCAAAATATCCAATAAATGCAACACCTCATAAAGAGGCTAGATGGCGGTGATTAACACGGTTAACGCAACCCGTGTTTTTTGACGCGATAATAAAGGGCATCCCTGGACATGCCTAACAACAAAGAGGCTTGCTGATAATTGCCATTGGTTTTTGCCATGGCTTGCCGTATTAAATTAAACTCTTGTTCAGGCCAATTAAAACCCTGCTCGGGTAATTCAAACAGCTTTTCAACTTCAGTTTTTCTAGGTTGTAAATAGCCGCGCGGCAGATCTGTCATTTCGACAGGCCTATCGAGCGGGAAAATAGCCAGGTTTTCGCATAAATTACGTAATTCCCGGATATTGCCAGGCCAAAAATAGCATTGAAGCTTAGCTAAGGCTTCAGCGCTGATTGAGGGCGGGGTGATGGCATATTTTTTGGCAAAATAGCCCATGAAGTGGTTGATTAATAATTCAATATCTTGGGGCCGTTCCCTGAGCGGCGGCAGCATCAGCGGCACAATGTTTAAACGAAAATATAAATCCTTACGGAACATGCCTAGCTCGACTTGTTGCCCTAAATTAGCATTGGAGGCGGCGATAATCCTGACATCGGCTTTATGGGTTTTAATCGCGCCAATGGGCAAATATTCGCCCGTTTCAATAAAGCGCAATAATTTCATCTGTACCGATAGCGACAGTGAATTGATTTCATCTAAAAACAGCGTGCCGCTATCGACAGCGGCTAAAATGCCGCCTTTATCGGCAAGTGCTCCGGTAAACGCGCCTTTGCAATAACCGAACAATTCGGATTCAATCAGCGATTCGGACAACGCCGCGCAGTTTAAGGGGATAAAAGGTTTATTTTTACGTCGGCTGTTTTTTAAGATGGCGTTAGCGACAAGTTCTTTGCCGGTGCCGGTTTCGCCGGTAATCAATACAGTGACATCGGTCGGGGCAATTTTTTTAATGGAACTCAGTAGTGCTTTTAAAGCAGGATCATTACCAATGATGGTTTTTACAGGGGTCATAATGAGGCTTGATGACTAAATGGAACTCGGATGGCACTGATCCCCGTAAAACGGATAATCACTGATTAAAAGCAGGGTCTATTTAAAAAAATCCGTGTAAATCCGTCTAATCTGTGCTTTCCGTGTTCTATTTTCGCTGAGTAATTACAAAAATTATTGGCTATCAACTTAACGCGGGACAGACCTTCCAGGTTTTTACTGGAGCCGCTCCCGACGGCTCCAGCACTTCCGCCATCCATGGCAGTCGTAAAACCTGGAAGGTCTACTTCGGCAGGCTTGTTCCGCTTTAAATGGGAAGCCCAAAAAAATTATTTGAATTGGAATTGTGTAACCGGTGAAATTGCGCCGCTGTTAAACTCAACATACATGGCGCGGCAGGTTCCCCAATAGCTTTTTGGGGTTTTCCAGTTGTATTGCCATTCGCCATTGCCTTTATATTGCAGGCCGCTGTTGCCAGGTGCATATTCTTCAACCGCATCGTGCGGGCTGTGCGCGCCCGTTTCGCAATCAATCGGGTAAGAATAGAAACCGGTAAAGCTGGCTGCATCTTCAACCGGCAGTCCGTTAGCATCGGTCAAGCGCCATTTGGCAGGTATCGCTTGCCCGGCTTTGGCGGTGTTAATTAGCCCGTTGTTCAGCGGCGCGGCAAAGCCTTCAAACTGATAAGTCACCATGAACGTGGAACATGTCGGCGGTGTAGTGACATTACCTTTAGTATCAGTGCCGCGCACACATACTTCGTTGGCACCTAATTGCGTAGCGGCCAATTCGGCACTCACGTCTTCGCTGACGCTGTCGAATGCGCCATCTTGAGCGCCCATCGGCTCCCAAGCGCCGCCGTTTAGGCTGTATTCGGCATTGCTGATGTCATTGTTGCCGGTGTCGGCGTCGGAAACCGTGGCTCTCAGTGTTGTGGTGCCGTTGATGATTGCAGGATTCGGGTTAACGCCGATACCATCGATTTTAGGGCCGGTTTGGTCGGCATAACCGACATTGATTTGGATGTGATTGTGATCGGAACCAGGTTGCATACCGGACAGTACGATATGACCTTCCAAGGTAAAACCGTCGGTTAAATTTTCGCCAGTCACATTCCATTTAGCACCGGCAGCCGTTCCCGAAAAGCTGTTAGACGACAGTTCTTCGCCATTGAGCTTAAAATGTTTGAGTTCAACTGAAGTTGCATGCCCCATAGGGTGATAAGCCTGAACATTCAATAACAAATAATTGAGTTCACCTAGATCGCCGACCTCTTTAGTTACGGTAATCGGAGCCGGAGACATGCCCGCCATACCAACAATAGTGGTCAGCTTCTTTGTTGCTGCATCGTAACTGAATTTAATGTGTTTTTCGCTGCCCCAGCTAATGTTGGTCGGCCCCGTAGTCGCTAAGGGCAATGTGCCCAAGTACACTCTCGGATTGCCATTGCCATTGCCGTTCATGTGCCGATAACGCACCGCCGCTTTTAGGTCAGCGCCATCAATAGCACCGCTACGGACAGTTGCCGCATAAAGGTCTGTCGCAGTCAGTAGCTCCAGTCCAATAATCGCCATTAATTTGCCTAAAGGTAAAGTCAGTTTTTGTTTCATAAGTTGTTATTCCTCAATTAAAAAAGTTAAAAAATGCACGTCCCTGTGCTCAAGTCTTCCTTAGCGGGTAACACTAAAGCTGCTGTTGGCAATGCGGCTGGTTTTGGCGTTGGACGCATTAAACATGGTTTTGAAATCCTCAATCTCCGCATCACTTTCGACAAACAAGTCTTGTGCGAAGGAATAGGCAATCGGTTGATGCACCAATTCCGCTTCAACTTGATAGCTATTACCGGTCAGGCCGCTGATCCGATAACTGATGTCGTCGCTGCCGCCAACAAAATTGGCATCGGTCAAGGCATCGCCAACCACTTTGATGTCGTCAGGCGCGCTGGCTTTGTTGAAGCCTTGCGGCAGCAGACGGTTGTCTTTTAGATAAACCATGCCGCGTAACAGGGTGTAAGTGACATGGTTCAGGTTGTCACCCATAATCGCCTCGTACACTTGCACCTGGTCAGGGTCGGTAATCAACTCGTAATGCGGTTCAAATGTAGTCCTGTCGGCATCGGCATCCACACCGACAATGCTGCCGTTGGCAT
This sequence comes from Methylobacter sp., assembly GCA_030684815.1. Classification (GTDB taxonomy): domain Bacteria; phylum Pseudomonadota; class Gammaproteobacteria; order Methylococcales; family Methylomonadaceae; genus Methylobacter_A. Next base: position 6,779 of record JAUXXQ010000180.1, on the reverse strand, counting down.
TGATTTTGCCCGATTCAAACACAATGTTGTTTTGCGCATCTTTGACCGTCACATGCAGCACCACCCGCCGTGAAGGATAGGCGCTGGGCAGTTTATGCCCGGTGTTGCTGTTGATTTTCAAAGTGAAATTCAAGCTGTTATCGCTAGCCAAGGTTTGGCTGACCGGGGTAATGGTCGCCGAACTGTTGAGCATGGTTTGTGTCTTGTCGATGGTTTCGGCAAAGTTGTTTGCCAATACGCCCAGTTGGTTTTTATTTTTGTCAAAAATATCCAGCATTAATTTATTGGCGCCGACAAATTCATGCAGGCCAAAATTATCGCGTGCAGCCAACCACATCGGCCGGTTTGATATTTTTACGCCGTCGTCAATGTGGGTCATGTGGCAGTCCTGGCATTGTTTGTTGACGCTGGCCGTTGCATAGCTGCTGTGCTCCCATTCGCTGTACGGCATTTGTTCCGGGAATTCGGTTTCCGGCGTGGTGCTCAATAGCGTGCCGAATTGGTCAACAAACGGTGTTTTCAGGTTATGGCAAGTGCCGCATATTTTCGATGATTCCATGTGTGCGCCATAGGTTGGCGTATAACCGGTCATCATCACCATGTTGTTGGTGAAAGGATCGGTGTATTGGCCATAAATGGCTTTGTTGTCGCCAATTTGATAGCCGCCGGTGAAGCTGCTCAACGTCCCCAGATTCGTCGCATTTTGAATCTGGTGGCATGAAGTACAACCGACACCGTTCATTGCTTCATCATGTCGTGGATGACCGGCGCTTAAAAAGCCACCATCCAAAATGCCTTTAGGTTCATTAAATTTCTTCGCTTCAAAATTCGCCATCGGCGCGTGGCAACGGGTACATTTATCGTTAATGACATCGGCTAAGTGCGGGTTGCGGTTCAATTCGCTGCGTACTTTGGCTTTCCAGAACGGATCGCGCGCTGAGTTAGCCATCATCGTCGATGACCAGTCGGTTTCAATCGACACATCCTTGCCGGTGCTGTCTTGAATATTGTTATGGCACATGGTGCAGTTGGCGGAACCGGAGAAATGTTCCGAGGTAAAAGCCGGATCGCCGGGTGATGCAGGCGGCAATAAGAAATTGCCGTTGCTGTTGGCTTTGGTGGTGACACTAAATGCGCCGTTGATGCCGCCGATGTTCAAAGTAGCGGTACTGGTGACGCTGTACTCAGGCGATGAAATTTGCTGTACGCGCACGCTGTCGCCATTATTGACCTGCCCTGCAGTCGCCACGAAAGTAGCGCCGTTCACCGAATACAAACCGCCGCTGATGTTGATGTCTGCAGGGGCATTGATGCCGCTGACAGTGATGGCATTAGAGGTGACCGTAGTCGCCGGTTCGACATTGGTTTGTGCGGCAAAGCTAAACGCATCGGGCGTGGTGTCGGCTACAGCGGCCAGTGTGGTGACGCTAAAAGCGCCTGATACGCCGCCGATGCTCAATGTCGCAGTGGTGGTTGTGCTGTTAGCGGTGGACGATTGCAGTTGAATTTTAACCATATTGCCGTTAACGACCGTACCGGCACTGCTGGTAAAGCTGCCATTGTTAATTGAATAAGTGCCGCCGCTGATGCTAATCGGCGATGCGGCGTCGATGCCGCTGACGGTAATGGTATTGGACGTCATCGGGCTATTGAGCGCGACATCGGTTTGCGCGGTAAAACTAAACGCATCGGGCGTGGTGTCGGCCACAGCGGCCAGTGTCGTGACGCTAAAAGCGCCTGATACGCCGCCGATGTTCAATGTCGCCGTGGTGGTGGTGCTGTTGGCGCTGGACGATTGCAGTTGAATTTTAACCGTATTGCCGTTAACGACCGTACCGGCACTGCTGGTAAAGCTGCCATTGTTAATTGAATAAGTGCCGCCGCTGATGCTAATCGGCGATGCGGCGTCGATGCCGCTGACGGTAATGGTATTAGACGTCATCGGGCTATTGAGCGCGACATCGGTTTGCGCAGTAAAGCTAAACGCATCCGGCGTGGTGTCGGACGGTACATTTGCCTGTGTCGTCGAACTAAAGGTGTCTTTAATGCCGCCAATGGTCAGCACCGTATTGATGGTGGCGTTATAGCTGGTCGATGAAGTATGACGAACCCGGATGGAATCGCCGTTGTAGGCCGTGCCTTTACTGCTGGTAAAGCTGCCATTGTTGCGCGAATACTGGCCACCGCTGATGCTGATTGACGAGCCTGAATTAATGCCGGTTAGCGTAATCGGTTCGGAGGTTATTTGCGTATTGAGCGCCACCCCGGTTTGATCGGCAAAAATAAACTGATCCGGTGTGGTATCTTTTTGTACCTTTGCTGCCTGGGCATTAACGCCATACAAGGCAACACTGAGCCAAATCAAACGGATTAGAAAAGTTAAATATCGGGACATAATGATTTCTCATGAGTTGTAAAAGTAGATTTATGTGTTTTCATTTGTTTTTTTAGAGAATGCCTTACAAAAATAGAAAAATTCACTCCATGTCCGTGTAGAACCTGCCCATAGTCTTCTTAGCGGCCTTCCTTGAACCAAACGAACTTGATAGCGATTTGTATATAAGCAATTACTGAACCATTTTTGTTTATTGTTGTTTTTTAATGGTTTGGGAGATTTTTTTTGTTGCTGCAGGCAAAAAAATAGGTCATATCACCTATTTTTTGCGTGATATGACCTGTTTTTTATAGGGCGTTTTCAAGCCATTGAAAAATATAGGCTGGATTGAGGCATCTTTTAAAAAAGTGTGTGATATGACACACTTTTACAGCTCCGCCTAAGTGGGCAGAGTGGAACGATGGCTCAACTTCGGCTGAAAAGATTGTTCACCACGGAAAACCCGAAGAAGGCTTTAGAGAAAATAAATTCATTGCTTCAATGCCTTAAAGCGCCTACTTTGGGCGCTGTGTTCCCCCCAATGAATATTTTTACGGTTTCTAACGCCTGGAAACCTGCGGATCAAATATCATCCTTAATTTAAGGTGGCACTGATGAAACTTAAAACCATTTTTTATATCGCCGTTATGACACTCAACACAGCAACACAAGCAAAAACTGCGACAGAAAATCGCTTGCCCTCCTGCCCCGGCAGCCCTAACTGCGTTTCCAGCCAAACGACAAGCGACGGCCATTTTATTGCCCCGTTTAAAATTACCGGCCATAGTGAAGATGCCTGGATAGCCTTAAAAAAAGCCCTGCTCAGCCAAAGCCGCACCGTAATTACCCAAGAAACTGAAAACGCGCTTCACGCAGAAGCAACCAGCTTAGTGTTTCGTTTTGTCGATGATATTGACGTGATACTGGATAAAGAAGCCGGGGTAATTCATATCCGTTCGGCATCGCGCACCGGCTACGGTGATTTCGGGGTTAACCGCAGGCGGGTGGAAATGCTGCGCGCCCAGCTGCAACAGGCACACGTGATAGAGTGAAGGCTGGTGAAAACCGCCAAAAACCCGATAGGCGGCAAGATATATACCTCACGCGGTCACGCCAGCGGATTTTTCAAATAGCTGGAATTTTGGATTTAAAAGTGTTTTTACTTGCTCCTTGAAAGCCGATTTCACCTTATCAAGGCAATCGTTAATGGCTTCCTTGAAATGGCAAAATATTTCGTAATGGCGATTGTATAGGCACTTCTTTTTGGTGAACTTCCACAAGCGCTCAATCAAGTTCAAATTAGGCGAGTAAGGGGGCAGAAAAAGGATGTCGATACCCAGCGCTCCAGCTTGTTCGGTCACCTTTTTGCAGCGTTGGTAACGTGCGTCGCCTAAAGCGCCTACTGTTGGTGTCCATAATTTTTCCGCAAATTTGACCGGTCAGAGTATAGTTACAACTATTCATTGCAAATCGGTTTTTTAGCTTTTAAGCTAGATTGAAACATCCTCGTGTCTACCTTGCATAGGAATAACCATGATACCGATTAGAGATACCGCACCGTGCTATTCAAAGCCCCTCGTCACTTGGGGCATCATGGCCGTGTGCATAACTGTTTTTGTAGTGATGCAATCACTGCCCGATGCATTAAGTTTACGCCTGATCAACCTTTACGGCATGGTGCCTGTACGCTATACCAACCCGCATTACGGCTTGCCTTTTGATGGCTATTTATCCTTCTTGACCAGCCTATTTTTGCACGGAAACTGGCCGCACCTGATTATGAACATGTGGTTTTTGTGGATTTTTGGCGATAATGTCGAAGACCGCATGGGGCGCCTGCCTTTTTTGATCTTCTATTTGATCTGCGGCCTTTTGGCCACTTTTTTACAGTGGCTTTTTGACCCCAACCTTGCCATCCCTGTTGTCGGTGCATCAGGTGCCATAGCCGGCATATTGGCCGCTTATTTCTTTCTTTATCCGCTCGAACGCGTGGTGGTTTGGATTCCAATACTGCTCTTGCCAGTCGTCATCCATGTCCCGGCCATTGCTTTTTTAGGCTTATGGGTTCTAGTCCAATTACACAGCGCCACCACATCGGTGCTATTTGACAATGTTGCCGCTGCAGACGTCGCCTGGTGGGCGCATTTGGGCGGTTTTATTGCCGGTTCAATTTTATACCGGTTATTTCTTCGCCAACAACCCGCCGAAAAAAATGACTCACTTTAGCGCTGTTAAGGTATAATCCGGCGCTTTAAATGGCGGTGTTATTGACAACGCACCGGGGTCAGGGACATTTTCCCGACGACATAGTTTCTTAAGTTCAATCAGGTTGTGAAAGTCATATGAAAAAAATTAACGTTGCGTTGGTCAGACTGCTTCAGTTTGTCGTTTTTGTGGTGTCCATATTCATGGTAATCGTCTATTTCGGCGTTATGGTTTTATTACCTTTAGATGCCATTGTATTGATGACAAAACTGATGGGTGTTATGGGCATTAACGGTTTTATCGGCGCCCTTATCGCCACCCCTGCTGTAGGTTACTTAGGCTTGATTGTTTACAAAACCCCAGGGCTTTGCAAAATGATCGTTGATATAGGTGTCGATATGATCAAAACAGGCAAAACAAGAGTCGAAGCATTCAACCCAATTGCCGACGCAGTAAAAGGTTAAGCCCTTTATATTGCCAAACACCAAAAGGGCGTGCCGGATTGGCGCGCCCTTTTGGTGTGCCTGTTAGCTTAAAATTACCCCGTAAATCACAGATAACCCAGCCAAAGTACCCGCCTCCCCTGAATAAGCCAGCCCGCACTGCACCTCGACAAGGCAAATTCAACCCACAAATACAACGCCTGACGGATGGTCGGCATCAAGCCCAGCTAGCCCTCGCGGTTTTTATTTAAACCTCGCCCCATACGCTTTCTGACCGGCTTCATTTGACCCGGCAACACCCCCCCTCAAGCCTCTTCGACCGGCAACATCTTGCCCATTTGCCGCCTCAACTGCCATGACAAACCACCCCATAAAAATCAAAAATAAACAACAAACAACTGTTTTATATAAAACAAATTAATACTGGAACACTATTTGCATGAATTATTTAAACGTACTAGTTTCAATCCAAAAGGAAAGCGGCCATGAATAATAAATCAGCAAACTTAGCGATTATCAGCAACAACACTTTTGAAGCGACAAAAATAGCTAACCTTGACCATTATGACATCAGCAGCGCATTACAAACGACCTTAGAATTTAACGAACTGATTGCCATTTTCAGCAACAAAATCGGCTACAAAATCCCCCATAGCGCCTATGTTTACATCAATGACGAATTCGGCCTAGAAACAAAAAGCGGTGTGTTTACCCGGCATTCTTGCAATTACGCGCTAAAAGCCGAACAACAACAACTCGGCGAACTGAAACTGATGCGCAACCACCGGTTCAGCAACAATGACCTCCAATTGTTGGAAGGTTTGCTGTGCTGCTTGATTTACCCACTGAAGAATGCAACCTTATTCCATCAAGCGTTAAAAATGGCCTACACCGACCCATTGACCCAAACCCATAACAGAAACTCATTTAATGATGTGATTAAACGGGAAATGAGCCTTGCTGTGCGCAATAGCCACGATTTATCGCTGATTTTTTTCGACATAGACCATTTTAAATTAATCAACGATAACTACGGGCACGATTGCGGCGATACCGTGCTGGCTTCCAGCGCGCAATGGATCAAAGAAAGCCTAAGGGAAAGCGACATTGTTTTCCGTTATGGCGGCGAAGAATTTGTGATTTTATTAAGCGACACCAGTGCCGATGGCGCAAAATTGCTGGCAGAACGAATCCGCAGCTCAATTGAGCACCATACAATCGCCTACGGCATGGACATCATCAAGGTCACAGCCAGCCTAGGTGTCAGCACCTTACGCAACGATGACACCGCCGGCTCTTTTATCAAGCGCGCCGACAATGCCATGTATATTGCAAAAAATAACGGCAGGAACCGGGTTGTCCAAGCAAAATGACCCGTTTCGGGCATTTATCGCCGCTTGACGAGAACATCACCAAACCAGGCATATAAGCTAAAATCAGGCGTCAAAAATCTTCGGGCATAAGAAACTACACAAGGTCTTAATTTTTAAGGATATTCATGGCGCATGGCGCAACCGAGCCGTCGGCACGAGGATTTTCAGACATCTGCTCCACCGACTGGGCTACTTGAGCATTTTGCCCCCCCCATTGCTACAACCCCAAGATCCCGTGCAGCATTTGACATCCTCCCCGCCCTAAAGGACGGGGATTCCTACAGCTAGCGATTGATGCCCCAATCGGAGAATGTTTTTGGCGGCGTTAATATCTCTATCATGCCTTGTCCCACAGTCAGGACACCCCCATTCTCTTATTCCAAG
>JAUXXQ010000178.1 GCA_030684815.1 Methylobacter sp. | reverse complement strand
TCACTTTCAGCGATAACCAAGCAACAAGTGTGAGGTCTTGAATAACCAATTAAAAAGTATAAAACAACCGTCGGACTGACGGGGTTAGTCTGTGAAGTGAACGGTGCAGTAATGCTGTCAGCAGCAGAAATCAGTGGGCAGTAGCGATACATACTCACTCCTGAGCAATCAGGAATCCCCTTGCTTTAGCTGGGGGAGGATGTCAAAAAGCGCATTCTTGCATCACCTTTGTAATATAAAACTTTAAGGGTTTGTTGGATTTTTTAATTAATATAGCGGTGGAAGGATAGGTAAATCCCGTGGTTACCACGCACCCATTGCCTGGACTAACCTCAAGTACACTGATGTATATTGCGTTACCAAGATCATCTACCCTATCCACTACAACTGAATACCCTCCACTATATTTTTCACCAAGCCCACCCGTGATCAATTGATACTGTTCAAAATCAATTTGCGGCGCTTGTATCGGTGGCGTAAAGTCATCCTGCCATGACTCATAAAGTTGTTGCCATTCTTCTTGGGTGTTAATGACTGCACTCCAAGGCGTTACACTTCGAGATGCGTAAGGTAGTTTTAGGACAGCATAAGAAAACACTTCGTCCGCGTGAACCGCTGAAATAATTGTCGCCAACGCGACACCAACATAACATTTCCAAAATAAAAATTTCATTTGTTTATCGCCCTTATTTTCAATATACCATAACGTAGAGCTAAGCGGGCGCGGCCCGGAAAGCTGAAAAAACAAAACCGTGTTATAACCGCGCTCCGGTTGAGCGCCATGCTGGACGAAACCGCTATCGCGGAGAACACCCCGCCGAACAGCGACCCGATAAAACAATTAAAATATAACCTCAAGCTGCGCGAGTAAAGTTTTTTTGCCTTTATGCCCTCGGGTACACCGTTTGCATTGTGGCATCATTACCGTTACGCATAAAACAACTGCCGATCCACGAATGAATGAGGGGTTGTTTCAGGTCATCCGTGAACCTAGTCCATTGAAACAATAGGGCCCACGAAGAGCACGAAGTTTGATTCTTCGTGTTCTCCCGGTTCTTCGTGGTGGATTAAGCTGCCTTAATCTGCCGAAACGTCAAATTAATCCTCGGCGTTTTCGGTTTTTTCGTTTTTGGCACTGAATGCAGCCAGTGTTGTTGCAAGCTGTCGGCCATCAGTAATAAGGCCTTTTCCGCAAACCAAGATACCAAAAAATGAGTAAAATAAGCACCTATTCCAACCCTACAAAAAACCGAGATGACAACAGCAGCGTATTTTGGCCAAGCCGAGCGACAATCTATTAACGAGAGCCACTTAT
>JAUXXQ010000172.1 GCA_030684815.1 Methylobacter sp. | reverse complement strand
ATAAGTGGCTCTCGTTAATAGATTGTCGCTCGGCTTGGCCAAAATACGCTGCTGTTGTCATCTCGGTTTTTTGTAGGGTTGGAATAGGTGCTTATTTTACTCATTTTTTGGTATCTTGGTTTGCGGAAAAGGCCTTATTACAACAGCCAGTACCAGGGGTAGGCTGGAACATTTAACCGATTGCCGGATTGTTTCATTTAACGGGTTGGAATTTATAGTATTAAATAGTGGGTAAGTGGTTTTTCCGGTTTTCATCGTGTTTTCCTTTATTCAAAAATTAAGTAGGAACAATGCATGCGGATTAAAACATCGTTCGTAATTGCCCAATGCTTCTGGCGTCATGATAAATTAATATACGCATCCTGCGTTGTCAGGTTTCTATTCAGTCGTTTTGCCATGAGGGGACTCCCATTAAAAACATCAAAAACTTTTATGTAAACAAAACCAGCGCGAATCAATTGCCTTCACGCTGACTTCATTTAAAAACGGTGTGCTAAGCTGGAAAATCTATTCAGCTTCCGTGCCTAAAAGCCGATCCAACGTGCGTATATGCGCTTGTTGAGCAGGCAGCAGCTTAGTTTCAATCAAAGAGCGAATATCTGCAGACAGTTCAGTATCCTGCAACGCTTCCTCATAAGCCTCTGCGCCACTTTTTTCCCCGCCCTGTAAAGACCTGAGCGCCACTTCTTTACCCAGCATATTAGCGCCTCCCTGGACTATTTTCGCCCATGTTCCCCAGGCGCCTGAATCCTCACAAGGGGTTCCGCCCAGTCGAGTGATGAGTCCCTGCAAACTGGAAACTGCGTCTTTATGATCTTCATAAATGGGCATTAAATCCTCGGATTTGCCTAATTCGGTATCCTCTCGAAGTTTATCCAACGCCTGTTTATAAGTTTCCGTTGCTGATAATTCATCTTTCAGAAATTCGTTGAGTGTTTCAATGTTATGCATAATAAAACTCCAATTAAGTGATTGTTTTTTTGATGAGATGCAATAAGCATCATTAACGTTAAATTGACTTTTCTTCAGTTGAGGAAATATCTTCTGCATGAGCCAGCTCGAAGATTTTTTTCGCCTTATCAACGGCTTCGCTGCTTCCTGTATGGACTGAAATCAAGGCACTACCTCCCTTGATTTTTCCTTCATAGCGTTTAGCCTCATACTCCGGAATACCCAGACCGATTAAAGCCCCGGTCAAACTTCCCGCAGCGGCGCCTACTGCAGCTCCGCTCAAAGCACCCATGATGGGGCCTGCGGCGATAAAAGGCCCTACGCCCGGAATAGCTAAAGCGCCAATCCCGGCTAACAAACCAAGAACGCCGCCAGTGCCTAAACCCACTGTCCCACCAATAGCCGCGCCTTCCGGAGATTTGGTGTGCTTTTCATAGGCAAAATCCTGGGTAGAGGATTTGTCGGGAAACAAAACTGATATGTCACTGTGGGAAAAACCCGCAGCACTCAGTTCATTAACAATGCTTTCTGCTTGTTCGGTACTTTGGGCGATACAAAAAACGGCTTTACTCATGGTGTTCTCCTGAGCCTTTACGGCGCTTTAATTTCAAGTTGATTATCTAGTTGCACTACGCCGGGTGTTTGCGTGACGATTTGTCGTAGTGCCAAGCGTTCTGCTTCACTCTCAACCAGTCCGCGCAAAGTCACGACGCCATGACGCGTGATGATTTTTGCATTCTGTGCGTTGAGTGACAGCGATTCATCCCTAATGATAGCTTGACGGATGGTAGCCGTGATGGCGATATCGCCTTCGGATTCCAACTGATCTTCCGGGGTTAAATTAGCATTATCTCTGTCGCGAACATTGCGTTCGGTATTTTCCAATGCGGAGTCGTCAGCCGCCAAATAGAGGGCGGTATTCTGTTCGGCTCGAACAGTCCCCGTCATCATGAGTAAACTGCCCGTCAAAGTGAACATAGCTAACAATAAGCGTGTAGACATAATTAGCTCCTAAAGAGTGAGTGTTTCTTTTTCGAAAAAACTGAAGGGTATCTGTCTTTATCCTTCTAATTCAAAGACCTGAGTGGTTGCATTGGCTGCTTTATAAAAATGAAAAAGGAGCCGGTAAATTTTAAGATTTGATGTTTTCAAAACCATGCCCACCAAAGACGGCACGCTGACATTTACAATTTTTTAATATGGCTACAGATGGACTAAATGATTAATGATTAAATACTAAATAAATAATGACCAAAACAATCACCGGCACACCCATCAGCCAGCCTACAAAATATTTACCCATGACGTATCTCCGCTAAAATATTCGTGTGTATAAATATCTGAAGTTTTTCCAATAATTTCAAAAACAGACGCTCCCATGTTGGCTTTTTCCGATTTCGCGAAATAGCCACTATATGTAGATTCGACTCTGAGAAGTCGGGAAGAATCATAAAAAATGGGAAACTTGAGTATAAATGTCTATTTATTGATTTTGGCTTACATTCAAATATGCTGTTAAAAGACATCATTGATGCAAGCTGGTATGAAGTTTATGAGAACATCGTCTAAAAGTCGGTACGTTGCCGAACATTGGAAATAAACTGTTTTATCTGACCCGCCCCCCTATCAGATTTTGTAAACCTTCCAATCCTTACCCTTAGGGCAAGTGTTCACCTCCCCCTTTTTGACATCCTCCCCGCCCTAAACGGCCGTACGGCGGATCAATAGTGTACGGTGAACGGGCGTAACCTGCGTAGAGTGGATTCGCTTTAGTAATCCGCCAACCTGTCAGGCTGGTGGACAGTGCTGTTCATGCCCCCCCCCCAAAAAAAAAACCTTAACGGGTAATCCTATCCAAACCGCTCAACCTTCACTGAACTGGGTGGTTTTTTTTGCTCACGGGAACGGGAAAAGCAAAAGCCATCTAACGTTCACCTAAAACACCCGCAACGGCGTCACTTTGCCGGTCATGCGGTAGTTTCGGTAATCCTCAAGCACTTGGGCATGGTCGAACGCCAGCACAGCGGGCAGATTGTCAAAGGTAAAAATGCCGAAATTCTTTGCATCATCGGCGGCGCACGGCATTCCGCTTGCTTCGGCAATATAGACGGCGGTAACGGTATGGTTGCGGCTATCACGCTCGGGGTTGGAGTAAATGCCCAGCAACACCTCCAGCGTCACTTCAAGACAGGTTTCTTCCCGGGCTTCCCGCAAGGCGGCTTGCTCAACGGTTTCGTCAATATCGACAAAACCGCCCGGTATGGCCCAGCCATAAGGCGGGTAAGCGCGCTCAATCAAGACAAAGGGACGGCCGGGCTGGTCGGCCAACTCGATTAAAATATCGGCAGCGAGTAATGGGGTGATGGGCTTGGGCATATTATCCCCTGAAAATCAGGTGGCAAGTGAATGGGCATCAACGGCGCGAAACGGCGGCCACTTAGCACCAGCCGCGTTAACCGGCCTGTAGACAATGAACGGCGGCTGTAGTTTAAGCATATTTGCGTTCAAACTGAATCACCTTTTGCAAATAACGCCGTGTTTCCTGATAAGGCAGATTGGCAACCAAGTGATTATAAACTTGGCTGGGCGTCATTCGGTTAATGCGGGCAATAGCGCGCTCCCGGTTGTTGTCAAAGGCTTTAAGCACATTGCCGCTACCCGTGTTATAGCCCGCTATCACGGTATATTGGCGGGCAGTGGCATGATTTACCGCTGCCAGATAGCGCCTGTTTAAAATCGACAAATACGCGGCGCCCATGCGGATATTGTTTGGCGGGACAAACAAATAATCCTTAGTTGGGGTACCTGGACGGTTATAAATCAGCTCGTGCGCATCACGACCGGCTGTGCGCGGGACAATCTGCATCAAACCATAGGCGGGGGCAGAGCTGATGGCATAAGGGTTAAAGCTGCTTTCCGCTTCAATAATGGCGTAAATCAAGGGCGCGGGGATATTGAAGCGGCGGCTGTTGAGCACGACATCGGCCTCATAACGGCGCTGCTGGCTGGCTTGGTAGCTGCGCACCATATTAAAAGTGACAAAGTGACGGGCTTTATTGTGGTAACGGTCTTGCCGATATGCCGTGCGCACCAGGTATTGCGCATATTGCCGCGCCCGCCATTGGTAACGTATCGGTTGCTTTTGATGGTCTAGCACCAAATTATACAAAAAAGGTTCGGGGCCGATTTGTACGCCCCTATCCGACAATAAATCCACACCGGCTGGGTCTTCCGGCGTCAGCAGGGTGATAAAGATAGCCTGCTCCAACATTTGTTTGGCGTTTTGCGGCGCTATCGTTTCGACCCGGATGACGCCCGTTTCAAAATTAACCAAGGCACGGCTTTGGTATTGGTCGGTGTATTTGACATATTCACGCGGGCTGGCGACTTTCTTGTCGCCCCATTGCCTTATCAGGCGGTCGGCCAATTGCAAAAACTGCCGTTGGACTAAGGCATCCAGCTCAACAACACCTGTGCTCGGAATGCGCTGGACAATGCTGTCTGGAATATTGGTGTTCATGAGTTGGCGCGCGGTATCAAAACCATAACGCACGTTGTCCGGCGTACACGCTATCAGGCCAGTCCAAGGAGCCAGACCCAATAATTTAAGTAAATGACGGCGTTGCATAATGTTTTTTTGTCCCCGAAACCAAGCCATAACATGCACAGTGGGGCTTACTTGATAAAAATACCTGTTATCCATTGCCCATCGTCAATGTATGAACAGAATGCTTCCCTTCTTATTCGGCTGGCAGCCAAGACCCTCCGGCTCAGCTAGGTGTAGCCGAAGGGTGCTTACGAACGAAAAAATGTAACTGACGCGTTTTAAGGCGCGGTTGTTATTCGGCCTCAGTTTTTTCTTTTACTGCCTCATCTGGCTGTTGTTCTGCTGGCTGTTGCTCTGCCGCTTGTTTTTCTTCAGCAGCTTTTTGTTTTTCCTCTGCCGCTTTTTGTCTATCGGCCGCTTTTTTTGCCAATGCAGCCTTTTGGTCTGCCGCCTTACTGGCAGCAATGCTGCCAGTCTCCGATGCGGCTTGTGTTATGGCCGGAACTAACAACATTGATAGTAGGCAAAGACCGGGCAACATCATTTTTTTTGATTTGATAGGTAACATAATCACTCCATTAAGTTATTAATTAAGGCGATCTCCAGGAAGGGATACAACCGAATTGAACAAGCAAAAAGACCGGCAAGCCGACTATATCCTTCGCAGAAAACCGTTTAAGTGTACCAGCGAATTAAAAAGATTATCACCTGTTTGTTGCTATTTGGCGCTGACAAAAAGCCGCCCAAACCTGAAGGAATCCAATTTTACGCCCATTTCTCCCACGCACCGCCCAATGACTTTTACCCTGTTATTTCCTTAATGCTACACTGGCTCATTTTTTTTTCCGGAGAACACGATTGAAGAAATTACTGTTTGTTGACCTGGATGACACACTGTTTCAGAGCCACGCAAAACACCCTGTATCAAGCGATTTTGTGCCGATGGCCTATCTTAAAGATGGCAACCCTATCTCTTTTGCAACCCCGGCGCAGCTATCGATGCTGGGCATGTTCCAAAAGGAAATGACGGTGATTCCGGTGACAGCACGCAACATGGACGCTTTTAGCCGGGTCAGGATAAATTTTAGCGAAGGCGCTGTGCTTAATTATGGCGGTGTCATTTTGCAAGCCGATGGACGTGTTGACGAAGCATGGCTGGAAAGGAGCCGCCAACATTCAAGCACTGAGCTTGAGGCACTGACGTTTTTTCAGGCATTTATCGAGGCCGAATCTTCACGCCGCAACCTTGATGTCAAAGCGCGCATTATTAGCGATCTTGAGCTTCCATTTTATGTTGTTGCAAAATCGCCGTCTTACGATACCGATGCCATCTTGGACATAGCCGAGTTATGCAGACACCAATGCGCCGGGGATTTTTGCAGTTACCGGGTACACGTCAACGGCAACAATATAGCGGTGCTGCCCGGTTGGTTGGACAAGGGGCATGCGGTCGAATATCTGGTTGAAAATATACGCAAAACAGAGGACAAGCTACTGACTTTCGGCATGGGCGACAGCCTGATCGACCTTGGTTTTATGGGCGCGTGTCAATACATGATAGTGCCGAGCGCAAGCCAGATAGCCTGCAACCGTCTGGCGGCACTATGAGTTTTCACGGAAGCTATCGGCCTTTGGATGTTGAGTTCCTGCTAAAGCCGATCAAAATGGACATGATTGATACGCCGATGGACAAGGAAAGGCTTATCCAGTCAGGTTTGCGCCATTACAGCGAAATGCTGAGCCCGGAAAAAATCCCCAGCCCCAAATATCGCGAGCTTTTTTTTCAGGCGCACGAGCTGAACAAAAGGCAAATGGCGAAAGATTGCCTGCATCTGGCTCGATTGATTATGGCGAGAACGCAAGAAATGCCAACGCTGGTCTCGCTGGCGCGCGCCGGAACGCCTGTTGGCGCGGTTTTAGCCCATATTCTGAGACAACTTAGCGGTCAAGCTATCGCGCACTTTTCGGTATCGATCATACGCGATCGCGGAATTGACGCGGTCGCGCTAGACCACATTCTGGCTCAAGGCTATAAAGCCGAATCCATCGTTTTTATTGACGGCTGGACTGGCAAAGGCGTTATCAGCCGCGAGCTTGATTCGGCCATCGCCGCCTATAACAGGGAACGCGGCACACACATTGACAGCGGCCTTTATGTGTTGGCGGATCTGGCGGGAACCGCCGCCTGCGCTGCTTCTGGCGAAGACTACCTGATTCCTTCAAGCATCCTGAACTCGACCATTTCGGGACTGGTCAGCCGAACCATCCTAAACAGCGCAGTCGGCGCTGACGACTTTCATGGCTGCGTTCATTTTAAAGAATTCGCAGGCCATGACCTGTCTTGCTGGTTTGTTGACGATTTGGTGAAAACTGCATTTGAGATTGACGCCATAGAAGACATAATCCCGCCAACGCCAGTGGACAGAGCCGCGCTGGCCGACATCTCACGCCGATTTATGCGTGACGAAATGCAACGCCATCGAATAAGCGACGAAAATTTAATCAAGCCCGGTATTGGCGAAGCAACCCGGGTGCTGTTACGGCGAGTCCCTAAGTGCGTGATGGTGCGCGATGCCGATGCCGCCTCAGTCGCCCACCTTATTGCACTAGCCAAGGAAAAAAACATCCCGGTAGAAAAACGCCCCGACCTTCCCTACAACGCAGCATCCATTATCAGAAGCCTGAAAGATGCTTAACGCAACAGAGCGCATGACGAACAAACGCATTTCATTGGTGAACGCCGCCCACAACTTGATCCGGGAACGACTCCAACCCGGCGATAACGCCATCGACGCCACAGTCGGCAACGGCCATGACACCTTGTTTCTGGCAGGCTGCATTGCCCCATCCGGCCATGTTTACGGCTTTGATATACAACAGGCCGCTATCGATGCAACGCGGGAAAAATTCGGCCAAACCCCACTGTCGGCCAGCCTGACCTTGTTCCATGCCAGCCATGCCGACATGGCGCAGAAAATTCCGCCACCGCTGCACGGCAAAATCAATGCCGTCATGTTCAACCTGGGTTATCTGCCGGGCAGCGATAAAAGCGTCATTACCCGCACCGATTCGACCTTGGGCGCATTAACCGCCGCCAGCCGAATCCTGGCCGTCAATGGCCTCATTACCCTACTCGCCTACCCCGGCCACCCCGGCGGCGACACTGAAACCGAACAGGTTACAAAGTGGTGCGAACAGCTCGACAGCAGACAGTTTGCCGTCAACACCCTCTACAGCAGCGAACACAAAGACTCGGCGCCCCGGCTTTTTGTCATGGGTAAACTGCGCTGAAAAGATTGGCGTTACATGGCTTGATCTTAAATGGTGGATTCAAGTACAAAGCAACCAACCCAAACCCACTAAACTTGGCGGCCTTTTTGCCGAACGTTAATACACATTGAATTCATATAATAAATGCAACACCTCTTAAATAGGCTAGATGGTATAGTTTCCGTCTACCAAAACAAAAAACTAAAGGGTTCCCATGAGAACATTCACCCATCTAACCAAAGAAGAAAGACGCATCCAGCAAACAACAATGCACTGAACAGTTATATTTTTTCAAACCACTGAGCAATTTCCGATTATGTTTAGACTAAGCCACTATATGCGGGAACTGATAGACCCGACACCGTTAAAACCTACGAGCAAACCGGCAGCGCCGGTGGTGATCTGGAATCTGATCCGCCGCTGCAATCTGACCTGCAAGCATTGCTACACAACGTCCACCGACATCAATTTTCCTAATGAATTGAGCACGCCGGACATTTATACGGTCATGGACGACCTGAAAACATTTAAAGTGCCGGTGCTGATTTTATCCGGCGGCGAACCGTTGCTGCACCCCGACATCTTCGCCATTTCGCGCCGCGCCAAGGACATGGGCTTTTATGTCGCATTATCGACCAATGGCACCAAGATTTCGGCGGCCAATATCGATGAAATTGCGGCTATCGATTATCAATATATCGGCGTCAGCTTGGACGGCATCAAGGACACACACGACCAATTTCGGCGCGTCAAAGGCTCTTTCGACCAAGCCTTGCACGGCATTCATTTGTGCCTGGAAAAAGGCATCAAAGTCGGCCTGCGTTTTACCTTGACGCAAGATAACGCACAAGATTTTCCGGCTTTATTACAACTAATGGATGAACACGCTATCGACAAGTTTTATTTGTCGCATTTGAATTACGGCGGTCGCGGCAATAAAAACCGCAAAGACGATGCCCATTTTGCGATGACCCGTGAGGCAATGGATTTGCTGTTTAAAACCAGTTATGACTGGCTCAAAGCGGGCAAAGACCGGGAATTTGTCACCGGCAATAACGATGCCGATGCGGTTTATTTTTTACATTGGGTCGCTAAACATTTCCCCGATAAAGTCGAGCATATCCAAGCCAAATTGGAACAATGGGGCGGCAATGCCTCCGGCGTCAATGTCGCCAATATCGACAATCTGGGTAATGTCCATCCTGATACGTTCTGGTGGCATTATGAGCTGGGCAATGTCAAAGAACGGCCCTTTTCAGAGATATGGTTGGATACCAGTGACCCCTTAATGGCGGGACTTAAGCAACAGCCCAGGCCGCTCGAAGGGCGCTGTGCAAGTTGCCA
>JAUXXQ010000190.1 GCA_030684815.1 Methylobacter sp. | reverse complement strand
AGCAAGGCTGTCTATGAAAAAGGCGTCACCCTGACCAAGCAGGCCATGGCAGACATCGAGGCACGCTTGCTACGCAATCCTTTATTGCCTAACTGGGACATCCTCATTCGACCCGCCTAAAGATAGGCCATGACTGGTATTTTTTATTTCGGAATTAGCCTTATCCCGCTTTAAATGGGAAGCCCTTACCGTCACTTCCTGCTCTGGGTGCGCCATAAATTGACGATTTCTTCGACATCCAAATCATCCGGGCCTTCGCGCCAGCCGGTGAAATAATCCACGTCGTTACTTTTCGGCTCGGGATTAGGCCGGTAAATCTGTACCCGCGTCGGTAACGGCGCGGCTTCGCCCAATACCAGCGCTTCGCCGCGTCCTAGCGAGGTCAATATGTCGGTCAAATCACCTTCAGCTTCCGGCACCAAACCTCTGATATAAGCCTGGTCGTCGGGGTTGGTGGTGCGCAAGCAAATGAAAGAGCTGCATTGCGACAACATGGTTTCCGACAGTTCGGTGGGGCGCTGGCTGACGACGCCAATGGACACGCCGTATTTGCGGCCTTCTTTGGCGATGCGTTCCATCATTTTTTTGGTGCCGTCAAATTGGCCGCCTTTTTCACGGGGAATATAGGCATGGGCTTCTTCGCAAATCAGTGTAATCGGGAAATTGCGCCGTTGCGGGTTCCAGTAGTTGAATTCGTAGGCCAGACGGCCGACTTGTGCGGATACGGCGGGTCTGACGTCGGTCGGCACCGAGCTTAAATCAACTACAGTGATATTGCCTTTTTTCGTCCCTAAGCCGACAAACTGGCGCAATAATTCGGCCATGCTGGCGGAGTTGTTGCGGATTTTGGGTTTCAGCAAAAAGTCGTAACGCACATCGTTAAATCGGCTTTGCATACGGATCAAAAATTCATCGAACTGACCGAACAACGCGCCTTGCACTTTACCGAATTCCTTTTTTTCCTCGTTGGCCGATTTGAATTGCATATACAGTTCGGCCAGCGAAAAATAAATCGGCGTATCAATCGATACCACGCCCAAACCGATTTGCTTGGCTTCCTTGCGTTTAAGCTGCTGCAATATTTCGCGCATAAACGACATTTGCATTGATGCGCCTTTATCGCTACGGTCGATAAACAAATCCACCAGCTCGGCGTAGGTCATCATCCAGTACGGCATTTCCATTTCCATGGCGTCGATATAATTGACCTGACCCTCGGCAAAGGCCGATTGCAGCACGCCGTTGTCATCTTTCCAGCAATACTCGCCATGCAAATCCAGCATGATGATATGGCTTTTCGGCATGGCCTTAACGGTGTGCTGTATCAGGCTGGTCACTGTCCACGATTTGCCCGAACCCGATTGCCCGATAATGGCAAAATGGCGGCCGAACAGCGCACGCGGATCGAGGCTTAAATGGTAATCTTTGTGCGCAGACAGCTGGCCGATAAAAAACTGGTAATCCCTGAATTTGGAGAAGATCGCGTTGATTTCGTTGATGCCGACCGCATAAACTTTGGCCCCTGGTGTTGGGTAATGGCGCACGCCGCGAACGAAGGTGCCGTTAGCCTCAATTTCGCCTACCGGAATCAGTGAAATAAAGCGGTCGCTTTGGCGGATGCCGGTGCTGTCGAAACGGTCTTTTTCCCACATTTTGAACACCAGCGCCAATACGCCGATATTGTTTTGACGGATGACGACATAAGAGCCGATTTGCCCGGCCAAAAGCTGCTCATTACCTATTTCGATCAGCGGCAAATCGTTGCAATGCTCCGGGGCGATGCGGGCATCCATACCGTCGCCACGGACTTCAGACAAATAACCGATCAGGATGCTGGTTTGTTGTTCGGACATGGTGCGATCTCTATTTTTAGCAGTGAATGAGCCGTAATTATAATGACATTGCGGGTGATTTATTTATCGTATTGGCAATTAAACTCATACAAGGGAAATTTGGTTGTACCTTGTCGGCCTGTTATCTTACAATCCTGTCGGGTGTGCAGTAAGGTTACTGGGCGTGTAAGTTCCCCACATTAATAACATAAAATAATATTTTGGAGGATAGTATGTTTAAAATTCGTTCACTGGTTACAGCGCTGGCGCTGGCAAGTTCCATTTCAGTGGCTTCAGCTTGGGAGGCATTGCCGACAGAAGCACCGGCTCCGGCTGACAATGCGACAACCCCGGCTAAAGTTGAGTTGGGGCAAATGCTTTACCATGACCCGCGTTTGTCTTCTACCGGTACGGTTTCTTGCGCATCCTGCCATAACACCATGCTCGGCGGCGAAGACAACAGGCCGAATTCCATGGGCGTTAATGGACAAACCGGCGGACGCAGTGCACCAACGGTTTGGAATGCGGCGTTTAATGCGGTTCAGTTTTGGGATGGCCGGGCGGGAAGCCTGGAAGATCAAGCCGCAGGTCCTGTGACCAATCCTATTGAAATGGGCATGAAAAATTGGGATGAGGTGGTTGCGCGCTTGAAAACCATTGAAGGCTATAAACAACCGTTTGAACGGGCTTTTGGTACCGATACCATCACTAAAGATGCGGTGACCCGGGCGATTGCGGCTTATGAACGAACCCTGATTACACCTAACAGCCCTTATGACCGTTATGTGACCGGCGATAAATCGGCTTTAACCGAACAACAGGTTCGCGGCATGGAAAAACTTGCGGAAGTGGGCTGTACCTCTTGCCATAGCGGCCCGGCATTTAACGGCGCCGGTACCTTCCAAAAATTCCCGGTTACGCCTAACGGTTACTGGGAAGCGCAATACCATTTCAGCAAGGATAAAGGTTTGGCGGAAGCCACTAAAAAGGCGGACGACGCGCATTTATGGAAAGTGCCGACCTTGCGTAACATCGCTTTGACCGCACCGTATTTCCACAATGGTTCGGTTAAAACGCTGGATAAAGCGGTGACCTTAATGGCCAAATTGCAATTGGGCAAAGATTTAAACAAAGAAGAAGTGGCTGATATTGTCGCCTTTTTGCATGGATTGACCGGCGAGTTCCCTAAACAGAAAATGCCAATATTGCCTGCGACAGAGGACTCTAGTTTTAATTAAAGGGGCATTGTAACTAATCAGCCAAAAAGAAATAGAACACGGATATTACAGATCAGACGGATTTACACGGATTTTTTAAAATAGACCGTGCTTTTAATCAGCGATTATCCGTTTTATCAGTGCCATCCGTGTTCCATTTAGGTATTTTTAACAACCGAAAACTCTAGTTCTATTGCGGCGTTCACTAAGTCGCCTTTTTTGTATACAAGCCCACTTTTAATTCTGCCAGCCAATTGATAAAGCGGCTCACGTCCGGGCCCTGAAAAATAGCGCCATGTTGCGGGCACAGCATGTCTATATCCATTTTACTGACGCGTTCACACCAATCCAGTTTGGCATCGTTGGAGCCCATCCAGCGGCGATGGAAACCTTCCATAAAATGCACATGCTTATCGAAGTTACTGACGAATAAATATTCTTCCCCATGCGGTAACAGAGCCGCACCTACGTCGCCGGAAAAAAGGATTTTAGCCGCCGGGTCGTATAAGTTGAAATTACCGGAAGAGTGCATGTAATGCGCCGGTATCGCCTGCAAGGTCAAATCGCCCAACGGTATCGGCATACCTTCGTCAGGGATGGAGAAAAAGGTGGTGTTATTGCCGCCGAAATGGGGAACGAAGGTTTCCCATAACCATGAGATATAGCACTTGACTTCAGGGCTGATGTCAAGCCACAGCGATAACGAGGAAATGATGTCAGGATCCTGATGCGAGGCAAATAACGCACGGATTTTTTTCGGGTCGAATTCGGTGCTGATGGCGGAAAAGACGCTGGGAAAAATCTCAAGGCCGCCCGGATCGGTCAGCAGCGCTTCGTCGTGGTTGATGATCAAATATTCATTGGTATCAATCAGATAATTAGGGCGATCCAAGTCGCAAGTGATGGCGGCCCAGCGATGCGCCCCTTTAGTGTAAATATATTCTATTTTTTTCATGTTGATACGCGGATATTGTGGATAAGCGATTGCAATGAGGCGGTGATTTCGTCCATGGTGGTTTCGATACGATCGGCAACCAGTTTTAGTTCCCCGCTGAGCTCTTGGCCGTAGGCGGCTTCAATTTTAGCGTTGCGGCTCAGCGCTTCGCTGCTTTTGCAAAGTGTATAAGCATCTTCAAGCGTGGTCAGCAATAAGAACAAATCTTCTTCAACCCCCTGATCAAGCCTGTCCATGGCAGCCTGTTTGCGCATGATGGCTGTATCCAGTATCGCGTATTGATCGCCGCCAGCCTGAGCCCGCTGCAGATAGCCCATCATGCGCCGAGTTTTGCACAAAATGACCACGTCGTAAATCATCAGGGTAATGACTTTGGAAACTTGATCCATCAGTTCGCGCAGCCTGCCGCTGAGCAGCCTTAATTCCAGGGCGATGATGCCAAAGCCTCGCGATTTGATACCGGCACGGCGGGTAATGAGCATCGCATTGACGGCGATCAAATTGGTTTTGAACGGGATTTCGATGATGAGTTTGATGTCTTCACAGATGACCAAGGTAAGTTCAAGCCGGGTCAGATGCGCGTTAATATCGTAATGTGCTTCATTCAATGCATGCGCCATAGCTGCTCGTATTTATTGTTATTGTTATATTTTTTTGAACAGCGCCCGGGTAGGCGCTTGCATAATCAGTTGCGGGATCGCCGATAACGGCAAAATGCCGTCAACAGCGCCCAGTTTGACCGCTTCTTTGGGCATACCGTAAACCACGCAGCTGGCCTCGTCTTGGGCTATGGTCAAGGCACCGGCATTGTGCATCTCTTTCATGCCGTGGGCACCGTCGTCACCCATGCCAGTCAGGATGATGCCGACCGCATTGGCGCCCGCCGCTTGCGCACTGGAGCGGAATAATACGTCAACCGAGGGCCGGTGTCTACTGACCAGCGGACCGTCTTTGACCTCAACTTGATACTGTGCGCCGCTACGCTGCAACAGCATGTGCTTGCCGCCGGGGGCGATTAACACCTGACCGGGTAGCACGCGATCATTATGCGACGCTTCTTTTATGGTGACTTGGCAAATACCGTCCAGTCGTTTGGCGAAAGCGGCGGTAAAATGTTCCGGCATGTGTTGCACCACGACAATCGGCGGCGCAGTACGCGGCAATTGGGTGAACAAATATTCCAATGCCTGGGTGCCGCCGGTTGAAGTGCCGATGACAATAACCCGGTCAGTGGTTTGCACCATGGGTTTGAGCGCCGTTGCGCCGAACAGGCTGTCTTTGCCGGATGCGCTACGATTGGGCGCGGGGGCAATGCCGCTTGATTTGATCAGCCTAGGGCGTGAACTGGCGGCGGCTTTGATGACATCGATAATGGTGGATTTGGATTCTTGCAGGAAATTACGCAAATTGACCTTTGGCTTAGTGATAATGTCAACCGCCCCGGCGCTCATCGCCTGCATAGTCACTTCCGCGCCCCTTTCCGTTAACGTCGAACAAATGACCACCGGAGTTGGGTGCTCGCTCATCAGTTTTTTAAGGAAAGTCACCCCGTCCATGCGCGGCATTTCAATATCCAGCACAATGACATCCGGCCATTCGCTTTCCATGCGTTTCATTGCAAAAATAGGGTCGGGCGCCGCGCCGATCACTTTCAGCCCTGAAACGCCGTCTAATAATCCGGTCAATACTTGCCGCACCACGGCGGAATCATCGACTATCAATACTTTAATCATTAATGTTGCCTATTGGGATGGATGGGGAATATTCAGAAGGTACACCATAAAGCGTTGCCGATTCAGTTTCAACACGCATTTTTCCTTACCCCAAAACAATATTTAAATCGCCGCCACTTACCCCAAGCATCAGGTTACGGCTGCATTACCCCGCATGTTACCCGAATCAACACCCGGACTCCAACGCAGCTCTACGCACTTCACCGGACAAAGTTTCGTTGGACAACATCCCGTCAAATAAGTAATAGCGCTTATTGATTGACAAAATTCAATTCAATATCCTACAGGCACCGACACAATACCCTCTATTTTTTAGGCTAATCACATTATGCAACCTTAACCCACCATATAGGGACGTTACTTATGGCTGAATCACATACCCCCCAACAAAACCAACTTCTTGCGAACCTGCCCGCAACTGAATACATGCGCATTTCCCCTTATCTGGAACTCGTCCGGATGCCGCCCGGCAAAGTGCTCTGCGAGTCCGGCGATGAGTTACATTATGCTTATTTCCCTACGACCGGCATCGTATCGCTGCTTTATATCACGGTGGATGGCGCATCGGCCGAAGTCGCCGTGGTCGGCAACGAAGGCATTGTCGGTGTGCCGTTATTTATGGGGGGCGGGACTATGCCGAATCAGGCTGTGGTACGAAGTGCAGGCTATGCCTATAGGTTACGTGGCCATCTGCTTTTACAGGAATTTCGCCGCCAGGGGGGGGGGCGTTACAGTACATTGCATAATTTGTTGCTACGTTATACCCAAGCGTTGATTACCCAGATGGCGCAAACAGCAGTCTGTAACCGGCATCATCTAATCGATCAACAGCTATGCCGCTGGTTGTTGCTAAGCCTCGACCGGCTTAGCAACAATGAGCTGACTATAACGCACAGCTCAATTGCCGATATGCTGGGGGTACGCCGCGAAGGCATCACTGAAGCCGCCAGAAAATTACAGCAAGCGGGATTGATTAACTACTACCGTGGCCACATTACCGTTTTGGACAGGCAGGGCTTGGAAGCGCGCGTCTGCGAATGCTATCAGGTCGTTAAAACAGAATTCGACCGCCTGCTGCCTCCCTGCAAGCTTTTAATATCGCCGGATTCAAACAGAACCTTTCAAGTCGACAGCAACAAGATCAAACAGGACACCCCCAACCCCGCCGATTGGATCATACCCTCCAAACTACCCGTTCAGAAAAACCAAAGCCCCGTAAGCGTTGTATCATCAATCGGAAAAGCTAAGTGGCACGCCTGACTGAAACAAGCCTGCAATCGCCTCCGCTGCCGCCGGACGGCTAAAATAGTAACCTTGTCCCTCATCACACTGCAGCGCCCGAAGCAAGGCGAACTGCTCTGATGTTTCCACCCCCTCTGCAGTGACGCGTTTATTGAGGCTTTTACTCAAACTAATCACAGCATTGACGATGGCGTCACTGTTAGCGTTGGAGGCCATCTGCCCCACAAACGACCGGTCAATTTTTAAGGTGTCAATCGGAAACTGTGTCAGGCAACTTAGGCTGGAATAACCGGTGCCAAAGTTGTCAACCGCAATCTTTACACCCAGGTCTGAAAGCGCATGCAACACCAACCCCGTAGACTCGGGATCACGGATAAGCACAGTTTCGGTTAACTCAATTTCCAAATAGCGCGACTCCAAACCGCTATTTTCAAGGGTTTCGTGTATATTTTTAAGAAAATCCCTGTCTCGGAATTCAAGTGCTGAGGTATTGACGGAAACAGTGACCGCCGGCAATCCGGCCTGCTGCCACATCCGGTTCTGGCGGCAGGCTTCATGCCGAACCCAGCGGCCGATTGGCAGAATCAATCCGCAGTCTTCGGCGATAGACAGGAACTCTGTTGGCTGCAGCAGTCCCAATTTGGGATGCTGCCAGCGGATTAGCGCCTCGATGCCGACAATCGCGCCGCTGTGAAGGTTTATTTTCGGCTGGTAGTGCAAGACAAACTCCTGCTGTTCCAATGCGCTACGTAAGTCGGCTTCAATGGACTGCCGACGAACTTCCCGTTCATTCATGCCTTGCTCAAAAAATTTGTAATTGTTGCGTCCGTTTTCTTTGGCATGGTACATCGCGGTGTCGGCATTCTTGATCAACGTTTCTGCATCCAGACCATCGTTTGGGTAGATGCTGATGCCGATACTCACATTAATATGGAGATCGTACCCCTCAATACAATGAGGCTGGGCAACCGACTTGAGCATTTTTTGTGCGGAGAACGCTGCATCCTCCTCTTGTTCAATATCGAACAGTATCAGTACAAATTCGTCTCCCCCCTGACGACTGACCGTGTCCGAGTGACGCACACAGGCGACCAGACGTTGCGCAATCGATTGCAGCAACTGGTCACCCGCCGCATGTCCGAGTGAGTCGTTAATCTCTTTAAACCGATCCAGATCCATAAACAGCACGGCAAATTGTCTGTTTTGACGATGGGCAAACTCAATCGACTGATTGAGGCGATCCTGCAGCAATATCCGGTTAGGCAAACCCGTGAGCACATCGTGATGGGCTAAATAATCCATCTGATCTTTAGCAATTTGGGCTTCCGCAGCCTGTTTCTGTGCTTCAATAGTCGCGATAACCAGATTTTCGTTCACTTGCAGCAACAAAGTCATATGATCATCGGATGCGGCCTGCAGCGTCTCTGCTGCGCGTATTTTCTGGTCATGCGAGATGATTTTCCCTTCGCGCCGATGGATAACCTGTTCTCGCGAAGCGACTTTCTCTTCCCTCAAGTCTGTTGCACTTTCTCTGGCAATGACCTGTTTCTCGCAGTCCAGGACAGTCGCGTCATCAATGACCGTGTTTTCCTTGCCCGTGATATTTTTTTCGAGGCTTACCGGTAATCTGTCTTTATGCGGACTCGCCACACCCGGCTGATCCGAGTGATCGGTATTAGAATCACCGTCATTGTCATGCCTGCTCATTACCGCCCCTCTATTATCCGCCCACACTGCATCCCGAAAAATATCAAACGCAGCAAAATCCTGCCATATCCCATGAATTCACTCGGCGTGGGGAACGAGGGCACAGCTGTCAGCCCATGACCACCAACACCTGATGGTTTTGCCCGTCGTGTAGCAGCGGGATGCCTTCTTCCGTCTGCAGGATGCCATCCAGCGCTATTGATACAATGCCTTTCGATACGCCATCGGGATTGTTGACGGTGATGTCATAGTGAGTTTCTCCGTGTTGATAGCGGATGCTGTAACTGTGCCAGTCATGCGGAATGCACGGATTGAACTGCAGGCTGTCGCCCCGCACATTCAGCCCCAACAACGATTCCACACCGGCACGGTAAAACCAGCCGGCGGCACCGGTGTACCAGGTCCAACCGCCGCGCCGCGTATGCGGCGGCACCGCATAAATGTCGGCCGCCAGCACATACGGCTCGACTTTATAAGCATAAACACCGGTCC
Organism: Methylobacter sp.; assembly: GCA_030684815.1. Lineage (GTDB taxonomy): Bacteria > Pseudomonadota > Gammaproteobacteria > Methylococcales > Methylomonadaceae > Methylobacter_A. The sequence goes on along the minus strand of JAUXXQ010000190.1, from coordinate 16,032 downwards.
GGCTTGCTGTTCGATTGATCGGGTTCAGCATGTGCAGCAGCTCTGCCGCCTGCTCGCCGTCGCCCAGCATCGCATAAGCGATCACGCACCAGATCGCGGCGTGGGTATATTGGCCGCCATTTTCCCGGACGCCCGGCAAATAGCCCTTGATGTAGCCGGGGTCTAACGGGGTCTTGTCGAACGGCGGCGTAAACAGCAACACCAGATCGTCGCCATAATGGATCAGATACTCAGCCACTGAATTCATCGCCTGTTGCGCCCGCTCAGGATCGCCAGCGCCGGAAATGACGGCCCAGGTCTGAGCCAGCGAGTCAATACGGCATTCGGTGTTGGTGGCCGAGCCCAAGGGCGTGCCGTCATCGTAATAGGCGCGCCGGTACCACGACACGTCCCAGCCTTCGGCTTCGACGGCAATTTTCAGTTTGTCCGCATGTTCGCGCCAACGTGCAGCGCGTTCATTCTCGCCGCGCGCGGTTGCCACCCCAATAAATTCCGACAAAGTGGTTATCAGGAACCAGGCCAGCCACACGCTCTCGCCTTTGCCTTGATGGCCGACCCGGTTCATGCCGTCGTTCCAATCGCCGCTGCCCATCAGCGGCAGTCCGTGTACGCCGGTTTTTAAACTCAAATCCAGCGTCCTGGCACAATGCTCGAACAGGCTGGCTTGTTGCGCCGAGGGTGTCGGCTCGAAATAAGCATCTTCCTGTTCCGGCGCCAGTAACGGCCCTGCCAGAAACGGCGTCATTTCGTCGAGCACTGCGTTATCGCCGCTAACTTTCAGATAATGCGACACCACATACGGCAGCCAGATCAGGTCGTCGGAAAAATGGGTACGCACACCGCGATTGGACGGCGGATGCCACCAATGCTGCACGTCACCCTCGACAAACTGATGCCTGGCCGCACGCAGGATATGGGTGCGGGCAATATCGGGCCGCGCCAGCGCCAGTGCCATGCTGTCCTGCAATTGGTCGCGGAAACCGAAAGCGCCGCCCGCCTGATAAAAGGCGGCGCGCGCCCACATCCGGCAACTCAGGGTTTGGTACAGCAGCCAGCCGTTCAGCATGATATCCAACCCTCTGTCCGGCGTTTTCACCTGAACTTTCTCAAGTGTCTTGGCCCATGATTGCTTCACGGCGGCAAAAGTGTCCTGCATGTTCGCCGCCCGATAACGCCGGATCAATTCCCCTGCATGATTACGATCACCGCCCTGCCCTAACAAAAACACCAGCTCAATGCTTTCACCTGCGGCAAGCTCCACTTGCGTTGCCAAGACCGCACACGGATCCAGCCCTGCGCCCGCACGCTTTTTCAATGCCCTCGCTTGGCTCAAGGCAATCGGTGCCTCCAAACTGCCGTTACGGCCGATAAACTCAGTCCGGTTGCACGTCCACGCGGTTTGCCGCCCGGCAAAATCGACAAACGCAATGCGCCGGCCAAAATCCATATCCAGGGGATTACTGGCAAACAGCGCGCCGGTGGCCTGATCCAGTTCGGTCACAACATAAGGCGCGGTGTTGGTGCGGGTGGCGCCGAGCACCCATTCCACATAGGCGGTCACGGTTAATCGGCGGCTGCGGCCGGTGGTGTTTTTCAAGGTTAGCGTAGAAATCTTGACCGGATCGTCGGTGCTGACAAATTGCCGCAAGCTGCTGTGAATGCCGTGGGAAACATGCTCGAAACTGCTGTAACCCTGGCCGTGGCGAATCATATAGCGGGCGTTATCGACCCGGATCGGTAACGCCGTCGGCGTCCACACCTCGCCGCTGTCGTTGTCCTGCAAATAAAATATTTCGCCCTGCGTATCGCTGACCGGATCATTCGACCACGGCGTCAACTGATTCATACGGCTATTCAAACTCCAGACGCAACCGCCGCCCTGCTCCGACACGGTAAAACCGAATTGCGCATTGGCGATCACGTTAATCCAGGGCGCGGGCGTCCATTGCCCTTTGCCGAGCACAATCACATATTCGCGCCCGTCGTCGGCAAAGCCGCCCAGACCGTTGAAATATTCGAGATCGGTCGGCGTGCTGAGTACCCCGTTGTCGGCAGGGGCAGCAGGCAAGGCCTTGGCCCGGATAAAATCCGGCACAGGTTTGGGACGCCGCATCAGTTGTTCCGCCAAGGTGCCACGGTTACTTAACAGCACTGCGCGAGCCGATGTTTGTAACAACACCAACTCCTGTTCCGACAGCAGATCGGCACGCAGGACAAAAATGTCGCCTTGCCCGCTGTACTCATGACGGGTTGCAATCGCTTTGTATTCGCGCACCATGCCATCCAACAGCGTCTGCAAGTCATTGGCATAAGTGATTTCTTTTTCATTCAAAATCACCACGTCAATGGACAAGCGCTTCATGCGCCAATATTCGTGGGCGCGCAATAGCTGGTCGGCAATCGCCCGGTCTTCTGTTGACGATAAGCGCAACAAGACGATGGGACGGTCGCCGGAAATGCTAAGCCGCCATAAACCGGTCACATTAAGCGTGTTCAGCAGCATCAGTTTGCCGCTCGCCCGCAACGACGGATCGGCATAGAGCAAGCGATTAGCCAAGGCTTGAAATAAATGAGCCTCATCAGGTTTGATGCGCAAATGGCGCAACTGTATGTGCGCATGTGTCCAGGCCAGATCGGAAACGCGGTCGAACGCAGCCGGATTGTGATACTTATCGGCCAGCTCGGAGGCCGCCTGTTGCGACGCGGCAACCAAGGTGGTCAAGGTCAGGTTGACCGTTGCCCCCGCTTCGATACTGACCCGCGTACGCAGACTGAAAATCGGGTCAAGCACGGCGCCGACGGTATTGCTGAGCGGGCGGCCATCCGCCACAGCGGCGGGTGTCCGCAAAGTCTGCCCCCGACCGACAAAGCGCATCCGGTCGGTTTCGTATTGGACGCCTTCAGAGCTGTCACTGCAGGCCAGCACATGGGCCGCCCACATCTGCGGGTCATTGTCTGACCTGGGCCGCCGTTGCGCGATCAGCGCAGAGGCATGAGGCAGGAATTCGGTCTGGATGAACAGGTTTGAAAATGCCGGATGGGCGCTGTCGGCCAGCGTCGGTGCGAGCACAATTTCAGCGTATGAAGTCACCTCGATGACTTTGGTATGGGCGCCGTTATTAGTCAAACTCAAATGCCTGATTTCCGCATCATCTTCCGGCGACACAATAATTTCCAGATGGCTGGCGATAGCGCCGTCTTCACGGGAGATACGCGCCCGGTCTTCGAGAAAAACCACGTCGTACTTATCTGGAACCGCCGTCGTCGGCTGATACCCGGCCGACCAAATATCGCCGCTGGCGACATCGCGCAAATAGATATAACTGCCCCAGCAATCGCGGGTCACATCTTCACGCCAGCGCGTGACCGCCATCTTTTCGCAGACGCTGTAACCCGATCCGGCAGCCGTGACCATCACCCCATAACGGCCATTGGACAGCAAATGCGTCGCCGGTATCGGGGACATCGGCGACGGCTGGCGGCGCACCGATGGCTGCACGATTTCCTTGACTTCGGCTTCAGCCTGGGTGAAGTCGGGGATGCCGCTGTCAGCGCCGTGCGGAACCCGCTCCTGCAACAGCATTTCAGCGCCCTGAATGATCGGGGTGCGGTGGAAGCGGCGGCGCATAACGCCGTCGTAGACGACATTGGCCAAAGCCACCAACGACATGCCTTGATGATGCGCCATATAGCAGCGCACAAACGCCACTTGTTGGTTTTCCGCCAGCCGCGTCGGGGTGAAATCGAGCGCTTCAAAAAAGCCGTAACGACCCAGCGCGCCCAGTTTTTCCAGGCGCGTGAAATTCACGGCGGCGGCACGGTTGTGGTACATCGCCGCCAGCGCCGTCGCATAAGGTGCAATGACCAGGTCAAAGGCGAGTCCGCGCTTCATGCCCAAGCCGGGCACGCCAAAAGCGGAATACTGGTAAGTGAACCAATAGTCGCGGCCATTAAACGCCGATTCGGAGACGCCCCACGGCACATTGCATTCTTCACCGTATTCGATCTGGCTGGACACCGCCAATCGGCAAGTCTGGTCAAGCAAGCTGTAACGCGGCGTATAAGTCACCAGCGACGGCATCAGATATTCAAACATCGAACCGGACCAGGACAACAGCACCGTACCTTGCGAGGTACGCGTCACCCGACGCCCCAAATGAAACCAGTGCGTACTCGGCACTTCGCGCTTGGCGATGGCAATTAAGCTGGTCAGACGCGCCTCAGAGGCGAGCAGATCGTAATAGCTGTCGTCGATGACATTGTCGTCGACGCGGTAGCCGAGCGAAAACAAATGCCGGTTTTTATCGTAAAGGAAACGGAAATCCATCTCGACGAAGAGTTCATGCGCCTGCCGTTCCAACGCATGTAAGCGCCGGACCAGTGTTTGCCAGCACTGGGCTTCCGCTTGCGGCTGGTCGTCAGATGGCAACTCAACATGTATCAATGAGCCCAGGTTTTGCAGGTCGCGCTGGTGGGAATGGACATCCGCGTGCAACAGCGTGGCCCATGCCAATACCTCGCTGTCGTCCATCAGTTCGCCGCGCTCGGCAGCGTAGGCCCGGGCCAAATCCAACAGGCCGTCGGCACAGTAAATAATTTGCCGCCATTGCGACAGCCAAGCGTCATGGTTCAGAGGCACTGCCGCCAACAACTCACCCAGTTTGTCGGCTTTTCCCTGCAAATCGTCCTGCGTCACCATCAACATGCGCCGGTCGTTTTTAAGTGTCGCCAGCGCCGCTAACAGCAGCCTGTGGCTATCGGCAATGCCGCCCAATACCACGGCAGTCGAATAAGGTTGCTGTGCCAATTCCTTGCAGCCTTGCACCACGACCAGCAGATGTCCCGCCAAATTACCGCTGTCGACGGTTGACACATAGCGCGGTTCCAGAGGATGCAGGGTGCGCGTATCATACCAGTTGTAAAAATGGCCATGCAGCCGCGGCAGTTTGTTCAAGGTGTTCAAGGTCGCTTCAAGACGGTCGACCGTATCGATAATGCCTAACCAGCCAAAATCATGGGCGGCGAGCACCGATAACAGATAAAGGCCGAAATTGGTCGGCGAACTGCGGTGTGCAATAACCGGGTCGGGGTCTTCCTGAAAATTGTCCGGCGGCAAATAATTTTCCTGGTTGGTGACGAAAGTGGTGAAAAACCGCCAGGTACGCCGGGCGATTTGGCGCAACTGCAACGCATCTTCAGGCAGCAACGATTCGGCCGGATCCAGTCTCGGCGGCAAACTGAGAATATGGGCAATCACCGGGGACAGTAGCCATAGCAACAAGAACGGCGCGGCAATTTCAAGCGCAGCGGGGTTGAACACCACCACCGCCGCACCGGCGCAAACCACCACCGCAGCCACGTTCCCCATCGGTCTGATTAGGCTGGCCACCGAATGCTTCGCCGTAGTCTTTGCCTGCAACGCAGTGACCCACTTGAGCAATTTTCGCCGGGTAATGAACAACCGCACCAACGTGCAGGCAATGGCGTCTGTCATCAGCCAAGCCTGTTGCGCCAGCAGCGTCAGCGTAACCAGACTGTTGCCCAGAGCCAGCACTACATTTTCCGCCGCCGTGCGCAACTGGTTACGCCACGGAATGTTAGCGCGCAGCCTGAGTCCGGCAATGGCGAAAAAGGTCGGCAACATCAACGCAACCAAGACCAGACCCATCAGCATCACCAACGGCGCACCGGGCATAGACCAGGCCAGTAACAGCGTGATAAAGGCACCCGGTGCCGATAACGTCCGACGTAAGTTATCGAGCATTTTCCAGCGCCCGATCATTGGCATATCTTTGCCGAGGGCTCCTAAAATCCAGGGCAATAACTGCCAGTCGCCGCGCGCCCAGCGATGCGACCGTGACGCGGCGACTTCGGTATGGGAGGGGAATTCTTCATACAACTCAATGTCGCTGACAAACGCGCAACGGGCGAACACGCTCTCAAACAAATCATGGCTGAGCAGGGTGTTTTCCGGTACGCGACCGGCCAACGCGGCTTCAAATGAATCGACTTCGTACAAGCCCTTGCCGCTGTAAGTGCCGTGCCCGAACAGATCCTGGTAGACTTCGGAGACTGAGCTGGAATAGGCATCCATGCCGCAGGCACCGGAAAAAAGCTGATGGAATAACGAATGTTCCCGGCGTTGCGGCAGGGTCGGCGTCACTCTGGGTTGCAAAATGCTGTAACCGCTGACCACGCGGCGCGTTTGCGGATCCAACACTGGCCAATTGAGCGGATGGGCGGCGGTACCCACCAATTGGCGTATCGAGTCGATCGGCAGCTTGGTGTCGGCATCCAGGGTAATGACATAACGGACGCCCGGCGGCGCCGAGGCCGCTTGCCCGTGAACCGGCATAAAGGTGGTGTCCTCCGCGCCGCGCAGCAGACGATTAAACTCGTGCAGTTTGCCGCGCTTGCGTTCCCAGCCCATCCATTTATGTTCACCGGGGTTCCAGACCCGTTTACGGTGATACAGGAAAAACCGCTGCTCCCCGTACCGGGCATTCAGCGCATCCACCCCGTCAATAGCTAGACTCAGCAACGACGCATCTTCCGGCAAAGTTTCCTGGTCTGCATCCACCCAATCCGACAACAGCGCAAAACGGGCATCGCCGACCGGGTTGGACAAATAATGAACCTCCATGTCATCGATTTGCTTTTTCACGTCCCTGGCACTGACAAACATCGTCGGCACCACCACAAACGTACGCAGGCTCTCCGGGATGCCGTCTTTTAGTTCAAGCCGGGGCAAATGCCGTGGCGGCACCACGGCAATGACCAGACGATTGACCAAACCGGTGGCAATATCGGACGCAGGAAATAAAACGGACAGGGCAATCAACGCAACGGAAAAATCACCGAGTCCGGCCCCGAATGCGGCGGCCAACGGCAGCGCCATCAGGGCCAAGGTACACAAGCTGAGACTGGACAAATAGGCAAACGTCGCATATTCAATATAGGCGCGCAGCAGTTTTTGACTGAAACTGGGGCGAAAGCCGAGTTCCTGTTCAAACTCGCGGCGGCCTGAGCCGATCAGGTAATAACCGGGCTCCTGGCTTTTCCGGTCGATAACGGCCTGTTTACCGATAGCATCGGTTTTGCCGATGACTTTATTGGCAATTTCAACCTCGCTGTACGGCGAGCGTTTGGCAAGATCCTCAATCGCATGACGGTAACGGTCGCGGGTCAAAAAATCCATGGCGTTGTAAGTGGGGTGGGCGCGCAAACACGCATCGACCAGACTCACCTCTTCAACAAACTGCGGCCAGTCGAACGCCGAAATGGTGCGCATACTGGTGATGATATTGCGCACGGTCAGATTGGAGGCAATCTGCACGGCGTGTTCGCGATGCACGATTTCATCCAGCGTGACGCCCTGTTCATCCAGCCAAGGGTTCAAAAAGTCGAGTGTAGGTGTCGTGCCCGGATGCGGTTCATGCAAGCGCTGCACCAGCTGAACGGCAAAAGCCTGACGTAAAGGCGCGGCAGGCAAAATGGCCGCCTGGGCCGAAAAATCGGCTTGGTCGACTTGATCGATAAACTCGTCCGCCAATTGCCGCCCGGCTTGGGAACGCATGATCCTCAATGCCAAACGGCGCAAATTTTCGATCATCACGATACGCAGGGTAATCGGCAGCGCCCAGAGTTCGCCAATACTGAGCGGCTGAATGTCCTGGTAGGCGCGGATAAAAAGCGCCATCTGCTCGGCAGAAAAACGGCTGTCGGTATGCGCGACCAGCGCCCAAGCAATGCCGTAAACACGCGGATAACCGGCTAGAAAACCATCGCTTAGCTTGGGCAATTGCTTGTAAAATTTTTCGGGCAAATGCAGGTTAATGTCATTGACCTGCTCTTCAATCACATGGAAATTGTCGAGCAGCCATTCTGCGGCCGGTGTAATCGCCCGGCGCTCGCGTGCGGTCTTGCCTATGGCCTGATAAGCCTCAAACAACACCCTGGAATTCTCGCGCACCCTCGGCATCAGCTTGAGGCCGTCAGGACGGACACTGGCTTTTTGTGTTTTCGCCAAACTGACAGCATGCTGGGCCAGCCGTTCATTGCTAAACAGCTCAAATCTGATCGGGGTATCTTCACCGCCCGGATCGGTCAGCCTGGTTTTACGTCTATGCTCCCGTAATTTCATCATCTGTATTCCTTAGGTTGGGGCTGCCTGCAGCCAAGTGCTTTTTTGCAGCCGGATCACCCATCGATTAATCGATTGATGTCATTAAAATCAGTGTGGTGCATACAAAACACGGGCTATCAACTTAGCGCGGGACAGACCTTCCAGGTTTTAAAAACCTGGAAGGTCTACTTCGGCATGATTGTCCCGCTTTAAATGGGAAGCCAAAACGCGTAACGTCCTCTTCGCCACGAAAAACACAGAGGCCGCGACATTTCATTCTTGGTGAGCTTCGCGGTGAAAATTTTTTGCCTGTGATTAATGCGGCAAGCCATTTGCTTGACCTTTCAGTCACCGGAAAACAGCATAACGGCAACATTAGGCATCGTCGGTACGGTAACGCACACGTCCCATGCTGAGGGCTGTTCAGGGGCTGCTGCCGCCCCATACAGGTTAGCCGGTACTGCCGAAATTAATTTGTGTTTATGCCATAGGCATGTGGCGGCTGGAAAAATTTGAGTACAATAGGCGGCCTGTTGGTTCACTTTACGGTTGTTATTTTGATTATTAGACTGTCCCTGTGGTTGGCTTTAGCGTCATTCCCGGTGTTTTTGCTGGTGCAGCTGTTGTTACGCTTGGCTGTGCCCGGCCTGCCGGCACTATGCATGATGTTGGCTTCGGCCATGCTGTTAGGTGCATTTTTAGTGCTTACCATCGCCGGACTGGTAGGCACCATTAAGGTAACCTTTCAGGCTATGGCCGATTATTTTTCAGCCGAACGGCGGGCACAACGGCGGTTGTGGTTTGTTCAGGGACGGCACGAGCAAATCGGGCGCTTGTTTTATTTTAAAAAGATGCAGATAAGATACACGCATGAGCTGAACAGAAAGCGCTTGTTGATGCTTAATAACCGCAAACATATCCGCTCGTTATCCAAAACCATCGATCAAGATTTGCTGGCAATCAAAACCAAACTGCCGGAAACTGCTTATCGGCAATTGCAGCAAGACCATGCCCGCCATCGAAACCAACAAAATATTGAGGCCTTGTTGACATTGCAGCAAAGAATTTCCTCTTTGGTTAGCGCATGACGGTGTTAAAAAAATGGCTTAAATTGCGGTACTCGCTTAAAGATAAAAAACTGCAATGGCGTGAGGCCAATCAGCACCGTGAAGATGCGCTCAAACACGCCCACGCCCTGTCCGAAGAGGCGTTGGCCGCTGAGCTGAAAAAGAAAAGTGAGCAGCTAAACCATGACATTCGTTTGCTGAAGACTCAGCACAATGCCGAGCTGTCGATGTTTAAAACCAAATGCAAACAGGATATTAAAGACTATAAGCAATACTTGGCGTCATTGGATCAGCTTAAATCGTCAATTCAGGCCAGTTATACCCATTTGCCCGAGGCGGTCGCTTTCACCATTCATCATCATGCAAAACAGTTGCTGAATACGATGTGGGAAGCGGAAGATATTGAACAGAAAATGCAGCACGAGATGCAGTTGATCCGGTTTATGACGACAGTACATGAAGATGCGCGCTTGTATTTGGAAGGCAAGAGCGCTGACAACCTGCCGGAAAGGACATTGGATTTGATCGGACGACGATAAACAGCGTTTTATATTCATTAATTATAATAAAAACAAGGGGTCTGCCATGCTAGAGCGTTTGTCATTTAACCGGAAAATAATTGCCTTGGTGATTTTTCCGTTATTGGGGTTATTAGGTTTGTCTGCATTCACCATTGCCCAGCAATTTAAAGCCATGTCCGTCGCCGATAAAGTCAGCGAATTGGCGGTGTTTTCATTCCATGCCAGCGCTTTGGTGCACGAGCTGCAAAAAGAACGCGGCATGTCGGCGGGTTTCTTAGGCAGCAACGGCCAAAAGTTCCGCAGCGAATTGCAGGAACAGCACCGCTTAACTACCGAAAAACTCAATGCCCTGGAACATAGCTTGCAAAATTCCGATATTAAGGCCGATGCCCAGGTTGCCCCGCCGCTGCATAAAGTCTTGGCTGAACTGGAACGCATACAGCCAATGCGCCAAAGCATTCTTGGCTTATCCGTTCCCGCCGCGCAAGCCATTGGCTATTACTCGGATGTCAATGCGCAGTTTCTGGATATTATTTCTTATTTGCCGCAGTTAAGCCTGGACACCACCATGAGCGCGCAATTGTCGGCTTATGCCAATTTCCTTAAAAGCAAAGAACAGGCAGGCATCGAGCGTGCGACCTTATCCAATACCTTTGCCATGGACAAATTCGGGCCGGGGATGTATGAACGCCTGATCAGCCTGATTGCGGTGCAGAACACCTTTATCGACGTGTTTTTATCTTTTGCCGACTCGGCGGCGCAACAGTTTTACCGGCAAACACTCACCGGCCAAGATATTGCAGAAACCCAGCGTATGCGTGATGTCGCACTGAAACAAGGCAATCTGGGCAATTTCGCCATTGATGCCACCTATTGGTTTGACAGGCAGACCCATAAAATCGATTTGTTGAAAAAAGTCGAAGACCACTTATCCTTATTGTTTTTTGAAAAAACAAACACCTTAAAAAGCCAGGCGTTCACTTTTTTAATTCTGGTCAGCACCATCGTCACCGGCTTGATAGCGTTGGCATTGAGCCTGTTTTTTGTTTTACGGCACGATATTGCACGCCAATTAGGCGGCGAACCTAGCGAAGTGTGCGTCATGGCCGAAGCGATTGCCGAGGGGCATTTAGTGCAGCACAACGACCATGAACTGCATCAGGGCATTTTTGCCGCCATGCGCATAATGGAATCGCGTTTAAGCGGCATTATTAAAACCATACACAGTTGCGCCCAACAGATTTTGGACGCGGCACAAGAAACCAGTTCAGCCGCCGCATCGCTAAGCCAAAGCACCTGCCAGCAGGCCGCCAGCATCGACGAAACCACAGCATCGGTCGATGAACTGCGCGAGTCGATTGAGCATAATTTTGCCAACGCCCAAACCACCGAAAAAATCGCCAAAACCTGTGCAGACCTAGCCAAGCAGGGTAATCAAGTGGTTGAACAAGTGGTGGAGGCCATGGATAAAATCAGCCGGAAGATTGTGTTGATTGAAGACATTGCCTACCAGACCAACATCCTGGCGCTCAACGCCTCTATTGAAGCGGCCAGGGCCGGCCAACACGGGCTTGGGTTTTCAGTGGTCGCCACCGAGGTGCGCAAATTGGCAGGACGCAGCCATGATTCGGCAAAAGACATCCGCGATTTAATTACCGCATCGGCACAGGTCACGCAACATGTTGAACAGCTGTTCACCACCATGCTGCCGGATATTCTAAAAACCGCCACCTTGGTGCAAGAAATCAGTGCGGCATCAAACCAGCAGGCCGAATCGATCAAACAAATCAGCGAAGTGATGAAGCAGCTTGATGAAGTCACCCAACGCAATGCCGCCGCATCGGAGCAATTATCCGCAACCGCGCACATGTTGAATGATCAGAGCCAAGTTTTGGATGAGGAAGTTGGCTTTTTTAAATTGGGTTAGCTTTCCATACTTGGTAAGAATACATGCCTTCGAGCTTTGTGTGTGTGTCAGTATTAGGCTAATAGCGGATTACTGCGTTGCCGTTGTGAGTGACAGCACTTGAATGGATAGCTGTCTTCCTGACAGTTTAGCTATATATGCTTGATCATAAAACCTGAATCAGTGGCCTAGTGATTTGCAATATTGCATTACTTATTCCGTGGGCGCAGTAAATTTGCGATGATTAAAAGAGTTATTGGGGTATTGGGTTGCAAAAAGCGGCAATCCAACTTACGCTGCTATGGTTAATTTTTTATTTTAAAAAACATTATATCTATGGAAGACTTTGCAGGTGCTTATTTAGCAAGAAAAAATGATATTTTTGCGTTACCTAGAGATCAAAATCATACAATTGCTATTTTTCATTTGGGTGGGATAGCGGTTGAGTGTCGCCTAAAATCCTTATTGCTTGATTATCATCGAATTAACAAGTTTGATGATAATAGCAACCGACCGAAAGATTCTATGTACAATCAACCTGTTATGAATCCGAGTCATGGTTTATTGACAGCTCTCAAACGCATGTCCGACTTTCATAAAAAAGCTAAGTTGGATATTCAGCTATTGAAGCATCTTCAAACCATCCTTTATCCGTTAGGATCAACTGAGGTTGATTACATCAGCTTGCGCTATATTCCACAAACCACTCAATCTCAAGAAGATTGGCAAAAAAGTTTTGATTATGTTTGTGGTTGGTTAGAAAAAAACGAGAAAACAATCCTATGAAAGCTGCAATCCAACTCAGAAAGGCTCTGAATCAGAAGTTCCCAAAACAATTTGAATTAGATATTGGCAAAGGCGGATTTGTTTTACTAACCATTATTTCAAATCAATTTAAAAAAAAGACTCGAAAAGAACGCTTGGAACAAGTTGAACCGTTAATTAAAGAATCGGGATTAACGCCAGGAATCATAGAGCTTTATACCATTGAAGAAGCGACTAGTGAGGGTATTTCAATTTCAAACACAGAAGATGCCGCTCCTTTATCATGGCAAGATGCTGTAGAAATGTTATCTGCGGGTAAAACCTCATTTGCTAAAAAACCAAAACATTCTATTAAGCGCGTGGTGTTTTATTCTTATAAAGGCGGCGTTGGACGAACAACTGCGTTAATTCAAACCGCTTTTCAATTAGCAAGACAAGGCAAGCGCGTTGTTTTAGTAGATATGGATGTAGAAGCCCCAGGATTACAAGCTTTGTTACCACCTATTGATAAGCCTGTTGATGAAGGCTTGATTGATTATTTATGGGAACGACAAACGTGTTTTTTTGATGAGCATCATCAGCCGCAAATTGAATTAACTAATATTATTTATAGCGTTAAAGATAGCCAATCACGTCGCGATTTATTTATTGTCCCCGCCGGAAAAATAGGACAACGTTATATTCAGCGTTTATCCATTCTTTCCACTACGCATTTATTTTCTGCAAACACAGACCCTTGGTATCAATTTGAAGAGGAGCTATGGAATCAATATCAACCCGATATTATGCTGATTGATGCGCGTACCGGATTAAATGAATGGGGTGGATTATCTTTATTACAGCTTGCTGATGAAGCTTTTGTAGTTTTATATCCCAGTCAACAAAATGCCGAAGGGATTTGTTTTGTTAGAAATTTATTAAAAGAATTAACAGGAGTTCAAGCTAAATTAGTTTTATCGCCTATTCCTGTGGGTGAAGCTGGTGATTTCTTAGTAAAAAAAATAAAACCTTCCTTAAATTTAATCGAGGATGAAGAACCGATTTCAATCTACTATGACCTCAATATTGCAGTCAGCAATCAATTCCCAGTAGAGCCTGCTTTACCTTATTACGCCCCGCTTGCTAATCAACTACTTGAAATTAGCGGCGTTGAAGAGACGGCTACATTATTGGCAGAATCCAATCGCTTAGAACTTATCAAATCATTAAACTTTCCAGAACGTAACGCAGCGAGTATTTTAGATACTGATTTTGATGCAATTTTTCAAAAAACAGCCGATTTTGACCGTTGTTTAGAAGATCAAGTGTGGGTTATTCGCGGTAGAAAAGGAACCGGAAAATCAACGCTATATACTTTATTTACCCAACACAGAGAAAATGCTGAAAAACGTTCTCGTGGTCGCTTGGATAATGTGACAATTATTTCAGGACATGGTGTTAGCAATAGCTTTAAACCGAATGCAGATGTTTTTTCAGATATTCAAAAGCAAATAACAGCCGATGATACAGATTGGTTATCATTATGGCGTGCTTATGCGGTGATTCGACTTTATCAATCTTATCCTAAATTTAGCGAAATTATAAAAAAAGCAAAATTAACTGGCTTGCTCTCTCGCTTAAAAAATTTTAATACAACTGAATATAGTGCATGGGAATCTAAACATACTGCCAAATTATTAGAATTTGTTAATGACATAGAACTTAGTGGCTTATGTCGAGATGCTATCACGCACTTAAATGGCCATTTAAAAACGAAAAATCAAAAAATATGGTTGCTTTATGATGATTTAGACCAAGATATTAAAGAAAATACATCTTGGCAAAAAGAAGCCCTTGGTGGATTGATGCGTTTAATTTATGATACCAACAATAACAGTTTGTATCAAATTCGCTTTAAAGTTTTTTTGCGCGAAGATATTTGGAGTAATTTGGTTTTTACAAATAAAAGTCATTTTGGCGACCAAAGAACTTTACTTTTAAAATGGGACGAAGAAGATTTCTTTCGTCTGGCTTATCGTTTGGCGATTGCAGGGTCAGATAAATTTAGAAATCTTGCTAATCGGATTATTCCTTTACCTGACAATCAATTGGATGAGTGTAACATAGAATCTTTGCGTCAAATTTTATCGCCTTTATGGGGATTACGTCGTCAAAAGACTCAAAATGCTTATGTTTCAACATGGGTTTATTCTCGCTTAACAGATTCTAGCGGTAATACTTATCCACGCGCACTAACTATTTTACTTAAAAACGCCCAAGAATTTGAGTTAAAGCAAACCCAAGGAAAAACAGCGCCTTCTGACCATTTATTGCGTTGGAATTCACTTACAAAAGGTTTGGAAGCTGCTTCCGTAGAACGATGCAGTGATATTAAAGAAGAATATGAAGAGTTATCTGAGTTCTTTAATAATATTGGTGAATTAGGGTCTTTATTTAGCGATAAGCAATTAAAAGATTTCTGGCAAAAATCAACGCAATTGCACGAACAATTTGAAACTTTTGATGCATTTTTGAAGCGCTTAAAAGATATTGGTATGTTGCAAGATAAAAAATACTCTCAAAAATATAATTACGCGATTGCCAATATTTACATAGATGGCTTTAATATAAGAACAATGGGGCAAAAGAAATAGCAGCTGCACCTACATTTTGAATGACAGCTTATTGTCATTTGTTGTCCCCGCATTTTAAAATCTTATCTGACAGCTCTGGGTCGCAACCAGTTATTCAGATTCAAGATTCAAGATTCAAGTAAGACTATTGTTGCAACATCACATCAAGTTTGAAGTTTTACAAGCGCAAAGGACACGAAGCTTTATGTCTTCGTGCCCTTCGTTATTTACCTGTTAAGCCAACTTCGCCTTTAAAAATCCAATCACCTCAGCAAACGAGATTTCTTCGTTGGCATCGCCGGTTCTGGCTTTGTATTCAACCGTGCCGGAATCCAGACCGCGGTCACCCATCACGATGCAATGCGGGATGCCGATCAGTTCCATGTCAGAAAACATAAACTCGGCGCGGACTTTCCGGTCGTCTTCATCAAGCCCCCATTCACTATGAGGATCACTTTTATCCCACCAGTATAAACTGGTATTTAATCGAACCAAAGGAATAAACCGGTTACGACAGATGCCAAGTCAAGTCAGTTCATCGCCTGCCATCGGCTCTGCGTCAGGGCTGGCGTTGAGCCATGTGTCAAAAGCATTGGGTTCGCCGCGAGATTGCCGTTCACGGAAATAAGTCTCGGTCTTCAATGCGGAAACTTTTTCAGCAATGGCCATGACAAAAAACTGGTTCATTGATACCTGCTCTTCCTCCGCCACCTTACGGGCGTAAGTAAAGAGAGATTCGGGGACACGCAGTGCGTAGTTGGTCATCAGGTTTTCTCCTCTTGCAGCTGACGTAAAAAAGCGCCTGGGGTCGACACCGGCAGTCGAAAATGGCTGGCGGGAATAAAATCGGCAATATTCAAGGTGACCAGCACTTCGGCACGGCCATTTAATGCAGTAGGACTTACGCATTGACAAATTAACAAAAGCGAGATCAAAGTGACATAGCCTAGTAAAAACAAATAGGACACCCGCCATGAGAGAAATTACACGCCCCCCAACAGCCCGCTGTGTTATGTCAATGTACATAAGCTTTCTG